>JAPFDH010000034.1 GCA_026169045.1 Lachnospiraceae bacterium | reverse complement strand
TGCGCCCCAAAATAGGAAACACTGAAAAGAGGAGACGGTCCTGTTTTAATTTAAGGCTTTGAAAAAGCCTGAATTTTACAGGACCGTCTCCTCTTAAAGTACTAGGGGTTGAAAATCGGATTTATCCGACATCCCCTTTTTGTGTGAAACATAAATTATAAGCGATGAAATTGGGGTTTGCGTTCATGAAAGGTGGTATAATATTTGAAACCGCAGGATAACAGCAGATCTGGTAATTTCTGAAAATCATATGCCACATGTTCCGGTGCATGGGCATCCGAACCGATAGTAAGAATCTCTCCGCCCAGTTGGACATATCTCTTTAAAAGATCTTCATGGGGATTGGGATGTCCGAGACCATATTTAAATCCACCGGTATTACATTCGATTCCTTTTCCTTTTTGGATCAGTGTTTTTAAAATGGCATCCAGAAGATCAGAATAATCCGAATATGAGTAAAAACGTTGTCCGGATGGAACATAACGGATAATATAATCGATATGGCCGTATACGTCAAAATCATCAAATAGTTCAATATTTTTCAATGTTTCTTCCAAATAAAGAATGATACCTTCTTTTTCTTGAATCCCCTCCCAAAAATCAGCATTGTATGGATCCTTTCCCTGAACTACATGGCTGGATCCGATGATAAAATCGAAAGGATAGGAATTCAGAATGGAGGAAATTTCCTTTTGATAATCGGGTCTGAGCCCTGCTTCGATTCCAAGTTCAATACGTATCTGATCAGAAAATGTGGTTTGTAGTTCTTTAATTTTTCTTGTATATTCAGGGAGATTTAAATGAAAATTTCCTGTAGGGTATCCGTAATCCTCGTGATCGGTAATACAAATATGGGTAAGTTGACGGGAAATAGCCGATAAGATTTGTTTTTCAGCGGATGCCTTGGAGTCAGTTGAAAAATCTGTGTGCATGTGAAAATCTGATGTAACCATAAAAA
Source organism: Lachnospiraceae bacterium (assembly GCA_026169045.1). GTDB lineage: Bacteria > Bacillota > Clostridia > Lachnospirales > Lachnospiraceae > Fimimorpha. The sequence goes on along the minus strand of JAPFDH010000034.1, from coordinate 20,704 downwards.
TTCCTCCGTATATAATTTCTTAAAATTGCTAAAATTACAAAAAATACCATTGGATTAAGTAAAACTCACAGCAACATAATAGCGATAAAAATAAAAGGAGCCATTTCCTTCAGAATAATTCACAGAAAGAAAAATGTCAATGGGGGGGTATTTACATTAATGTTAATTTCCGATAAAATGATAAAAAGTACGGACATGAGATCGTTTATTTGAAAAACAGATTCTCATGGAATAAACGCTTTTATGGGATTGTTGAAATGAAAAACTGTCCTTAAAGCGGCTGCCGTCGATTTTACAAAAGTAAAATATGGGAGGAATAAAAAAATGGCTTTGGCGGCGTCGATTGAGAATTTATCAGTGATTGACCACGTGGGAAATTTGTTTACATTTTGTGGCGGTCTTGGTATGTTCTTGTATGGTATGCACGTAATGTCGGATGGGATTCAGCGCTCTGCTGGTGATCGAATGCGGCAGCTACTTGGAATTTTGACGAATAATCGTGTTTTGGCGATTTTGGTGGGAGCATTGATAACGGCAATTATCCAGAGTAGCGGAGCTACTACCGTTATGGTAGTTGGGTTTGTCAATGCAGGGTTAATGGGCTTAGGACAGGCAGTAGGTGTTATTATGGGAGCCAATATTGGTACCTGTATCACTTCGTGGATTGTGTCTATGGAATCATTGGGAGATGCATTTAAAGCAATGTCCCCATCGCTGTATGCTCCGTTTTTAATTGGAATAGGAGCTTTTTTTACAATGTTTGCCAAGAAACAGGGAAAAAAGCTGGCCGGTCAGATTTTGGTCGGATTGGGACTTCTGTTTTTGGGTCTTGATTTTATGAAAAACGGAGTGGCTATTTATACAGAATTGCCTATTTTTACAAATGCATTCCGCCTGTTTGGGGAAAATCCACTTTTAGGTATTGCCATTGGTGCATTGGTGACGGCACTGATGCAAAGTTCATCTGCATCGGTGGGCATTCTTCAAATGCTTGCATCTACAGGCGGTGTAGTTACAACAGCATCTGCAGTTTATATTAGTCTTGGATCAAACATAGGATCCTGTGTGACTGCATTGCTTTCCAGTATGGGAACGCCCAGAAATGCTAAGCGCGCGGCTGTCATTCATTTGAGTTTCAACGTGATTGGAACGATTCTGTTTGGTGTAGGAGGATTTATTTTATTTCATATTTTCCGTTCCATTGGCCAAGCACCGATTAATAGTGTTGGAATTTCCGTATTTCACACGATATTCAATATTACATGTACCATTGTACTATTTCCATTCGCTGATTTTCTGGTAAAATTATCCAGCAGGCTGGTTCCGGAGAAAAAGGTGCCTATTGAGGAAAAAGACAGCGAAGAAACAGCAGCATCCAGACATTTGGATGAACGTATACTGGAATCTCCGGCATTCGCAGTGGAAAGTGCATTAAAAGAAGTGGTGCATATGGGATATGTCACATTGGAAAATGCAAAACTTTCTATGGAAGCGGTTTATGACAGGGATCCTGAAAAAGTGAAGCAGGTTTATGAAAATGAGAAAACCATTAATAATTTGGAAAAGATTTTGACAGAATATCTGGTGAAGATTAATAATTTGTCATTGTCGGAGGATCAACACTTTATTATCAGCAATCTGTTTTATACAGTGAACGATATCGAACGCGTGGGAGACCATACGGAAAACATTGCGGAACGAGTGGAATATATGCTGAATAATGACCTTTCTTTTTCCGGAACAGGGATTGAAGATTTGAAAGCCATAGCGCAAAAGGCAATAGGCGCTTTTGAAAATTCTGTTTTATGCCGAGAGACAAATAGCAGAGAGTATCTGCGCAAAGTAATTTCCATGGAAGATGATGTGGACATGCTGGAAGAAGAGTTCCGTGATAAGCATATTGCCCGCTTATCCAGCAGAGAATGTAATACATCAGCGGGAGTTGTATTCCTGGAGATTATGGGAGATTTGGAGAGAATTTCGGATCATGCCATGAATATTGCCGGATATGTTAAGGATGAAATTTAGATAAAATGTCTGGAAAAGGCGATTTTTGTAAAACACCTGTCACTGGTAAAGGAAAAAACATTTGAAAACCACTTGCCTTTTTCGATAAAAGCATGTACAATAAAATAGGTTGATGAAGTTTTAACAAACAAGATTCATCTACATTGTCAAAGACTGCAGTGTTGGCTTAAAACCGGCCAGCAGTTTAGAATAACAATATTCTTTTAGGAGGAATGTAATCATGGCAGTAAAAGTTGCAATTAATGGTTTCGGACGTATCGGTCGTCTGGCATTCAGACAGATGTTTGGAGCAGAAGGATATGAGGTAGTAGCGATCAACGATTTAACAGATCCTAAGATGTTAGCTCACTTATTAAAGTATGACTCTTCTCAGGGAAGATATGATGGACATACAGTAGAAGCTGGCGAAGACTCCATCATCGTTGACGGCAAGAAGATCACAATCTATAAGATGCCAAATGCTGCAGAGCTTCCATGGGGTGAAATCGGTGTTGACGTAGTATTAGAGTGTACAGGTTTCTACACATCTAAGGCTAAGGCACAGGCTCATATCGATGCAGGTGCTAAGAAAGTTGTTATTTCCGCACCAGCTGGAAACGACTTAAAGACAATCGTATTCAGCGTAAATGAAAAGACTTTAACAGCAGAGGATCAGATCATTTCTGCTGCTTCCTGTACAACAAACTGCTTAGCTCCTATGGCTAAGGCATTAAATGAATACGCTCCAATTCAGAGTGGTATCATGTCTACAATTCACGCTTATACAGGTGACCAGATGATTCTGGACGGACCACACAGAAAAGGCGATTTAAGAAGAGCACGTGCTGGTGCTGTTAATATCGTTCCTAACTCTACAGGTGCTGCTAAGGCAATCGGTCTGGTAATCCCAGAATTAAACGGTAAGTTAATCGGTTCCGCACAGCGTGTTCCAGTTCCAACAGGTTCTACAACAATCTTAACAGCTGTTGTTAAGGGTGCTGATGTAACAATCGAAGGAATTAACGCAGCAATGAAGGCAGCTGCTTCTGAATCTTTCGGTTACAATGAAGATCAGATCGTATCTTCCGACGTTATCGGTATGCGTTTTGGTTCTCTGTTTGATGCTACACAGACAATGGTATCCAAGATTGGTGATGATTTATATCAGGTACAGGTTGTTTCCTGGTATGATAATGAAAACTCCTACACAAGCCAGATGGTTCGTACAATTAAGTATTTCGCAGAATTAGCTTAATTGTTTATAGAATCGCAATATCTTTCTTGGCTGTAAACAGGGAGAGATGAAAGACTCAAACAAGGGTCCGGTCTGAAAGGACCGGGCCCTTTTCTTTTTGATGCGCAGGCACTGTGACGCAGTGGATAAAAAAATAGAAAACAGTGCAGAAATGAGGATAACAATATGCTGAATAAGAAAACAGTCGATGATTTGAAAGATTTAAAGGGAAAGAAAGTGCTGGTTCGCTGTGATTTCAACGTACCGTTGAAAGATGGTGTTATCCAGAACTACAATCGTATTGACGGAGCTCTTCCAACAATCAAAAAACTGCTGGGAGAAGGTGCAAAGGTGATTTTATGTTCTCACCTTGGAAAGCCAAAGGGTGAACCGGTTCCGGAAATGTCTTTAGCACCAGTAGCAGTTGCTTTGACAGAAAGACTGGGAGTAGACGTTAAGTTTGTAGATGATCCAAAGGTAACTGGTGAAGAAACACAGAAGGTAGCTGCTGAATTGAAGGAAGGTGAAGTTCTGCTTCTTCAGAATACCCGTTACAGAGTAGAAGAAACCAAGTATGGTAAGGATGAAAATGCAGACACATATGCAAAAGAATTAGCTGCTCTTTGTGATAATGAAGTATTTGTAAATGATGCATTTGGTACAGCACACAGAGCACACTGCTCCAATGTTGGCGTTACAAAATATACAAAAGAAAATGTAGTAGGATATTTGATGGAAAAAGAAATCAAATTCCTTGGTGAAGCAGTGGAAAATCCGGTTCGTCCGTTTGTAGCGATTCTGGGTGGAGCTAAGGTTTCCGATAAGATTAATGTAATCAATAACCTGCTTGATAAGGTGGATACATTAATTATCGGTGGTGGTATGGCTTATACATTCTTAAAAGCACAGGGACAGGAAGTAGGAAATTCTCTGTTGGAAGCTGATAAGATGGAGTATGCTCTGGATATGGTAAAGAAGGCAGAGGAAAAAGGTGTAAATCTGCTTCTTCCGGTTGACCATGTAGTAGGAAAGTCTTTTGCAAATGACACAGAAAAAGCAACAGTAGATACCATCGAAGCCGGATGGTCTGGATTTGATATTGGACCAAAGACAATTGAGAATTATAAGAAAGCATTGGAAGGTGCAAAAACAGTTGTATGGAATGGACCAATGGGTGTATTCGAATTTGAAAACTTTGCTGAAGGAACCCTGGAAATCTGCCGTGCAGTAGCAGAATTAAAGGATGCTACCACAGTAATCGGTGGTGGAGATTCTGTTAATGCAGTAAAACGTCTGGGATTTGCTGACAAGATGAGCCATATCTCCACAGGTGGTGGTGCTTCTCTGGAATTCCTGGAAGGTAAAGAACTGCCAGGTGTAGCAGCAGCAGACAACAAATAATGAAAAATGAAACGTGTGGATAACATACAGAAATGAGGAAGACAATGCGTAAGAAAATTATCGCGGGCAATTGGAAAATGAATATGACACCAAGTGAAGCTGTAGCTCTGGTAAACGAGTTAAAGCCATTGGTAGTAAATGAAGATGTAGATGTAGTATTTTGTGTTCCAGCTATTGATATTATCCCTGTAGTAGAAGCAGCAAAGGGAAGCAATATCCAGGTTGGTGCTGAAAATATGTATTTTGAGGAGAAGGGTGCTTTCACAGGTGAGATTTCTCCAAATATGCTGACAGATGCCGGAGTAAAATATGTTATTATCGGACACTCCGAGAGAAGAGAATATTTTGCTGAGACTGATGAAACAGTAAATAAGAAAGTGTTAAAGGCATTTGAACATGGTTTAACACCTATTATCTGTTGTGGAGAATCTCTGACACAGAGAGAACAGGGCATTACAATTGATTGGATTCGCCAGCAGATTAAGATCGCATTCCTGAACGTAACAGCAGAGCAGGCAGCGACAGCTGTAATCGCATACGAACCAATTTGGGCAATTGGTACAGGAAAAGTTGCGACAACCGAACAGGCAGAAGAAGTTTGTGCAGCAATCCGTGCATGCATAAAAGAATTGTACGGAGAAGCGACAGCAGAAGCAATTCGTATCCAGTACGGCGGTTCTGTAAGCGCATCCAGCGCTCCGGAATTATTTGCACAGCCAGATATTGACGGAGGTCTGGTAGGCGGTGCTTCCTTAAAACCAGATTTTGGCAAGATTGTAAATTACAATAAATAATTACGGGAAGGAGGTTTAAAATCGAGGATTGGAGATTTTAAACCTCCTGCTTTTCAGAAGCGTTTTATAAAATTGGGCTGTTACAATGAATATATGCGAAATAGGCAAGAAATGAGGATAAAGATGAATAAGAAACCAACCGTATTAATGATTTTGGATGGATATGGATTAAATGATAAAACAGAGGGAAATGCTGTAGCACAGGCCAATACTCCGGTTATGGATGCTTTAATGAAAGAGTATCCATTTGTGAAAGGTGAGGCCAGCGGTATGGCAGTAGGGCTTCCGGAAGGTCAAATGGGAAATTCTGAAGTCGGACATTTGAATATGGGAGCCGGCCGCATTGTTTATCAGGAACTGACAAGAATTACGAAATCCATTGCTGATGGAGATTTCTTTGAAAATGAAGCTTTTCTGAAGGCAGTAGAGAATTGTAAAAAGAATGATTCTGCGCTTCATTTAATGGGACTGGTATCCGATGGCGGTGTTCACAGCCACAATACTCATATTTATGGATTATTGGAGCTGGCAAAGAGAAACGGATTAGACAAAGTATTTGTACACTGTTTCCTGGACGGACGTGACACACCACCGGCATCCGGAAAAGAATTTGTAGAAGAATTAATGAAAAAATGTGAAGAGATCGGTGTAGGACAGGTAGCCTCTGTAATGGGACGTTACTATGCTATGGACCGTGATAACCGTTGGGATCGTGTGGAAAAAGCATATCGTGCTCTTCGCTATGGTGAAGGCGAAACGGCAGCGTGTGGTGCTTGCGCGGTTCAAAATTCCTATGATAAGGAAGTGACCGATGAATTTGTTGTTCCTACTGTAGTTGTGAAAGATGGAAAAGCAATTGGAACAGTGAATGATAAAGACTCTGTTATTTTCTTTAATTTCCGTCCGGATCGTGCCAGAGAAATGACCCATGTATTCTGTGATAATGAATTTACAGGATTTGACAGAGGTGCAGAAAGACCACAGGTAACGTTTGTATGCTTTACCGATTATGATGTAACGATTCCAAATAAACTGGTAGCATTCCACAAAGTAAGTATTACCAATACATTTGGTGAGTTCCTTGCAAAGAATGGTTTAAAGCAGGCTAGAATCGCAGAAACAGAAAAATATGCACATGTTACATTCTTCTTCAATGGAGGCGTAGAAGAGCCAAATGAAGGAGAAGATCGTATTTTAGTGAAATCTCCAAAGGTAGCTACGTATGATTTACAGCCAGAAATGAGTGCTTATACGGTTGACGAAAAACTGGTAGAAGCTATCAAGTCCGGAAAATATGATGTTATTATCATTAACTTCGCTAATCCGGATATGGTTGGTCACACCGGTGTCATAAAAGCTGCTGTAGAAGCTGTGGAAGCTGTAGATGCATGTGTTGGTAAAGCAGTAGAAGCCATTAAAGAAGTAAATGGCCAGATGTTTATATGTGCGGATCATGGAAATGCAGAACAATTGGTTGATGATGTCACAGGAGAACCGTTTACTGCCCACACAACCAATCCGGTACCATTTATTTTGGTTAATGCAGATCCGGCATATGGATTAAGAGAGGGAGGATGTCTGGCAGATATTGCACCGACATTAATTGAGTTAATGGGCTTAAAGCAGCCAGAGGAAATGACAGGAAAGAGCTTACTGGTGAAAGAAAACTAAAAAGATTTGAAATCAATATAATTTGAAAAGGTTCTAGGCGAAACAGAAGGGATAGATATGAATCTGTTTTGTTTAGAACCTTTCTTTAATTTAAGAAATATCACGATGATTTAAAATTTCATGCGATAAAAAAGTAGAAAAAAGGAGAAAAATTTTGTAAAAATATGGATGAGAGAAAGCGAATGGATATGGAAAATTGTTGAAAATTATGAACCATTCTTTTTGATTATAACGGATATAATCATATTCTATGAATGTTTTTGTATCAAAAAAAATACATTTGTTTATATTCACATGAGAAGGGAATACTATAAAATGTACAGATGTTTTGACAAATACGAACAGCTGTGATATAACCGTACAGATAAAAGAAGTAAACCAGAAAATAGGAAAGGAGAGTCCCTAATGTATAAGAAAGAAATTCGTTTATCAAAAGAAACTGTAGGTGAATTTGTAAATGCAGCAAATAAGTGCGATTTTGACATTGATATCTGCTACAATCGTGTGATCGTTGATGCGAAATCCATTATGGGCGTTTTCAGCTTGGATTTGAGCCACAAGCTGACAGTATCCTATCAAGAAAAAGATGACGTATTTGAGGGCGTCTTAAGTAGATACGAAGTAGCATAATTTGTATGAATATGATGAATGGAGGCAGATCAACGAAAGACGGTTGATTTGCCTTTTTGTTTTTTAGAGAATGATGTACATATAAAATAAATATCTCCAAACAACTATAATTTATAGATTTACTTAGTTTTCGGTTGATCAATGAAAGGTCTCCCGCTATAATAGCAATTAGAAAAAAGGCTATCCGGATTTGCGTGGCAGCAAAGAAAGAGGCAGAGAAATAAAAGGAATTGTGGAAAAATTGAAATATAGCGCTAGGGATAGTGTAAATATATATTAAGGAGAAGTGAGTATGGATCGACTGGAAGCAGCGGCCACAATAAAAGAACTGAAAGAAGAATTGGAATATTATAAAAAAGAAAATGCGCGACTGGAAGAAACAAATCGATGGATGCATGATTTAATTTGGGAATTATACTATAAAGTGAAAAGTGTGGCGAATTAATTTTCATAATACATAGAATTTTGGAAAAAAAGCTGGACGAAACCCTGATTTTGTGAGAGAATAAGGACGAGAAATGGCACTTTTTATAGGTTATCTAAGATGTGCTATACCATCATTTCAAGAAGTGAAAGGAGTTTTACAATGATTTATTCACATGAAGTAGAAAGTATGTGCAAAGTTGCACAGGGCGTTAATCATGGCGCAGCTCCGATCCCGGAGGAAGCCAAATGGGTACAGGCAAAAGAAGTGAAAGACATTTCCGGTTTGACACATGGTGTAGGCTGGTGTGCTCCACAGCAGGGTGCTTGTAAACTGACTTTAAATGTGAAAGAAGGTATCATCCAGGAAGCTCTGGTTGAGACAATCGGATGTTCCGGTATGACTCATTCCGCAGCTATGGCAGCAGAAATCCTTCCGGGAAGAACTGTTATGGAAGCATTAAATACAGACCTTGTTTGTGACGCAATCAACACAGCTATGCGTGAGCTGTTCCTTCAGATTGTTTACGGACGTTCTCAGTCCGCATTTTCTGAAGAAGGACTTCCTGTTGGAGCTGGTCTGGAAGACTTGGGAAAAGGTCTGCGTTCACAGGTAGGAACTATGTATGGTACATTAAAGAAAGGTCCTCGTTACCTGGAAATGGCAGAAGGTTATGTAACAGGTATTGCACTGGATGCTGATGATCAGATCATCGGATATCAGTTTGTAAATCTTGGAAAGATGACCGATTTCATTAAGAAGGGTGATGATCCGAACACTGCTTATGAAAAGGCTAAGGGTCAGTATGGCCGTGTTGCTGATGCAGTAAAGATCATTGATCCAAGACAGGAATAATCGAGGAGGAAGAGAAAAATGGCATTATTTGAATCATATGAAAGAAGAATTGATAAAATCAATGCTGTGCTGAACAGCTATGGAATCGCTTCCATCGAAGAAGCTGAAAAGATCACAAAAGATGCTGGTCTGGATGTTTATGAGCAGGTAAAGAAAATTCAGCCAATTTGCTTTGAAAATGCATGCTGGGCATATATTGTAGGTGCTGCTATCGCTATCAAAAAGGGATGTAAGAGAGCAGCTGATGCTGCTGCAGCGATTGGTGAAGGTTTACAGGCATTCTGTATTCCGGGATCTGTAGCAGATCAGCGTAAAGTAGGTCTTGGCCATGGTAATTTGGGTAAGATGCTTCTGGAAGAAGATACAGATTGTTTCTGCTTCTTAGCAGGACATGAATCTTTTGCAGCAGCAGAAGGTGCAATTGGTATCGCTGAAAAAGCAAACAAAGTTCGTCAGAAGCCACTGCGTGTTATCCTGAATGGTCTTGGAAAGGATGCTGCACAGATCATTTCCAGAATCAATGGATTTACTTATGTAGAAACACAGATGGACTATTACACAGGTGAAGTAAAGGAAGTATTCCGTAAGTCTTATTCCGATGGACTTCGTGCAAAAGTAAACTGCTATGGTGCAAACGATGTACGTGAAGGTGTTGCAATCATGTGGAAAGAAAATGTAGATGTTTCCATCACAGGTAACTCCACAAACCCAACAAGATTCCAGCATCCAGTTGCAGGTACATATAAGAAAGAAAGAGTAGAAGCAGGAAAGAAGTACTTCTCTGTAGCTTCCGGTGGTGGTACAGGACGTACTCTGCATCCAGATAACATGGCAGCAGGTCCAGCTTCTTATGGTATGACAGATACTTTGGGACGTATGCATTCTGATGCACAGTTTGCTGGTTCTTCTTCCGTACCGGCTCATGTTGAAATGATGGGTCTGATCGGTATGGGTAACAACCCAATGGTAGGTGCTACCGTTGCTGTTGCTGTTTCCATCGAAGAAGCTGCTAAGGAAGGTAAGTTCTAAGAATTTAATACAAATGTTAAAAATAAGCATATCCTCTAGGGATATGCTTATTTTTTTAATTTACGCGCAGACGACGAGCCGTGTGCGGATACTTGCATAGGCATACGGCGACTGTCCGCGAACGTGAGAAATTCGCAAAGCGTGTTTCTCATCGTTCAAAATCAACCCAGACGTATTGATTTGGGGAACATTCCACTTGGAATCGGTAGCGCCCGTATCTCGATAAATTGAAAGCAGAAATATCATAGGATTTTGTTTGAATTCCCTTTGAAGGAAGCACATGGGCGATTGCATCAAAGATAAGGGTGTTAGTGGCACAGCTGGTATAAGTATCGTTATGATAATATTGAATATCGAAAGATTCAGGATAGGTAATCGATGATGCAGATTCATTTTTCCATTCTATTTGTATGAAGGGCGTTGGGGTATTGAAAGACAGTTCTTTTACGGATAAAGAAAGACCATCAATATCAGATCCATTTTCGATCAAAGTATAATTTTGCAGCGGTTCCAAAGGATTTGTCAATCCGCAGAGGGCGGTGACAAGACATACAAGAATGGCTGCCAGAATAATCCATAAAGTTGGTTTTTTATAGTGAAGGATTTCTTTTATCCGCTCTTTAACCCCTGTTTCGCTGAAGGTGAGAGGACAGGCGGAAATGATTTTGGAGGATACGCTGCAGTTGATTAATGCATTGGAATACGGTTTTTTGATTTGTGTACCGAACTGACGCAATACTTTTTCATCACAGGCAAGTTCCATATCACGGCAAAAGAAAATATATGCTACCCATAATAGGGGATTGATCCAGTAGATGGCAAGAAGAAGGAAACCAAGGAGTTTAAACAGGTGGTCATTACGTTTTATGTGTGCTTTTTCGTGATAGATCACATAGTTCCTATCTTTTGCGGAGACTGAAGTAGGTATATAGATGTGTGGATGGAATATTCCCAAAACAAATGGGGTGGAAATGCGGTCGCATAGCCATATGTTTTCTTCCAGGTGGATTCCCTCCTGTATTTTTTTATAAATGCGGATATAACTTATAAGAGCATAGGTGAGGATTGCTATAATGCCTAAAATCCAGATAAATAGAAGGACGGTATAAAGTATTTGTATAGGATTGACACTTTCACCGACCTTTGGAGCCAGAGATGTGGTGATAAAAGGATTTACAGCTTGATCCAGGAGGGAAAAGCCGGTTTGAATGAACGGTGTGTGTGTCATAAGAATGGTCTGTGGAATAGAATTGGCACTGGGAATCAGACTGAATGTGCTGGTGGGAAAAATGGGAATGAGCAGGCGGACAGCAACAAATCCCCAGAGTATACATCGGATCCATTTTGGGGCAGATTTTAAGAGAAGACGAAGAATTAAAACGGCTAAAACAAGCCAGCCAGCGGTGATACTCATGTTTACTAATTTGATAAAAACAGTATCCATTAGTTTTCCTCCTTATATTCTTCTACCAGGCGGCGTAATTCTGCCACTTCTTCAGGGGTCAGACTTTTTCGGGCAGTGAATGCAGCCAAAAAAGCCGGAAGAGAACCATGAAAGGCTTCTTCTACAAATTTTTCACTCTGCATGGAATAAAAATCTTCGCGTGAAAGAATGGAGGTCACAATTCCTTTTTTATTTTGAAATATTCCCTTGTCGCAAAGTCGTTTTAAAACGGTATAAGAGGTAGTTTTTTTCCAATTGAGTCGTTCGGCACTTTGTTTTGCCAGATCTGCAGATGAAATCGGTTCATTATTCCAGATAATGTCGGCAAATTGTGATTCAATTGCGCCCATTCGTAAATCACTCATAAATCAACCCTCCTTTTTGGTCTACATATTGTAGTATAGTTTTATACTACAATATGTAGTATAAAAATGTCAAGCAAAAAGCAGCAGAATTTTGTTATTCTGCTGCTTGATAGAAAGATACGTATTTCTGACTGTATTATTTGTTGCCGATATCTTCTTCTTTTGGAAGTATGACATTGAGAAGAATTGCCGTGATGGTAGCCAGAACAACGGGAGATTTCCCGAATATCATAGTTACCCATTCCGGAAAGGTAGCTAAAGATTGAGGAGCCTGTGTGATTCCCATACCGAGTGCCACAGACAGACCGACGATGGCAGTGTTTCGGAAATTCATTTTCTGACGCATAATCAGTTTGATTCCGGTCATTGCGATGGAAGCAAACACAGAGATTGTAGCACCGCCCAGAACACATTGGGGAATGGTTGTTAAAAGAGCAGAAAATTTCGGAACAAAACCGGCAATCATGAGAATCACTGCTGCCAGTCCCAAAACAAAACGATTAATCACCTTAGTGGTGGTTACGATCCCCACATTCTGGCTGTAGGTGGCAGTGGGCAATCCGCCAAAAACAGAACCTAATATATTGGTGATTCCATACATGAGAATTCCGCCCTGTAGTTCTCTGTTTTCCGGTTCGCGATTCATACTGCCGACGGTAGTAGCGGAAAAATCTCCGATCGCCTGTATGGAGTTAATGGCAAACAGAGTACCAATGGCGATACAGGCTGATGGTTCAAAATGTATGGAAAAATGAAAGGGACGAGGAAGCTGGAAATAACCGGCGGTCTGCAGCTGGGAAAGATCTACCAGTCCGAATAAGGCAGCCATAATGTAACCGGCGATGATACCAATAAGAATGGAAGCTAATTTAAAAAATCCCTTTGTAAAATGGTTCAGTCCGGTTACAACAGCAAGGGTAAAAAAAGCAACCAGCCAGTTTTGCCAGGAGCCATAGGATGGACTGGAAGTTCCGCCAGCCATGTAATTGATGGCAGTGGGATAGAGAGAAAGACCAATTGTAAATACTACGGTACCGGTTATAATGGGAGGAAATAAAACCCGGATTTTCCGTACGGTGATTCCTACTAATATGGCAATGATACCACCGATAATCTGTGCTCCCAGGATGGTACCGATATCAAACCGTTCAGCAATGGCCTGCATACTTGGAACATAAGCGAAACTGATTCCCATGATTACAGGAAGAGCAGAACCTAATTGAAATTGTTTCAAACGGATAAAGGGAAATAACTGAAGCAGAGTACTGAAAGCGGATACAAATAATGCTGCCTGAATCAAAATGACACGGTCTTGTTCACTGAGATTTGCTACGCCTGCAATGATGATGGCTGGTGTAACGCAGCCAACGATCATTGCCACCACATGTTGGAGTGCGAGCGGAAGGGCCTTGGTAAATGACGGCACACCATTCAGGTCGAAAACAGAAGCCTGTTTTTTAGAGCTGGTCGAAACACTTGATTTCAATGCGAATTCCTCCTATGAATTGATGCTATAACAATACTTTACAAAAAAATACAAGAAAATGCAAAGGGTATTTTTATAGTGATAAAAATTGAAATTTATCTGTGTGTCTGGTAAAATAAAGGCAAAGAACAGGACGTGAAAATTTTGTATCGAGAGGGGAGGGGTTGATATGGGAAAGCTTTTTTTAGGGTATTTGTTTATTTTTCTGAACCTTAATATTACGATTGATAATCATGTTATTGCACTGCTTCCAGGATTTGTGGGATATTATTTTATGGTAAAAGGGTTAAATGAGATGTCTTCGCAAAGTGAAAAATTTGAAACCGTTCGTCCGTTTGCAGTGGGAATGGGAGTTTATACCGGTATTTTTTTTGTAACGGATCTTTTGGGTGTGACTTCAGCTTTAGGATTGATGGCATGGATTTTGTCTCTTATTGCGATGGCAATTTCCCTGTATATTTCTTATGTTATTATTCAGGGAATTGAAGAAATAGAAGAGAAACGAAATGTAAATTTGGAAGGAAAGAGCCTGAAGCAGATTTGGGTGTTTATGGCTGTGATGCAGGTGGTTACACAGGTTATGGTTTGGGTTCCTAGTCTGGCATTTTTCTGTGCGATGCTGACAATTATCCTGACAATCGTCTATTTAGTATGCTTTCATAAAACAAAGACGCTTTATGAGGCATTGTAGGATGAAGGAACGGGAGTATTATGAAATAATGGAAAGGGGAAAATTATATGGGATTTTTTCTGAGCGGAGGATTTGAACTTATCTTTTTTTTGATGTTTTTTTTGGTGATAGGAACATTTGTGGTTACAGCTGTTCGGGGAATCAAAACCTGGAACAGAAATAATAATTCGCCAAAGCTGACGGTGGAGGCGACAGTGGTAGCAAAACGAACGAATGTGTCAAGACATCATCATAATGATATGAACCATGGAGGACATACGACCACATCTACTACCTATTATGCCACATTCCAGGTGGAAAGCGGCGACAGAATGGAACTATGTATGGATGGATATGAGTATGGAATGTTAGCAGAGGGCGATCATGGAAAATTATCCTTTCAGGGAACACGTTATCTGGGATTTGAGAGAAACGTATAAATAAAGATAGAATAGTCAGGAAAAAAGAGATTGGTATGCCAAGAAGGAAAATTTGGATATATCGGTCTCTTTTTTATAGAATAGATCTGTAAAATACCGTCCATTTGTGGTATAAAATTAAAAAATGACATTTGTCAGGAAAGAAGGGACTTATTATGGAAAGAGAAATAAAGATCGGAATAATCGGTTATGGAAATATGGGGCAGGCCATGGCAAAAGGACTGGTGGAAAAAAGTGGTTTTCCTGCTGAGAATATCTTGGCCTGTGCCGGACATTTTGAAAAACTGAAAGAAAATGCAGCAAAGCTTGGAATTGGTGCGGTACAAACGGCAAAAGAAGTGGCAGAAAAAAGTGACTGGATTATTTTGGCAGTGAAGCCTTATCAGTTGGAAAGTGTGATCATTCCAATTCAGGATATTTTAAAGTCTAAGCTGGTAATATCTGTGGCAGCAGGATATCATTTCGAGAAATATGAAGGGATGCTGTTGCCGGGTACCCATTATATCTGTACTGTACCAAATACACCGATATCCGTGGGAGAAGGAATTTTGGTTTGTGAAGAAAAGCATTCTTTATCAGATAAAGAGTGGGATTGTTTTACGGATGTTTTTGGAAAGATAGCATTGATTGAAACGGTGGGTACGGAAAAACTTTCCATAGCGGGTACCATCAGCGGATGTGCGCCAGCGTTTACGGCAATGTATTTAGAAGCCTTGGCAGATGCCGGTGTAAAATATGGATTAACACGTGGGGCAGCATACCGACTGGCAGCAAAAATGGTTTGTGGAACTGGTAAAATGTATTTGGAAGAGGGAAAGCATCCGGGAGAAATGAAGGATGCAGTATGTTCTCCGGGAGGAACCACTATACGTGGCGTGGCTGCTTTGGAAAAAACAGGTATGCGTGGAAGTATTATTGCAGCAATTGAGGCAATCGAAGGATAAAGGGAAACTTATGATAACAACACTTACATGGAATCCATCTTTGGATTATGTGGTTACCGTGGAGGATTTTCAACTTGGAAGAACAAACCGTACGAAAGAGGAATGGATTGCTCCGGGAGGAAAAGGGATTAATGTATCTTTAGTTTTAAAACGATTGGGAATCCCCACCAGACTTTTGGGGTTTACGGCAGGATTCACGGGAAATGAGATTACAAAACTGACAAAAGAGCTGGGACTGATACCGGAATTTATTGATCTGCCTACCGGTTATTCCAGGATTAATGTAAAATGGAAATATGCGGATTCCACAGAATTAAACGGTATGGGACCACAAATTGGAAAACAGGAAATGGACTTGCTATATGGAAAGCTGGATGAATTACAAGAAAAAGATATTCTGGTATTGGCCGGAAGCATTTCCAGAGGCATGACAAAACGGGCATACAGAGATATTATGGACCGATTGTCAGGTAAGCAAATTCGATTTGTGGTGGATGCTTCAGGAGAATTACTGCGTGAAACATTGGGAGCACGCCCCTTTCTTATAAAACCCAATCAACATGAACTGGAAGATTTATTTGGCGTAACGATTCGTACCATAAAAGAGGCTGCTTATTATGGAGAAAAACTTCAAGATGAAGGAGCGGTTAATGTTTTGATTTCCATGGGAGGACAAGGTGCTCTTTTAATAGATGAAGATGGAAATAAATGGTATCAGAGTGCCCCGGAGGGAATCGTGGTCAATACAGTGGGGGCAGGAGATTCTATGGTGGCAGGTTTCTTAAGTCAATGGCTGAAAACAGGAGAGTATAAAGACGCGTTAAGATATGGTACGGCAGCAGGCAGTGCCAGTGCATTTTCAGAGGGATTGGCGGAGAAAGAAAAAATCAGCTCGGTATTCAATCAAATGGAAAAATCAATACGGCTGTAAAACGGAATAAGGGAAAAGACAGGAGAGCAAAACATGATAAAAACAATTTTATTTGACCTGGATGGCACATTGCTTCCTATGGATCAGGATGTATTTACAAAATCATATTTTAGACAGTTGATAAAAAAAATAGCGCCATTGGGGTATGATCCGGAAATATTGGTCGATACGATTTGGAAGGGTACAAAAGCTATGGTAGAAAATGATGGTACCCGAACCAATGAAGATGCATTTTGGGATTGTTTCGTTGAGCGGTTTGGAGAGAATGCGAAAAAAGATATTCCTGTTTTTGAAGAGTTTTATCGAAAGGAATTTCAAGAGGTAGAAAAAGATTGTGGGAAAAATCCTATGGCAAAAAAAACAGTAAAATGGATTAAAGAAAAAGGGTTTCAGGTGGCATTGGCGACGAATCCTATTTTTCCGTCTATAGCTACCGAAAGCCGTATTCGCTGGGCAGGATTGGAACCGGAAGATTTTTCCATATATACCACATATGAAAATTCCATTCACAGTAAACCGAATCCGGAGTATTATCGAGATATAGTAAAACAATTGAACTGCAAAGCGGAAGAATGTATGATGATTGGAAATGATGTGGAAGAAGATATGATTGCAAAGACATTGGGAATGAAGGTATTTTTATTGACCGATTGTATCATTAACCGGAGTAATAAAGATATCGCAGAATATCCTCATGGCAGTTTCCAGGATTTGATGGATTACATAAATCATATGGATGAGGAATTCTGCGATAAATAATCAGATCTGTTTTGATTTTTCGATGAAATAAATACCAAGAAACATGGTAACCAGTTCTGCTGCAGGGAAAGCCAACCATATTCCGATGCTGTCAAACAGCAGAGGAAGGAGATAAACAAATGCGATTACCAAAATACAACCACGCAGCAGGCATATGATCAGAGAATAACCAGCTTGTGTAATTGCCTGGAAATAGCAGATAAATACCATGTTGACTCCCATCATCAGAAAACCAATAAAATAAATACGAATGGCAGTGGAAGAATAATGTAAGATTTCTTCCGAAGGAGTCAGAAAGATATTTGTAAATAGATCCGGAACAAAAAGTCCAAGTATCACAAAGATTCCGCAAACAATCAAAGAGGCTTTTACAGAAAGGGAGCGGATCTGATGAATTCGGTCATAGAATCCGGCACCATGGTTTGTGGATAAAATGGGCTGGGCGGCCTGGTTGATACCCTTACAAAGGCACATGACTACAATGGCAGTATTACAGATAATACCATATACGGTAACTCCTGTATTTCCGATGTAAGTCAAAAGCTGTAAATTAAAGATAAAAATAGTAAGTCCGGACGAAATCTCAATAAGAAAACTGGCAAATCCGTTTATTGTGATATCCTTTAGAAAGGATGGATGAATACCTTTAAGGGTAAAATGAAGCTGGTTTTTGGCAGTAAAAAAATGAGTCAATAGGATTACAACAGTCAGACAGGAGCCAATGACTGTGGCGATGGCCGCCCCTTTCATGCCCATGTTCATAGGAAAAACAAAGACGTAATCCAGAATGATGTTTGCTACTCCTCCTGCGATGACGCCGTTCATGGCCAATTTAGGTGCACCGTCATTTCGGATAAACGTCTGCAGAAACGAGGAGAAGAAAAAGGCTCCCATGCCCCAGATAATATAGGGAATGTAATCCATAATATAGGAGATGGTTTCCTCTGTGGCACCCAAAATCCATGCAATTTCTTCCATGAATGCAACGCACAGAAGGAGAGAAAAGAAAAAGAATCCTAAAGTAAGAAGCAGGGATGCGCTGAAATAGGCATTGGCTTTTTCGGTATCCCCTTTTCCCCGACATATGGATAAGAGAACCGAACCGCCTACGCCAAACAAAAGACCAAGACCAAAAAAGATATTATAAATGGGAAGGGCAATATTGAGAGCAGCCATGGCAGTTGCCCCAAGTCCTTTCCCTATAATGATCGTGTCTGCAAGAACGTAGATGGATGTCACCATAGTGGCAAAAATAGAAGGGATCAGGTAACGAAAAAAGAGCTGCCTGACTGGTTTTTCAAGAAATTCATTGGTTTCCATAGTATCCTCCCAGATTTGTTCAAAATATGTATGGTTGCCGCCGGTTCGAATCCCGGCGGCAAAGTGCTGTCTTTGAGTATAGCATACAGGCGAAAAAATGAGAAGATACAATTGGAAAGAAACAGAAATATAGGAAAATATTAAATCTGTCCCAGAAGATAACTCTGTTTTCCATTTCTTAAAAAGATAGGGAGTGTTTCCAATGGGGCATCAATCGTATACCATTTGCCGCCCGGATAGACTTTTTGAGTTCCAGCATGGGTCCACTCAGCACCTTTGGGAAGATAAACCTCTCGGCTTCTGGCTCCTTTATGACAGATGGGAGCGACCAGAATATCGCTGCCGAATAAATAGGAATCTTTGATATCCCAGCAATTGGGATCTTCCGGAAATTCATAGAAAAGAGCACGCATGACCGGGGTTCCCTTTTCATGGGCTTCTTTCATCAGGCTTCTTGTATAATCCCGCATCATTTCCCGTATAGAGATGAAATGGTAAAGGATGGGATAAGCTTCTTCGCCGAAGCTCCATATTTCATTATCGGCTCCCGTTTGTTCCCGAACTTCTCCGGCATGATTGATAATAGGGGATGCTGGCTGGCGGCATCCGTGAAGGCGCATAACCGGACAGAACGTCCCAAATTGGAACCAGCGAATGAGAAGTTCGCGGAATTCGGGGGATTCAATCCACCCATTATGAAATCCGCCGATATCAGTGGTCCACCATGGAATGCCGCACAGGCCCATATGTATACCGGCGCAAATTTGTTTTCTGAAATCTTCATAGGTGGACATAATGTCACCAGACCATACCAGAGCACCATAGCGTTGGCTGCCTACCCATGCGCAACGGATCAGATTGACAATATCGGTTTGTCCGTTTGCCTTCTGGCCTTCATAAAACGTACGGGCATATTCGCGGGGATAGATATTTCCGATTTCTTCTACAGGACCGGCATGGTAGCGGTAATGATCATAAGCATATGTGCCAAACTCCGGTTCGGCTTCATCCAACCAAAAGGTACGAATACCCAGATCGGCGTAGTTCTGTTTGCATTTATTCCATACGTAAGCTCTTGTACGTGGATTGGTGGCATCCATAAATACATTGTTTCCGTGGAAGAGCATTTGTATATCAATACCCGAATTACTTTTTACCAACAGTCCTTCTTGTTTCATTTCTTCATAATTTTCACTTCTCCAATCAATTTGGGGCCAAATTGAGACCATGGTCTCAATTCCCATGTCATGGAGCTGTTGTATCATGGATTTGGGATCGGGAAAATATTCTTCATCAAAACGATAATCTCCACAGCGTGGCCAGTGATAGTAATCAATGACGAGAACATCAAGGGGAATATTGCGTTTCTTATATTCTTTGGCAATGGAGATAACCTGATCCTGATTATAATAGCGAAGTTTGCATTGCCAAAATCCCAAACCATATTCAGGCATCATAGGAGCTTTTCCGGTGGCATTGGCAAAATGTTCTTCAATTTCTGCCGGTGTATTTCCTGCTGTAATCCAATAGTCCATCTGTGCAGTGGATTGAGCAGTCCATTGGGTTGTATTCAGTCCAAAATGTACTTCTCCTATGGCGGCATTATGCCATAAAAAGCCATATCCCAAGCTGGAAACATAAAAAGGAATGCTGGCTTGGGAATTGCGATGTGCCAGCTCCAGATTACAACCTTTCAAATTGAGGGTTTCCTGCTGGTACTGTCCCATACCATATAGTTTTTCTTCAGGATTGGATTCAAATGAAACGGTTAGAGAGAAATTTCCGCCGGGTTTTGCATGATAAAAACGGGCTTTCTTCATTAGGGCGCCACCATTGGAAATTTCGCGGAGAAGGATTTCACCTTTTTGATTATAGAAAGTGATTTGTCCATCTCTTCCCCACCGCTGGACATCAATTACTGCCCGGATATTGCCGTTTCGGATTTCAGCATCCCATTCATGGATTGTGATTTGGACTTCTGCTAACTCCGGTTCCAACAGCGCGATGCTTCCATCTTCCAAATCCCCCAAGAAACGGCTTCTGACTCGGAAACTGTCTTTTCCCCAGGCTTCTATTTTGAGAATTTCCCCATTTTCTCTGAAAATAAGGGCATTGCCGCAAGCTTCAAAAAAACTCATAGATGTATCCTCCTGTCCATAATATGATCTCTCGGAATCTTTAAGCCAATAAATATAAGGCTTTCAGATTCCTTTTTTATTAAAATCCCCCACTTTTTTGTCAAAAACCACTTGACAAATCGCTCAAAATTTGCGGCGAAGCCGATTGAATGTATTTTATTT
>JAPFDH010000031.1 GCA_026169045.1 Lachnospiraceae bacterium | reverse complement strand
ATACCGTATTTTTTAAGGCATAGCGACTGTTATGTCTGTTTTTCATGTCCATTTTTCACTTTTCAGATAATATTTACTTTTCAAAGATCAATGCCAGTGTCCGCTGGTTATAATCGCTCAGGATTCCGAGAGATTATATAAATATATTTAATTTCTTCTGTCATTTATCACTTAATCTGTAATTCTTCTTTTGTTTCTGTCTTAATTATAGATTCTGTTCCTGCTTTTATCAATTGCCATTTTTATGGTTTTTTGTTGTTTTTTATGTGGTTTTTTGTTATTTTTCAAGTGTTTGTTTTTTCACAAACAACTTTTTTCATCATTTTTCCCTATTTTCCACATGATTCAAAAAAATACAACAAAATTAGTCATCATTGTTTGTTTTACGCCACTGCTTGACAAGTACGAAAATCGCTTTATAATACAGAACAAGGAAAGGAGGCTTATCAATATGGATATTTTTAACTTACCTTTTGATCAGATTTCTTCTGCTGTGACAAATTTTTTAAACGGGCCATATGCTCCTATTGTACTTTGGATCGGTTTTGTCATTGCTTTATTGAATTGTTTTTTTGGATATACGCTCAGAAAAGTATGGTGTACGCTTATTGGTATTTTAATCGGAGGAGCCATCGGAATCGGAGGTTCCATTTACTTCCATCAATCCGTACAAATTACACTTATAGCCGGAGCCATCGGTGCTTTTTTTGGAGGAACCACCGCATTTGCTTTATATCGCGTAGGTCTTTTTGCTCTCTCTGCCGGACTTACTTTTTTTGGACTCTATACATTCTTTCCTTCCGATTCCAGCCAAACACTTCTGTTTTATGGAATTGCCGGAATAATCGTGGGAATTTTGTCCAATATTTATGAGCATATTGTAATCATCCTTGTCACATCCTTCGGCGGTGGAATTGGTTCTATGCAAATTTTCTATTTCATCAACGGAGGTACTTCTTCTCTTGTCTGGATTGCGGGGATTCTTGTTTCTCTTCTGGGATTCATTTTCCAGCTAAAACCTTGGAAATCCAAGGGATATTGGAGTGAACGGCGTATGCGCGATAAGAATGCTGATGAGGAATATCGATCAAAAAGGCGAAAAAAGCGTCAGAACCGTACCTCCATTACTGACTGTATTTCATCACTATTCCACAGAAAAAAGAGGAAAAAGAAAAAAACATATACTGTGTATGAATCAGAAGAGCAAACCCCATATCCTTACACTTCATATGAAGAAGACGATTACAGCTATGATCCGGATTTCGATGCCGGCGATGAATCGGATCATTCCTTCCAGACAACCGATTCAGAATTTGATGATTCCATACTGGATCCTTGTAATTATGCCATGGAAAACCAATATTCTGTAAATGTGGATCGTTCTGTTTTTGACAAAACCCAGCCCGATCTTACATCAACGTTAAACAGACATGATGCCACAAAAACATTTTCGATTCATCATCAGAATGACAATGATGCCTCATATATGCAAAACACACAACCAATTACAGAAGCCAGAAATCCTTCTGATAATCCATAAAAAGATCCCGGACGGAATGCAAAGTTACCCTGCATTCCATCCGGGATCCCTTCTTTTTCATATCAAAAATATATCCAACAATTCTTCCAGTTCCTGTTTTGATGAGACCGAAAACCTCTTGTCAAGCAGCTCCTTTTTTATACTCGCCAATCTGTCTTCCGTTACATCCACCATCAACATTCTCTGACATACAGATGCCATATCTCCCTGTTCAAAAGGTGAAAACAGAACATCAATTGTGGTTCCCAGACAAGAAGAATCCTCAAAAATTTCCGGACAAAGAGTTTCCTTTTTCCATAATCGGATTTCCGGTTTGCCGGACCACACACACAGAACCTTAACACCATTCTTTTCCAGTAAAACATGATTGGAATCTATCTTAGAACAAACAACATCCGGCATAAGGTGCCAGCGCTGGATATGGGCGTGAGGCATACGATTTCCTCTTAAAATCTCATCCTCTAATACTATCCCCTTTTCTCTGTGAAATAAAACCCTTCTCACATGCCGACAACATCCATAGGCATCATGATGTGCTTCCAAATAACTTCCCTTTTTCCCGGAAAAGAAATTGTCCACAGGAGTATCCGGACGAAACACTCCCCACTTATTTGCAAAACATTGATCCGGAACAACAGGATTTCCATATGCCAATACCGTATTATGAGATGTCATGTTATAGAGATATCCCCTGATATCACTTCCCATACGGACTTTATGATAAATGGATCGGGCATAGGGCTCCCCAATAAATTCTTCTCCTCGAAAAACTACATTCATCGATAACATGTCCATATGATTGTGTCCGGAACTTCCGCAATTTTTCTTTACAGACATCAAGAAATAATTTTCATCTTTTTCATAGGTACTGTGCGAACATGCAAATCCGCATGTATCATCACAATAATCCAGTTTTAATTTATCTGTAAATATATCCTTTTTTCCGCTTCTTAATTCCAAAACCTGTTTACAGTCATGATTCCCAACTGCCTGCACGCCATTTCGCAATACATGATCGACAGAAAGTTCCCCTCCATCTCCAATAGACGGAAATTTTTTCCCTGGAGGAGCAATTGCTGCCAAGACAGAAAACGTGGCATCTATTCTATGTCTGCTCTCCTTGTCCAATAAACGAATTCCATTTTTTTCCGATAAGAAAATACCGCGACATAACATTTCTCCCAATGCCGCACCGCCCCAATAAGAAATGGAATGTTCATTATATCCGCCATTCTCATTAAAATCTTCCTGAATATGACGATTGATCACTTGAATACTTTGTTTTTGCATAGAAGCAAATGCCGGAATCTCCGGAACCATCACACTTAAAATATAGGGAACCAAACCTTTCTCCCATAAATGATGATTATAATCCTGATAAGGAAATTCATCAAATCTCCGAAATTGTATTCCTAAAAACCACAAATTCTTTATGATTTCAAATGCTTCATCAGACGGAATTTCATAGGGGAGTCTGGTATAAAGCAGGCTTATCATAGCAAACGCCAAAAAGCCTGTACTCATAATATCCCGCTCCTCTTTCATTGAAAATCGTCCCTCCAATAAACAAGACTCATCCACTACCAAAGGATACGTTTGAAAAAAAATCTGAAATATCCTGCGAAACTCTTTTAAAACCCGTTCTTCTCCTGTCTCATGATAAAGAACCGACAAATATTCAAAAATCTGCCCTCTCACAAAAATATCTGTCACAGTCCTATGCTTCTTACCCTGATCTTCATAGTAATTAAAATGGGGCATCTGCTCATATTGTTCGCCCAAAAACATCTCTAATTCTCTTCCCGGCCGAACATAAATATGATTCATCAATTTTTCCCCGGCATAAAGACAAAACTCTTTTAAATTTCCCTGTAGTCCAAGAGCAGCTTGAAAAATACATGGATTTTCATCCATTTCCATTGGAATACACGGTTGTTTTCTATAATCATAATAAAAAAGCGGTTGTTTTCTCGTTTCAAAATAATGAACCAATTCTTTTTTTGCCAAATCCGTCCGGTTATTCTTCAATGCATTTCGCACTCCGGAAAGTTCAGGCAAAGAAATATCAAATGCCGAGAACACATCTTCATCTGTGACTTTTCGCTGGTCCGAAGGGATCACGATCATTTTCTTTCCTCCTATCTGATAAATGATCTCTCGGAATCTTTAAGCCAATAAATATAAGGCTTTCAGATTCCTTTTTTATTAAAATCCCCCACTTTTTTGTCAAAAACCACTTGACAAATCGCTCAAAATTTGCGGCGAAGCCGATTGAATGTATTTTATT
>JAPFDH010000010.1 GCA_026169045.1 Lachnospiraceae bacterium | reverse complement strand
TATACCGTATTTTTTAAGGCATAGCGACTGTTATGTCTGTTTTTCATGTCCATTTTTCACTTTTCAGATAATATTTACTTTTCAAAGATCAATGCCAGTGTCCGCTGGTTATAATCGCTCAGGATTCCGAGAGATTATTAATAATTGTTTATTTATACAATATACTATTTTTCAAAGCATTTCTTCTATTATTTTGGACAAAAGTAATACAATATTGATTTTTCTTACGGAGTAGGATACACTGGAATATATAGAAGTCTAAAAGGATATGGCAATTGCTTCAGATAAGGATTGACAGAAAGGAGTCATTTATGTCAGGTAACCAAGCATCGTTGTATCTGGAACTGATTCCCCATATGACAAATCAGTTGCCTTATTCCGTGCACATATGTGAATATGATCATCCAATAGGAGATACGATTTACCTTCATTGGCATCCGGAAGCTGAATTCTTATATTTGAAAAAGGGTCAGTTAACGGTTATGGCAGATCAGGAAGAAATTATTCTCAACCAGGGAGAGGCTGTTTTTATTCCGCCCAACCGGCTTCATAAAGCAAAAAGTCTGTCCAAACAACAGGGACATTATCAGGCATTTGTATTTTCACCTGCATTGATTGGAGCATCTTTTCAGAGACCCCAGTTTCAAAAGTATGTACAGCCAATATGGGAACCTCATATACCCTGCTGCCATTTCAGGAAAACCGTTGGGTGGCAAAAACAGGTTATTTTCTATTTCAATCAATTGATTAAAGCAGCAGAACAGGGAGAAAAAGAAAAAAGAGAGGATTGGGGAATAGCAGTTACGGGTTTTGCCATGGTAATGTGGCAGCTTTTATACAGAAATCATATCAGTTATTTTTGTCAGGACTCTGTTCGCCAGCGCTTGTCTCTACAAATGGAAAAAGTTTTTTCTTATGTTCATTCTCATCATGGAGAGGAAATCCGCCTTGGAAAATTGGCTGATTTGGCACATTTGAGTGAAAGTCAATTTTGTCGTTCTTTTAAACAATTGACCGGCATGTCTCCTTTTACATATTTGAACCGTTATCGAATTATGCAGAGTTGCCGTTTGCTTTTACAGACGGATAAAAAGATCAGTGAAATTGGGACTTTATGCGGTTTTAATACGATCAGTTACTTTAACCGGGAGTTTTTAAAGATCGTGAGTGTTTCGCCTTCCGTTTATCGCCGTCAGGGGAGGGAAGAAAAGGGAATGTATCAGATAGGGAAAGGAGATGCAAAGGAACAAACATGAAATGGTTTCATAAAAAAGTTCAAAAAACCTTTGATAGAGACAGGAAACAGCCTGTGATGCATATTAGTATCTGTACGGGTGAGACAGCTGTGGGATTCAAGGATAAGGAGACCGGAAAATTTGAAGAAGTAATGTTGATCAAAGAGGAAAGAGATTTACAGGAATTTATGAAGATGTATCATATCCATCCGGAAGAGATAAAAAAAGAATGGTAGATTAATAGGACAGGTACGAAAAAATTGGTAGCAGGTACATTCTTATGGATGAACTGTTACAAAAATTGTCAGAGAAGGAGAAAAAAGTAATGGATTTATTGAAGCGTGTGGAATATATCGTGGAGCGGATTGATGGTGATTACGCTTATTTAAAAAATGTGAATGAACCGGAAGAAGAGGCAAAATGTGTGGCAAGAGCTCTTTTGCCAGAAAACGTGGGTGAAAATGATCGTTTGGCTTATGAAATGATGGAGTATACACGTTTATGACGGAAGACCAATTGAAACAAAAGGGAGCCATTTATGTTACGGATGTTTTAACGGGGATGTCAGTATACTCTTCGTATGTTGTGCATATGGGGAGAGTGGAGGCAAAAAAATGGTTTCTTCAACTGCGTGAAAAAAATGGAGAAAAAAATTCTTTTCTGGATTTTTATTACTTTCGTTTGACAAAGGAAGAACAGAAACGGGTGGAATCCTGTTTGACATCGGAAGAATGCCTTTATTTGAAAGAAATGGCGAAAGAAGTACAGGATGACATTATTTTTCAAATGGAAGAAAAGCTTTTGGATATTGCGGTCAAATTAAATGAGATGGAGATGCTGTTTTCCACATTTTATTATACTGGAGAGAAAAGTACCTGGTGGGGAAATTACGGAAAAGAGTATGTTGTCTTCTGGGATAAAGGCAAATGTCCTGTTTTTTCTTGTGTATCAAAATAGCGAACACACATTTAATTGTAACAGTTCAGCCCGCGCCATTCGTAAAACCGCACTGCGTGCTTATTGTGGCTATCGCCACTGTTTTACTCATTTACAGGCGCTCAGCTCATAGGTCTGAGCGGTCGAAAAATTATGCAAGCATAATTTTTGGACCGTTACAGCCCTATGGCTGAACTGTTACTATAAATTTGTAGCAGTTCAGAAAAAGAGAGTGAAAAAAATCGCTTTCTATGATAAAATATTATTAAGTTTGCTTCTTGCAAACAAACAGACGATATGTTGTTTTAAGGGGTTAACACAGAAGAAGAGAAAGGGGTATTTTACAATGGGACAGACAAAAAACTATAATTTGTCATCAGAAAATACTGCATGGGCAGAGGAAATTTACCAAAAGATTCTGAAAAAAATGGAAAAAGTAGAGGAGCGTAACAGAGAAGCGATCCCCTATATGCCTCATGACGGTAGATATAACAACTATAATACACCGGAAATGCGCGGATGGTGGACCAATGGATTCTGGGCAGGAATCATGTGGCAGTTATATGCTGTAACTGGAAACGAGCGCTATGCAGAAACAGCCAGATTTACAGAGGAAGTATTTGATGAATGTATCAAAGATTATACAAGACTGGATCATGATATGGGATTTATGTGGCTGCATACTGCAGTGGCAGATTACCGACTGACAAAAAATGAAAAAAGCCGTACAAGAGGGCTGCATGTGGCAAGTATTTTTTCCAGCCGTTTTAATTCCAATGGGAATTTTATTCGTGCATGGAATACCTGGGGACCGAATGATACAGTAGATAAAACAGGATGGGCAATTATCGACTGTATGATGAATGTACCATTGCTTCACTGGGCATCCGATGAGACAAATGATCCTAGATTCCGTGAAGTAGCAATTCGCCATACGAATACGGTTATGAAAGAGTTTATTCGTCCGGATGGATCTTCCAATCATATTGTTTCCTTTGATCCATATACAGGAGAAAAGATCGAGACATTCGGTGGTCAGGGATATGAAAACGGCTCTTCCTGGACGAGAGGTCAGGGTTGGGCATTATATGGATTTGCATTGGCTTATATTCATACAAAGAATCAGGAATATTTGGATACTGCAAAACGTGTTGCACATTATTTTATTGCCAATATTCCGGAAAATGGATTGATCCCCATTGATTTCCGTGCGCCAAAAGAACCGGCATGGGAAGATTCATCAGCTGCTTGTATTGCAGCCTGCGGTCTTTTGGAAATTGCAAACTATGTTCCAGAATATGAGAAAGATTGTTATGTGAATGCAGCTCTCCGTTTGCTGAAAGCTTTAGTGGAGCAGCGTTCCAACTGGGATGAAAATGTGGATAATATAATTGAAAATTGTGGTGTAGCTTATCATAGTGAAGAACATAATGTAGGTTTGATTTACGGAGATTATTTCTTTATTGAGGCAATTTTCAAATTGCTGGGAAAAGGCGAATTTCTGTGGTAATACAGTAAACGTGTTTGAATAAATGAAAAAAGGTCATTGCCATTCTTACAGAGAAGGAGGAAGGCAGTGACCTTTATTTACGCGTAAACAACAAGCCGTATGTGGACAGAACAGAATATTTTAAATGGAAAGGCGTTTACGGTTAAATACAAAAACAGAAGCGGCCAATAAAAGAAGTATGGCTCCGCCAAAAACAAGATAACTTCCTAACGTGGACACTTCGCCGGATACAATTCCCACACTATCCAAATATCCGAAGGGGGTAAATTTGGATAACCATTCCGTTTTTTCTTCTCCGGCTCCGCTGATGATTTGGATAAACAAAAGGGCGATGGGGACACCTACAGTAAGTGCAGTTCCAATCTTTTCTCCACAAAAAGCCAGTGATAAAAAGTAAGAAAGCATGGCGACGGAAGTACAGAGTGTAAAGGTTACGCCTACCAAATTTGCATAGGCCCATATGTCAAAAGGACCGTACAAATGTAACATAACTGATCCACATATAAATATTCCCAGAAATAGTACGATCATGGAAAAAATTAAGTATCCGCCACATGTCAATACCAAGGTATTTCGTGTCACCGGGGCAGAAAGCGTACAGGATAGGGAAGTATCATTTACTTGCTTTGCAATGAGACTATTGGACTGTAAAATGTAAAAAACCATGGTAAATGCCATGACAAGAACGCTGAAAAATGTGGAAGCAGTATAGTTTAATGGTGATGTCATAGCTGCGATATCAATGGAAAATGCTCCCATAAAATTCTCCATAGTTCCAAACAGTTCCTGGATTTCTTTCATATCGTCGGGATTGATCAAGCTGATGATAATGGAAAGATACATGCACAATACAAGCAAAAAGACAAATAAAAGTTTCCAGTTCCGTTTCAATAAATATTTGAAGATAGTCAGGCTCATTTTATTGTTCCTCCATTTGATAGTAATGATCTCTCGGAATCTTTAAGCCAATAAATATAAGGCTTTCAGATTCCTTTTTTATTAAAATCCCCCACTTTTTTGTCAAAAACCACTTGACAAATCGCTCAAAATTTGCGGCGAAGCCGATTGAATGTATTTTATT
>JAPFDH010000074.1 GCA_026169045.1 Lachnospiraceae bacterium | reverse complement strand
TACCGCAGCAGCTGCCGGATACACCGATTTACTATGCACACCCCTATTCCGCCTATGAGAGAGGGACAAATGAAAAGCAGAATGCCCTCGTTCGCCGCTTTTTCCCAAAAGGAAGAAGTTTTGATGAAGTATCGGATGAAAGCATCCAGCGTGTGGAGGACTGGATCAACCATCTTCCCCGGAAATTATTTCAATATGCTTCATCGGAACAGCTTTTTCAAAGTGTCCTATTTGATATTGCAATTTAGAAAAAAGAAAAAAGGGGTATTGCAGGAAGAAAAAGTATGTTATACTAACATCAATTTAGACTTGGAAATGAAGGAAAAAATATTTGGGGAGGTATGTACTATTATGATGAAGAAATGGAGACCGGTAATTCGAAATTTTCCTCACATGGTGCATGGTGCAGATTATAATCCGGATCAGTGGCTGAATCATCCGGAAATCATTGAAGAAGATATGAGATTAATGAAACTGGCAGGGATGAACAGTGTATCTTTGGGAATTTTTGCATGGAAAGCGTTGGAACCGGCAGAAGGGGTATATACCTTTGAATGGTTGGATCGGATGATGGATCAATTACATGAAAATGGAATGAAAGTTGTATTGGCCACACCTTCAGGAGCCCGTCCGGCCTGGATGGATTTGTCCCATCCGGAGGTACTTCGGGTAAACCGTAATCTGGAGAAAAATCTTCATGGTGGCCGTCATAACCATTGTTATACATCTCCTTATTATAGAAGAAAAACAGCAGAGATGAACCGGATGCTGGCAGAGCGTTATAAAGATCATCCGGCACTTGGAATGTGGCATATTTCCAATGAATATGGCGGAGAATGTTATTGTGAAAATTGTCAGAATGCATTTCGGAATTGGTTAAGGGAAAAATATCATAATAATATTGAGGAATTAAATGAGCAGTGGTGGACCTATTTTTGGAGCCATACGTATTCAGATTTTGATGAAATCGAAGTGCCCAGTGACAGAGGCGAACATATGATACATGGAATGAATTTGGACTGGAAACGATTTGTGACGCACCAGACAAAAACGTTTATGGAAAATGAAATTCGTCCTCTGAGGGAAATTACACCTGACATCCCTGTGACTACGAATATGATGGAAACATTTGAAGGTTATAATCCATGGGAACTGGCCCAAAGTGTGGATGTGATTTCATGGGATAATTATCCGGCGTGGCATGAGAATACGAGAAAAGACTGGGAAGTAGCAGCTGATGTGGGATTCAATCATGATATTTTCCGTTCTCTGAAAAAGAAGCCTTGGTTTATGATGGAAAGTACCCCCAGTCTGGTTAATTGGCATCGTGTAAATAAATTAAAACGTCCGGGGATGCATTTGCTTTCATCGGTGCAGGCCATTGCCCATGGTGCCGATTCGGTTCAGTATTTTCAATGGAGAAAAGGTCGTGGTGCATCGGAAAAATTCCATGGTGCGGTCATTGATCATGTAGGACATGAGCATACCAGAGTGTTTCATGAAGTAAAACAGGTAGGTGATCTGTTAAAACAGTTGGATGAAGTGGTGGGAACAAATGTAGAGGCGAAAGCGGCTATCATTTTCGATTGGGAAAACAGGTGGGCATTAAATGATTTACAGGGACTCAGTGATAAGAGAAATTATGAGCAAACATGTAAACAGCATTATCGCAGTTTATGGCGTCAGGGTATTGCCACAGATGTGATTTCACAGGACAGCGATTTTTCCGGTTATCATTTGATTGTGGCTCCGATGTTATATCTTTTAAAACCTCATGTGGCAGATCGCTTGAAGGAATTCGTGAAAAACGGTGGAACTTTGGTGACAAGTTATGCGACCGGTTATGTAAATGAGAATGATCTGTGCTTTATGGGTGGATTCCCAGGGGATGGCATGATGGATGTGACAGGCGTTTGGGCAGAGGAAATTGATTCGTTATTTGAGGGACAGGAAAACTCTTCCAGGATTGATCTGGGAAAAGGGGAGAAGACATATCGGATTTATGATTTTTGTGAGAGAGTTCATCCGAGAAACGAGTGTAAAACTTTGGCAGTTTACGATAAAGATTTTTACCAGGGTGAACCGGCTTTGACAAGAAACCAATATGGCGATGGATGCTGCTATCATATGGCTGCCCGCTTTGAAACAGAAATGTTGTTTGATTTTTATGAAAAAATATGTAAAGAATCAGGTGTAAATCCGGTACTTGAAGTGAATATTCCGGAGGGAGTTTCGATTCAGGAGAGAGTATCAGAGGATACCGCATATTATTTTATCATGAATTTTACAGATAAAATTCAGAGTATTCTGTTACCTGAAAATAAAGAAATAAAGGATTTAGCAGGAAATGAGGTACATCAGCTACAGCTGGGTACATTTGATGTAAAGATAGTAAAGGAAACAAAATAAATGAAGAAAAAAATAATGGCAGTAACGGTGCTTTGGGGGATTATGGCGTTTTTGCTGGCTGGATGCAGTGGGGAAAAAACAAGTCTTTCATCGGAAGATGGAAAGCTTAAGGTGATAGCAACCGTTTTCCCGTATTATGATTTTGTGCGTCAAATCGCAAATGATGCGGTGGATGTAGAATTATTTATTCCGGCAGGAAGCAGTACCCATTCCTTTGAGCCGACTCCAAAGGATATGATACATCTTCAAGAGGCAGATCTGATTATTTATAATGGGGGACATATGGAAAGCTTTATGGATCCGATACTGGAAGCTGCTGATCGGGAGGGGGAACTTCTTTGTATGATGGATTATGTGGAGCCTTTGGAGGAAGTAATTGTAGAAGGAATGGAGCATGAGCATGATGAAGAAGAACATGGTCATACCCATGAGCATGATGAAGAAGGGCATGTCAGCGAGTATGATGAGCATATATGGACTTCACCTAAGAATGCCATGCTTCTGGTTCAGGCAATTTCGGATCAATTGTGTGAAATGGATCCTTCCAATGCTGCCATGTATCAGCAGAATACAGAAGATTATTTAAATGAACTTCAAAATTTGGATCAAAAATTCGAGGATGTGGTCGCCGGAGCCCAAAATAAGATAATGATTGTGGGAGACCGTTTCCCGTTGCGTTATTTTGCGGAGTGTTACGGACTGGATTACCGGGCTGCTTTTTCGGGCTGCAGTGAAGATAGTGAACCCAGTGTCAAGACTGTGGCTTATCTGATTGATCGTGTAAAAGAATATCATATTCCGGTGGTTTATCACATGGAACTTAGTTCCACGAGAATAGCAGAGACCATTGCAGAAGAAACGGGAGCAAGTGTACTGGAGTTTCATTCTTGTCATAATGTCACTAAACAAGAATGGGAGGAAGGTGTCACATATTTGGAACTGATGGAACAAAATGTGGAAAAATTAAAGGAAGGATTGCGGTAATGGAACCATTAATTGCATGCAAAGACGTCAGTCTTGGATATGAAAATAGAGAAGTGGCAAATGGAATCAACTTGGAAGTATATCCCGGGGACTATTTGTGCATTGTGGGGGAAAACGGATCGGGAAAAAGTACTCTTGTAAAAGGGTTGATTGGATTGATTCGTCCATTGAATGGACAAATTATCGTGGATCCTGCCTTAAAGGAAGAAAGTATCGGATATTTACCTCAACAGACAGCTGCGCAGAAAGATTTTCCTGCTACGGTATCGGAAGTAGTTATTTCCGGATGTTTAAAACGAAGAGGATTTTTGCCTTTTTATTCAAAAAAAGAGAAGCAACAGGCTGAGAAAAACATGGAGCGTTTGGGTATCAAGGATATAGGGAAAAAATGTTACAGAGAACTTTCCGGAGGACAGAAACAGAGAGTTCTTTTGGCACGCGCTCTGTGTGCGACCGATAAATTATTGATTTTAGATGAACCGGTAACCGGATTGGATCCTTCTGCTATGGCAGAGATGTATCAGTTGATCCGGAAACTGAATGAAGAAGATCATGTTGCAATCATTATGGTATCCCATGATATTATGAATATTCTTTCTGAGGCAAAGACTATTTTGCATCTGAAACAACAACCGTTATTTTACGGATCGGTCAGCGACTATAAAAAGAGTGAAGTGAGCCGTTGCTTTTTGGAGGTGAAAAAATAGTGGAAATGATTTATGAAATGTTGTCCTATTCCTTTATCGTCAGGGCATTTATTGTTGGGATTTTAGTTTCCTTGTGCGCATCATTACTTGGAGTGAGTCTGGTACTCAAACGCTATTCTATGATTGGTGATGGGCTTTCCCATGTATCGTTTGGTGCATTGGCAGTGGCTTTAGCCATGGGATATTCTCCGCTGCCGGTTTCTCTTCCGGTGGTGGTGATCGCTGCCGTGTTGCTTCTGCGTTTGTCAGAAACCGGAAAGTTGAGAAGTGATGCTGCCATTGCATTGATTGCATCCAGTTCATTGGCGATTGGTATTACGGTTACATCGCTGACCAGCGGACTGACAGCTGATATTGACAGCTATATGTTTGGCAGTATTTTGGCAATGAGCGGAGAAGATGTGATCCTTTCCGTAATCCTTTCTGTGATTGTGTTGGGCTTATATCTTGTTTGTTACAATAAAATTTTTGCAGTGACATTTGATGAGAATTTTTCCAGGGCAACCGGTGTCAGGGTATCCTTTTATAATATGTTAATAGCTATCCTGACAGCTGTTACCATTGTGCTCGGTATGCGCATGATGGGAGCGCTTTTGATTTCCAGCTTGATTATTTTTCCTGCCTTGACATCCATGCGTGTATTAAAAAGTTTTCGTGGAGTAGTAATCTGTTCGGCGGTTTTATCAGTGGTGGCATTTGTGGCTGGAATGATAATATCCTATGAATATTCTACACCGGTGGGAGCCAGTGTGGTTTTGGCAAATTTGTTGTTCTTTTTGTGTGCTGTCATGATTGGCGGGATTAAGAAAGAAAAAAAGAATTCTTCGGCTATAAAGAAAAATAATAATTAGCGGAGAGAATATCAGAAAATGAAAAATGGATAAAAAAATCTTGACAAAAGATGGGAAATCCATTATAGTAATCTTGTTGTAAAACTTCATACGTCAAAACGACAAGATTTTAAGCTTCCGTGGCTCAGTTGGTAGAGCAACGCATTCGTAATGCGTGGGTCGCCGGTTCAAGTCCGGCCGGGAGCTTTTTCTGTAAATATAAGCTTTTTTTGTGGGTTTTTCAAGCGATTCAGATAATAGCCTATATAAAAAAGTTTCATGATGGAGAAAGTCGGGAGGTTGACGATGATGGCATTTTTTGATAAGATTTCTGAAACACTTTCGAAGGGAAGTAAGAATATCATAGACAAGACCAAGGATCTGACGGACATTGCTAAGTTAAATGGACAAATTAGTTCTGAAGAAAATAAGATCCGGGATGCTTATATTGCATTGGGTAAAGCATATTACAAAAAATATAGGAATCATCCGGATGCTTCAGAGGCAGTTCAATTTGAAACGATTGCCAACGCTGAAATCGCGATTGCAAAATATAAGACAGAAATTCAGGCGATTAGAAAAGTAACGATTTGTCATAACTGTGGTGCAGAGATTGCATCCGATGCATTGTTTTGTCCGAAATGTGGTGCTAAAAAAGGTTCTGTAAAAGAGGAAGAAGTAAAAACAGCAGAACAGGAAAATAATCCGTCCGTATGTCCACGCTGTGGTGCTGAATTGGAAGAAGGAACCGCCTTCTGTCAGGCTTGCGGAGAACCGATAGAAGAACAGCAGGAAGAGACAGAAAAGGAATAAATTTTATGATAAGATGATTGCCTTAGGCGTACAAATCGGCGCTTAAGGCAATTGTTGTATTAAGGAGTACATAAAAAGTAGAAAGAAAGATGCGTATATTAAAGACAAGTGTACGCCACAGAAAGACAATTTCGCATTTGCTGGTTAAAAGCAGATAGGAAAATGAAAAGAGAAAGAAATGATTTACTTGCCTGATTCCTGTGCTGGGCAGGCAGATAAGAAATGGCAGAAGGACTGCCGGATAGAGGAGGAAAAGTTATGGAACAGAAATTACGCGTAGGTATCCTTGGAGGAACTGGTATGGTGGGACAGCGTTTTATTTCATTGCTGGAAAATCATCCATGGTTTGAAGTGGTGACAATCGCAGCAAGTCCCCGCTCAGCAGGTAAGACATATGAAGAGGCGGTGGGAGATCGCTGGAAAATGTCCAAACCGATTCCTGAAGCCGTAAAAAAGATTGTTGTAAAAAATGTTAACGAAGTAGAAGAAGTTTCTAAAGATGTAGATTTCGTTTTCAGTGCAGTGGATATGACAAAGGATGAAATCAAAGCAATTGAAGAGGCATATGCCAAGACAGAGACTCCGGTTGTATCCAATAACAGCGCACACCGTTGGACACCGGATGTACCTATGATTGTACCTGAATTAAATCCAGAACATGCAGAAGTGATCCCATTCCAGAGAAAACGTCTGGGAACTAAAAGAGGATTCATAGCAGTAAAGCCAAACTGTTCCATTCAAAGTTACACTCCGGCATTACATGCTCTGATGGAATTTAAACCGAAGGTAGTAGTGGCCACTACGTATCAGGCGATTTCCGGAGCCGGAAAGACATTCAAAGACTGGCCGGAAATGCTGGATAATATTATTCCTTACATTGGCGGAGAAGAGGAAAAGAGTGAGCAGGAACCACTTAGAATTTGGGGCAAAGTGGAAGATGGTGTTATTAAGAAAGCAGAGGGACCGATTATCACTACCCAGTGTATCCGTGTTCCCGTACAGGATGGACATACAGCTGCTGTTTTTGTATCCTTTGAAAAGAAACCAACCAGAGAAGAAATACTGGATCGCTGGAAAAACTTTAAGGGAGAACCACAGAAACTGAATCTTCCAAGTGCACCAAAGCAGTTTATTCAGTATCTGGAAGAAGATAACAGACCGCAGGCACGTTTGGATCGTGATTATGAAAATGGAATGGGAGTATCTATGGGACGTCTGAGAGAAGATACCGTTTATGATTATAAATTTGTGGGCTTATCTCATAATACAGTGAGGGGAGCAGCAGGTGGAGCAATTCTTTCAGCAGAACTTTTGACAGCAAAAGGATATATTACTGCAAAGGAATAAATGGGGTTAACACAGACAAAATGAGGTGAATGTATGGGTATTACAAGGACAGAATTTGGAAAAACGAAGGATGGAAAAACAGCATATCTGTATACATTAAAGAATAAAAATGGAATGACAGCAGTTGTCAGTGATTTTGGTGCTGTGCTGCAGTCTTTATGGGTTCCGTTTCCGGATGGAACAAAAAAAGATGTCGTGCTGGGCTTCGATTCTCTGGAAGGATATTTCGAGAATGATCCGGGATTTGGAGCAGTTATCGGGCGCCATGCGAATCGTATCGGAAATGCAGAATTTACCTTAAATGGAAAGAAATACTTTTTGGATAAAAATGACGGGGAAAACAATCTGCACAGCAATCCCAATGGATATCATAGAAGATTGTGGGAAGCGCAGGAAGAAGAGAGTGAATTGGGAGAGGCCATTTCGTTTCATTTAATCAGTCCCGACGGTGATCAGGGATTTCCGGGTAATCTGGATGTTTCTGTAACCTATACACTGACAGAAGAAAATTCTTTAATGATTCATTATTATGCATGCGGAGATCAGGATACCGTGGTAAATATGACAAATCACAGTTATTTCAATTTATCCGGTCATGATGATAAAAATGCTGTAGAGCAAAAAGTACAGATTTTTGCTGATGCTTATACAAGAGCAGATGCTGCTTCCATTCCCACAGGAGAAATTATTCCGGTAAAAGGAACACCCATGGATTTTACTTCTCTGAAACAAATCGGAGAGGAAATTGACAGTGACTATGAAGCTACACGGTTGGGAAATGGTTATGATCATAACTGGATCCTGAATGGAGAAAGTGGGGAATTTCGTAAAGTTGCTGTTTTGAGGGATGAACGCAGCGGCATGTCCATGGAAGTACATACGGATCTTCCGGGTATGCAGTTTTATACCGGTAATTTTTTGGATGGTACGTTGAAGGGAAAAGGCGGATGTGTTTATGGAAAAAGAGCAGGTGTCTGCTTTGAGACCCAATATTTTCCGGATTCTGTCAATCATGATAATTTTCCTTCTCCTGTTTTAAAAGCCGGAGATGAATATGATACCACCACGGTATTTCGTTTTGTTCCCTTAAAAAATGAATAGGAATGGTAAGAAGAAACCGTTCCTGTAAAATGATAGGGAAATGGGCGGAAGGGGGAGTTGCGAAGATGCAAGTCCCCTTTCCTTCTGTATATATAATGGTGGGAAATAGAGCAAAGAGATGGAGAGAACGGTTTGGGAAAAAAGTTATTTATTGCTGAAAAACCTAGTGTGGCGCAGGAATTTGCAAAGGCGCTGAAAATAAATGGACAGAGACGGGATGGCTATCTGGAATCCCAGGAAGCGGTGGTGACCTGGTGTGTAGGGCATTTGGTTACCATGAGTTATCCGGAAGTTTATGATCCATCCCTCAAACGTTGGAGTATGGAAACCATTCCTTTTTTTCCAAAAGAGTGGAAATATGAAGTTATAGACGGAGTAAAAAAACAATTCCAGATAGTAAAAGGTCTGCTGAACCGAGAGGATGTGGATACCATATACGTCTGCACCGACTCCGGACGAGAGGGAGAATATATTTATCGGCTGGTTGAACAAATGGCAGGTGTAAAAGGCAAAAAAAGACTGCGTGTCTGGATTGATTC
Organism: Lachnospiraceae bacterium; assembly: GCA_026169045.1. Classification (GTDB taxonomy): domain Bacteria; phylum Bacillota; class Clostridia; order Lachnospirales; family Lachnospiraceae; genus Fimimorpha. The sequence continues at coordinate 58,365 of JAPFDH010000074.1, read as the reverse complement.
ACAGACAGAAGAGGAAATTCAAAGAGGAATTGCTGAAGCAAAAGATTTATCTGCCTATGATAATTTGAGTGCATCTGCTTATTTGAGAGCAAAAGAAGATTATCTGATGGGAATTAATTTTTCCCGGGCTTTGACCTTAAAGTTTGGGTTGACACTGGCTGATATGGTGCAGGCCAAATGGACGGTACTCTCTGTGGGACGGGTGATGACATGCGTCCTGGGAATGGTAGTGAGACGGGAAAGGGAAATCCGGAATTTTGTAAAAACTCCATTTTACCGCGTGGTCGGATCGTTTCAAATTGGGCAAGAAAAAGAAACCAGCCATATATTTGAAGGGGAATGGAGGGCAGTGGAAGGATCGAAATATTTTGCTTCCCCCCATCTCTATAAGGAAAATGGATTTAAAAAAAGGGAAAAAGCAGAGGAGCTCATTGCCTGGCTAAAAGAAGGGGATCCGTTTGAGGCAGTGATTTTAGCAGTAAACAGAAAAAAAGAAAACAAATATCCCCCTCTTTTGTTTAATTTGGCAGAATTGCAAAATGAATGCTCCAAACGATTTAAAATCAGCCCTGATGAGACATTACGGATTACCCAGGAATTGTATGAAAAGAAAATGGTAACATATCCCCGTACGGATGCCAGAGTTTTATCTACGGCTGTGGCAAAAGAAATCAGAAGAAACCTTTCCGGATTGAAAAATTTTAATACCGTCAGTGAATTTGCACAGGAAATTTTGGAGAAAAAAAGCGATGTATCCATTACAAAATCACGTTATGTCAACGATAAACAGATTACAGACCACTATGCCATTATTCCTACTGGTCAGGGAATTCAAAATCTGAAAAATTTATCAGGCGTTTCACGTGGGGTATATGAATTGATTTGCCGACGTTTTCTCAGCATTTTTTATCCTCCGGCAGTATATCAGAAAATCAGTCTGGAAATGGAACGAAAAAAGGAACATTTTTTCTCCAACTTCCGTATTCTTTTGGATGAAGGCTATCTGAAAGTGAGTGGAACGGTACCGTCAGCAAAGAAAGACGCAGAAGAACAGGATATCAAAAATGATCCATTGTTTTTGGATGTATTAAAGAAAGTAAAGAAGGGGGACCGGGTTACCATTTGTGATTTGTTTGTGAAAGAGGGAGAAACGTCACCACCGAAACGTTACAATTCAGGAAGCTTGATCCTGGCGATGGAAAATGCCGGGCAGCTGATTGAAGATGAGGAACTCCGGTCACAAATAAAAGGAAGTGGAATCGGAACCAGTGCAACCCGGGCAGAGATATTAAAGAAACTGGTGAATATTAAATACCTGGTTTTAAATGGAAAGACACAGATCATTACACCGGCTCTTTTGGGAGAATTGGTTTATGATGTGGTGGATGTTTCCATGAGACAGCTTTTAAATCCTGAACTTACGGCCAGCTGGGAAAAAGGGCTTTCCTATGTGGCTGAAGGAAGCATTACTTCGGAAGAATACATGGAAAAATTGGAGACGTTCGTGGCAAGAAGAACGGAAAGCGTGAAACAAATCGGAAATCCTTGGGCGATCCGTGGCAGATTGGAACATGTATTACCGTATTATAGAGGAACAGAAAAGAAAAAATAAAAATGAATGGCAGGATTTTAGAGATAGCAGAATAGGAGGAGATTTATATGATACAGGAATTAACTGTAAAAGAATTATATCAATTGGATGAGACGATTGCCGCTGATTTACTGCGGGAAGCAGTGTATCCATGGGAAATCCTTGACAAAATTGGTCAGTTTATTTTGGATTTGGGATCCACTCTTTCTGAAGAGCGTTTTGAGAAAAGAGGAGAAAATATTTGGATTGCAAAATCTGCTAAAGTAGCTGAAACAGCATTTATCAATGGACCATGTATTATTGATGAAAATGCGGAAGTGCGCCATTGTGCTTTTATCAGAGGAAATGCCATTGTTGGAAAAAATGCGGTGGTTGGAAATTCCACCGAATTAAAGAATGTGATTTTATTTAACAATGTTCAGGTTCCCCATTATAATTATGTGGGAGATTCTGTATTGGGGTATAAATCCCATATGGGAGCCGGATCTATCACATCCAATGTAAAATCTGATAAGAAATTGGTGGTAGTAAAGACCGATAAGGGAAATATCGAGACAAAGCGTAAGAAATTTGGTGCTATGCTGGGCGATTATGTGGAAGTGGGATGTGGTTCTGTCTTAAATCCCGGAACAGTAGTCGGACGGGAAAGTAATATTTATCCATTGTCCAGTGTACGAGGATTTGTTCCGTCCAAAAGTATCTATAAGAAACAGGGAGAAGTAGTGGAAAAACAGGAATTGTGAGGTTTTACGGATAGCGCGGGCTGAACGGCTATATTGTAATAAAGAGATTTATGAGGATTCATTGACATATGAAAAAGAAAGACTTATTATAGTTATAATAATGGGGATTTGTGTAGAGCTTTTTTTAGACAATAAATGTCAAACAAAAAATTCTTATAAATGAAAAGAATACATGAGAGGAAAACCATCAGGAGGAGAAACATGATTTATGACAAGATTCAACTGAATGTGCCTTATGAAAAGGCTGGCATTGAGAAACAAGCGTATCAACCACGGTTGGATACATATATATTGGATTCGGCTCACGTACCAATGAAGCGTCCGGCTGTTATTGTCTGTCCGGGAGGCGGATACGGATTTACATCTGCGAGAGAGGGCGAACCGGTAGCGATTCAGTACAATGCCGCAGGTTTTCAGGCGTTTGTATTATGGTATAGTGTAGCACCGGATGTATGGCCGACCGCGTTACTTGAATTGGCTTACTCTGTGGCTTATGTGCGGTCTCACGCAGAAGAGTGGGATATTGATCCGGATAAGATTATAATCGAAGGTTTTTCAGCCGGCGGTCATTTGGCAGCATCGTTATCTACTTTCTGGAATCAGGAGTTTGTATGGAAACCTTTGGGAGTGGAGAAAGAAATGGTAAAGCCCAATGGGGCAATTCTTTCTTATCCAGTTATTACGTCCGGTGAATATGCCCATAGGGGATCATTTGTAAATCTTTTGGGAGACAGATATGAGGAACTGCTGGACTATGTTTCTCTGGAAAAACAGGCTGGAGCACAGAACCCACCGACTTTTATCTGGCATACATACAGCGATCAGGCTGTTCCTGTAGAAAACTCTCTGTTTTTCATTGAGGCATTGAGAAAATATCAGGTACCTGTGGAAATGCACATTTTCCCGGAAGGTCCCCACGGATTATCATTGGCAAATCGCGAAACCATCGCATCATTGGAAGAGAAAGAATATACGGCTGTTCAGCCTTGGATGGAATTATCCTGCACATGGATCAGAAATCTAAAGTAATGGTTTGTACAAATGGTATAGGAATATAAGAGAACTAGAAAGGGGTCATCGGGGCAGATGGATGACAAAAAATCATTGGTAATAATCGCTTTCCTGATTGCGATTATAATTGCACTTGGATCATTTTTTCTATTTTTGGTTAGCAGCGGAAATACTCGGCCGACTATGACATATCCGGTGACGGATGAGAGCGAGACAATGAGGGAATCAGAGTCAACGGACCAGAAAGAAACAGGGACAACCTTGGAGGAAAAAGAAAGTACAAAGGCAGTTATAAAAGAAGAGACAAAAAAAGTGGAAGAAGAAACAAAGAAAACGGAAGAAACCATAAAAGAAACTTCTAAGACAAAAGAAACTTCTTCCCAAACAGAAACCGCTCCGATCCCCCAGACAACAGAACCTGTGTCGGATATAGGAACTGTGCTTGCCTGCAGTGGAACATTGGAGATCATAAAACCCGGAGACAATGGTGAAGGGATTGTATTTCATGCAAAACCGCAGTTTGATTCTGCTACAGCTGCTGGAAACGTTATAAAAAAAGAAGGAACCTACCCGGTGGATGGCAAGATATATGTGATGGCAGAAGACGGAAAACCCTATTTGATGTATAAAATAGGGGAGTATTATGTCACCGGAAATGAAAATTATGTATCGTTTACTTCCGATGTAAAGGGAAAAGGCATGGCAAACCCGGAATGGATTCGGGAATATGCGGATGGTGCGGGAACATATGTGACAATTTATACATTGGATGACAGTCATGTGGTTTTTGATACAGGAACAGAAAACTCTTTTGGAAAGAAAAATGTATTAAATGAAACAGTGGCTACATTTACAGGAAGCAACCGTGCCGAATTTGAGTATATTGCCAATGACGGCATGAGTCATACGGGAACCATTACATTTAAGAATGTAGAAGGAAAAGAGGATGTATATGAGGTGATCCTTAATTATACATCACCGCTCTGGTATTCCCAGGATATCGGAAATGTGACGGAGCTGAAGGTATACAATTGATGCTATGAGTATAGATTTATAAAACAGTCTTTGTCAAACAAGCTTGAATTATCTGTTTATTGTAAATCTGTATGGCTGTGAATTGTTACAGATAAATTATTTTTGTATAAAACAATGTTTTATAAATAGACCGTTTAGGAGGGAACGACGATGTATAAGATTCTAAAAGCAGAGAAGCTGGCAGAAAAAATTTATTTAATGGATGTGGAAGCACCAAGAGTTGCTGCGCATTGCCAGCCGGGTCAGTTTGTTATTGTTAAACTGGACGAACATGGTGAAAGAATTCCACTGACGATTTGTGATTATGACAGGGAAAAGAAGTCTGTGACGATTGTATTTCAAACGGTAGGAGCTGCCACAGAAAAAATGGCAAAATTGGAAGTGGGAGACGCGTTTATGGACTTTGTCGGCCCTTTAGGCTGTCCTTCGGAGTTTGTGCATGAAGATATAGAAGAATTAAAGAAAAAGAAGTATATTTTCGTGGCAGGCGGCGTAGGTGCTGCTCCGGTATATCCACAGGTAAAATGGATGCATGAGCATGGAATAGAGGCAGATGTTATCGTTGGAACAAAGAGTAAAGAGTACTTGATTCTGGAAGATAAGATGAAAGCTGTTGCAGGAAATCTTTATATCACAACAGATGATGGCAGTTATGTACAAAAAGGTATGGTTACCGATGTATTAAGAAACCTGGTGGAAAAAGAAGGAAAGAAATATGATGTCTGTGTGGCAATTGGACCGATGATCATGATGAAGTTTGTGTGTCTTATGACAAAAGAACTTCAGATTCCGACTATTGTCAGTATGAATCCGATTATGGTAGATGGTACGGGTATGTGTGGTGCGTGCCGTCTGACAGTAGGAAATGAAGTGAAGTTTGCCTGTGTAGACGGACCGGAATTTGACGGTCATCTGATTAATTTTGATGAGGCAATGAAAAGACAGCAGATGTATAAATCAGAAGAAGGAAGAGCGCTTCTGGCTGAACAGGAAGGAGATACCCATCATGGCGGATGTGGTCTTTGCGGAGGTGACAAATAATGGATGTTATGAAAAAAGTACCTGTAAGAGAGCAGGATCCAAAGGTAAGAGCAACAAATTTTGAAGAAGTGTGTCTTGGATATAATGCAGAAGAGGCAAAAGCAGAGGCAAGCCGTTGTCTGAAATGTAAAAATGCCAGATGTGTGACCGGATGTCCGGTATCCATTGATATCCCAGGATTTATACGTAAAGTGGAAGAGGGAAATTATGAGGAAGCTGCCAATGTAATTGCATTGTCATCGGCATTACCAGCTGTCTGTGGCCGTGTATGTCCGCAGGAAAGTCAGTGTGAAGGAAAATGTGTCAGAGGTGTCAAAGGAGAGCCGATTTCCATTGGTAAGTTGGAACGCTTTGTGGCAGACTGGTCCAGAGAAAATGGTTTTGTTCCTAAGAAAGCAGAAAAAATGAATGGGAAGAAAGTGGCTGTGATCGGTTCCGGTCCTGCCGGTCTGACCTGTGCAGGCGATTTGGCAAAAATGGGATATGAGGTTACCATCTTTGAAGCACTTCATGAACCAGGTGGTGTATTGATGTATGGAATTCCGGAATTCCGTCTGCCGAAGGATACAGTTGTAAAAACAGAAATTGAAAATGTAAAGAAACTTGGTGTAAAAATTGAATGTAATGTGGTAATCGGAAAATCCGTTACTATTGATCAGTTGCTTTCAGAAGAAGGATTTTCAGCTGTATTCATTGGATCCGGAGCCGGTTTGCCAAAATTCATGGGTATTCCTGGTGAAAATGCCAATGGTGTATTTTCTGCCAATGAGTTTTTGACCAGAAATAATTTGATGAAGGCATTCCGTGACGATTATGATACACCAATCGTTAAGGGAAAAAGAGTGGCAGTTGTCGGTGGCGGAAATGTAGCTATGGATGCGGCGAGAACAGCTTTAAGATTAGGCGGAGAAACACATATCATTTATAGAAGAAGTGAAGCAGAACTTCCTGCCCGTGTAGAAGAAGTACATCATGCAAAAGAAGAAGGAATTATTTTCAATTTGTTGACAAATCCAAAGGAAATCCTAGTGGATGAAAAGGGATGGGTAAAAGGTATTGTATGTGTGAAGATGGAATTGGGTGAGCCGGATGCGTCTGGCAGAAGACGCCCTGTAGAAATTCCTGGATCCGAATTTACACTGGATGTGGATACGGTTATTATGTCTCTGGGAACATCTCCAAACCCACTGATTTCTTCTACAACGGAAGGATTGGAAGTGAATAAGTGGAAGTGTATTGTAGCAGATGAGACCAATGGTAAGACAACAAAAGAAGGAGTCTATGCTGGTGGTGATGCAGTGACAGGAGCTGCTACGGTTATTCTGGCTATGGAAGCCGGTCGTGCTGGTGCCCGTGGTATTCATGAGTATCTTTCTGAAAAATAAAGCATATAGCTGATAACAAAAAAGGAGGTGCAAAGCACCTCTTTTTTGTTGTCTTGAATCAGTTCTGAAAAATACAGATAATAATACTTATTGATTTTCGTCTTCCAAATTAAACGCATGGATATCCTTATCCGTATTGGATTCGATATCTTCTACATCCAATTCTACTTGAGAAGTAAAAGATGCCTTCGGTGCCGCTTGTTCTGACATGGGAGAAGGCTCAGAAGAAACATCCGATTCCTCAAAGGATTCCGTTGGGTTCCCTGTTGTCTGATCAAGTGGAATAGTGACATAATGTCTGTCAGCTGTTTCTTTGGAAATTGCCTCGTGATCGAAAATCTCCTCATTTAATTCGTCATCAAAATCATCGAAATCATCTCTGAGATCTTCTTTGGACCGTGATTGTTTTACATAGGTAAGCAGTGCTGCTGCTGCACCAACGACAGCCGCTCCCAGTAAGAATTTACCAAATCCTTTTTTTGACATAGTAAAGCTCCTTTCCTGTTTCGGTTCTTGAAATGGAGAGGGACATTCCAAATCCATTTATGCGTATGACTATTCTCTATTGTAATACGTTTGAGAGGAAAAGAAAAGGATAAAATAAAATAAATTGTAAATTTTATATTAAATGTATGCAAATGATAAAAATCAAGATAAAATGAGAAAAATAGAGAAAAAAAGAGTAAAAAAGAAATAATAAATGAAAAAGGGTGTTCTGATACGGTTGCAATCTGATATCAAATTGGCTAATATAAAGACAATTCAATTAGCACTCGACAAAAATGAGTGCTAACAGTCTAAAGGAGGAATTATTCATGAAGTTAGTACCATTAGGAGACAGAGTTGTATTGAAGCAGGTTGAAGCAGAAGAGACAACAAAATCTGGTATTGTATTGCCAGGCAGTGCAAAAGAAAAACCACAGCAGGCAGAAGTAATTGCCGTAGGACCTGGTGGTGTGATCGATGGTAAGGAAGTAAAGATGGAAGTTGCCGTTGGTGCAAAAGTAATCTACTCCAAATACGCAGGAACGGAAGTAAAGCTGGACGACGAAGAATATATTATCGTAAGACAGAGTGATATTTTGGCAGTAGTAGAATAATGTTTGACATATATAGAAATTATAGATAAAGACCAGGAGGAATGATTATCATGGCAAAGGAAATTAAATTTGGCGCAGAAGCGAGAGCTGCTCTTGAAGCAGGTGTAGATAAATTGGCAGATACTGTCCGTGTGACATTGGGACCAAAAGGAAGAAATGTAGTTCTTGACAAGTCTTTTGGTACTCCACTTATTACAAATGACGGTGTTACAATTGCAAAAGAAATTGAACTGGAAGATGCATTCGAAAATATGGGTGCACAGCTGGTAAAAGAAGTTGCTACAAAGACAAATGATGTAGCTGGTGATGGTACAACTACAGCTACAGTTTTGGCACAGGCAATGATTAACGAAGGAATGAAGAACCTGGCTGCAGGTGCAAACCCAATCGTTCTCAGAAAAGGTATGAAGAAGGCTGCAGACGTGGCAGTAGAAGCCATTGCAGAAATGAGCGAGCCTATTACAAGTAAAGAACAGATGGCAAGAGTAGCTGCTATTTCTGCTGCTGATGATGAAGTAGGCCAGATGGTAGCTGATGCAATGGAAAAAGTTTCCAAAGATGGTGTTATCACAATCGAAGAATCCAAGACAATGAAGACAGAATTGGATTTAGTAGAAGGTATGCAGTTTGACAGAGGATATGTATCTGCATACATGGCTACAGATATGGATAAGATGGAAGCAAACCTGGAAGATCCATATATCCTGATCACAGATAAGAAGATTTCCAATATTCAGGAAATCCTTCCTCTGTTGGAACAGATTGTTCAGTCCGGTGCAAAACTGCTGATTATTGCAGAAGACATCGAGGGCGAAGCATTAACTACTTTGATTGTAAACAAACTGAGAGGAACTTTCAGTGTAGTAGGTGTTAAGGCACCTGGCTATGGTGACAGAAGAAAAGAAATGCTGAAAGATATCGCTATTCTGACAGGTGGTACAGTAATTTCTGAAGAACTGGGTCTGGATCTGAAAGAGACAACAATTGATCAGTTAGGTCGTGCAAAATCTGTAAAAGTTCAGAAGGAAAATACAATTATTGTAGACGGTTACGGAAACAAGGATGAAATCGCAGCAAGAGTAGCTCAGATTAAAACACAGATTACAGAGACAACATCTGATTTCGATAAAGAAAAACTTCAGGAAAGATTGGCAAAACTGGCTGGAGGTGTAGCTGTTATCCGTGTAGGTGCTGCTACAGAGACAGAAATGAAGGAATGCAAGCTTCGTATGGAAGATGCATTGAACGCAACAAGAGCAGCAGTAGAAGAAGGTATTGTATGTGGCGGTGGTTCCTGCTACATCCATGCATCCAAGAAGGTTGCTGAAGTTGTAGACAAGATGGAAGGCGATGAAAAGACAGGTGGAAAGATTATTCTGAAGGCATTGGAAGCTCCTCTGTATCACATTGCTGCCAACGCTGGTCTGGAAGGCGCAGTGATCATCAATAAGGTAAGAGAATCTGAAGTAGGTATCGGATATGATGCTTACAAGGAAGAGTATGTAAATATGGTGAAAGCTGGTATTCTTGATCCTGCAAAGGTAACAAGAAGTGCACTTCAGAATGCTACAAGTGTAGCTTCTACATTACTGACAACAGAATCTGTTGTTGCAAATATTAAAGAAGAAACACCGGCTATGCCAGCAGGTGCAGGCGGAATGGGCGGAATGATGTAATCGCATCAGAACATTTCGTAGAATAAGAACCAGATAGTCTGGAAGAACAGAGAGTAAATGGGGCAGTATTGCTTTAAATCTCTGTTCTCCAGACTTTTTTTGTAATTAGATAAAAAATGGTTGATTTTAAAATCAGATTTAGAAAAAAATAATAAAAATATATCTTTTAAAATAAATGCTTTCACGCTATAATAGTACGTAATAAAGACACCGAGGAGGAAGAGAAATGAATGAAGATCTATATGCAGAGTGGCTTGTAAAAAGAAAAACACCCGCATACATGTTTTTGGTAAAAGTAGTCCTGATCATGTTTGTTTTTTTGGGATTTGTAGCATGTGCCCTTTCCCAATGGGGTTTTATCCTTCTGCTGATTACGGTACTGGCAGCTTTTTTTGGTTTTCAGTATACTAGTTTGGAATATGAGTATATTTTTGTTTCCAATGAATTTGGGATTGACAAAATATACAGTAAGTCCAGAAGAAAGAAAGATATCCGTTTGGATATGAGTAAGGTTGTACAAGTTGCTCCTATTGCAGGTCATGAATTGGATTCTTACAAAAATAATCAAAAGACGAAAGTGGTGGATTATTCATCCAGAGAAGCGAATGCCAAGACATATGGTATTGTTTATGAGGATACCAATGGTACAACATTTTATATCATTGAGCCAAGTGAAAAATTCTTAAAAACAATGAAGGCTTGTTCGCCAAGAAAAGTACAGATTGCACAGTAAAAAAAAGAATAGTCAGATAAAGTAGTGATATTAGTTCTAAAACATAATTAGTAGTTATATCAGGTATAATTCAACATTATAAAAAAGTATTTGACAGACATACTTTTTTGTGCTAGACTTTCGGAAATAAATTCATACAAAGGAAAGTGAGGAAAAATCATGGGTCAGATTATCGGTGAAGGAATTACATTTGATGATGTGTTATTGGTTCCGGCATATTCTGAAGTGATACCGAATCAGGTTTCACTCCAGTCCTATTTGACAAAGACAATCAAGTTGAACATTCCAATGATGAGTGCGGGTATGGATACGGTTACCGAACATCGCATGGCAATTGCTATGGCAAGACAGGGTGGAATCGGTATTATCCATAAAAATATGTCTATTGAAGCGCAGGCAGAAGAGGTGGATAAGGTAAAACGTTCGGAATACGGCGTTATCACAGATCCATTCTATCTTTCACCGGAAGATACACTGGAAGATGCCAATAATTTAATGGCAAAGTTTAGAATTTCAGGTGTGCCGATTACAGAGGGCAGAAAACTGGTTGGTATTATTACCAATCGTGATTTGAAATTTGAAGAAGATTTCAGTAAGAAAATCAAAGAGTCCATGACATCCGAGGGGCTTGTGACAGCAAAAGAAGGAGTTACCTTGGAAGAAGCGAAAAAGATTTTGGCAAAGGCCAGAGTAGAAAAGCTTCCGATCGTTGATGATGATTTCAATTTAAAAGGATTGATCACCATCAAAGATATTGAAAAAGCGATCAAATATCCAATGTCCGCAAAGGATAAACAGGGACGCCTTTTGTGTGGTGCTGCTGTGGGAATAACAAAAAATATCATGGAGCGTGTTGATGCACTTGTAAATGCAAAGGTGGATGTAATTGTTATTGATTCGGCCCATGGTCATTCCGCAAATATCATCAGAACCTTAAAGGAAGTAAAGGCAAAATATCCGGATCTGCCGGTTATTGCCGGAAATGTTGCTACAGGTGCTGCGACAAAAGATTTGATTGAAGCTGGCGCGGATGCAGTAAAGGTCGGTATCGGACCTGGTTCCATTTGTACCACAAGAATTGTAGCCGGTATCGGTGTTCCACAGATCACAGCAGTTATGGACTGCTACGATGTGGCAAAGAAATACGGTATTCCTATTATTGCAGACGGAGGAATCAAGTATTCCGGTGATATGACAAAGGCAATTGCCGCAGGTGCCAATGTTTGTATGATGGGAAGTATTTTTGCAGGATGCGATGAAAGCCCTGGAGATTATGAACTGTATCAGGGAAGAAAGTATAAGGTTTACCGTGGAATGGGATCCATTGCTGCCATGGAAAATGGTTCTAAGGATCGTTACTTCCAGTCTGATGCGAAGAAACTGGTTCCGGAAGGAGTAGAAGGCCGTGTGGCTTATAAGGGAACAGTAGAAGACACGGTATTCCAGCTGATGGGTGGTCTTCGTGCCGGTATGGGATATTGTGGAGCACCGGATATTCCGACACTTCAGAATACAGGTAAATTTGTAAAAATCTCTTCCGCATCTCTAAAAGAGAGTCATCCTCATGATATTCACATCACAAAAGAGGCTCCAAACTACAGCAGTGAAGAATAAGGATTAAAAAATATGTATAAAAACAGCCACAACATGTTTGTTTTAGGATGTTGTGGCTGTTTACGTTTTAGAGTATTTTAATAATGATCGTGGACATTATTTTTGACGAAATGTGGAACATGCAGTCTGGGTGGCAGATGCTGCCCCGTTTCCGGAGATATCAACCCGTTCAGCTTCGCAAAGATGATTTTTGTTATAAATGCAGTTGCATACTTCACAGCTGATCTTGGCATTGGTATTTGGGGTCTCAAATTGATTTTTGAATGATTCTCCATGACGTTCGTCAAAACTTGCACAGCATGTTTCTGAAATGGTATTGGCATTGGTTCCTTCTACAACAATTCCATTTTTGCAGCAGCAGTGTTCACTGTTATGAATACAGCTTGCCACAGAGCAATGTAAACATGACATATTAATACTCCTCCTTCTGTTTTTGTTCAGCAATAGTATTTGCACAGGATGAAAAAAATATACGTAATTGAAATAAGGTCTTGTATTTTGAAAAAAAATATGATATGATAAGTCATGTTGTGTAATTATAAAGGATGGTCCTCTGTTACAAGAGTCTGTATTAAGAACATCTAAATTTTAAGGAGGTCACACACATGAATGAAATTATTAAGAAGATTGAAGATGCACAGTTAAAGGAATCTGTAGCAGAATTCAGAGTAGGCGATACTGTTAAAGTATATGCAAAGATTAAAGAAGGAAACCGCGAAAGAATTCAGGTATTTGAAGGAACTGTATTAAAGAGACAGAACGGCGGTGTTCGTGAAACATTCACAGTAAGAAAGAACTCCAATGGTGTTGGCGTTGAGAAGACATGGCCAGTACATTCTCCTGCTGTTGAGCGCATCGAAGTAGTGAGAAAGGGTAAAGTAAGAAGAGCAAAACTGAACTACTTAAGAACAAGAGTAGGAAAGCGCGCTAAGGTTAAGGAATTAGTAAAATAATATATGGCATAGGAGTATGCTGTGTATTGGAGACTGGGACAAATACGTTATGTATATTGTCCCAGTTTTGCTATCATCCTGAAATAAGAATGAGAGGTTACAATGCGTCAATGGAAAGAAAAGGAAGAAGGCAAAGGTAGAAAAGGGCTGCGGTTAGTAACACAAATTGCATTGATTGCTGTGACGGCATTGTTTTGTGTGAACTATCTGGGATTTCAGGTAAAAGTGGAAGGGCGTTCCATGGAACCTGTGGTGTCCCAGGATTCTATGGTACTGGTGAATCGGGTATCTGTTTGTTTTTTTTCTCCGTCCCGTTTTGATGTGATTGCGTTTTGGCAAAATGATTCATCCAAGAAAGAAAAAGAAAGTGAGACAGGTGATACGTCCCGTATTTATGTGAAATATGTGGTTGGTTTGCCTGGGGAGACCATCCAGATAAAAGACGGAAAAATTTGGATTGACGGAACAGTTCTGAACGAAGAACAATATCAGTATTTGGATGAGATTTCTGTGGCGGGTCTGGCACAGGAGCCGATTACATTGGGAGAAGATGAATATTTTGTTTTGGGAGCCAACTTAAGCAACAGCGAAGACAGCCGTTTTGCGAGCATTGGCAATGTGAAAAGAGAAGATATCATAGGAGATGTATGGTTTCATTATCATTCATTTACCGATATGGGTTTTATATAGAATAATTGGATTGAGGTGTGAAAGAATGAATTTTCAATGGTATCCAGGCCATATGACAAAAGCCAAAAGGGCAATGAAAGAAGATATTAAATTGGTGGATCTTGTTATTGAGTTAGTTGATGCAAGAATTCCCATTTCCAGCCGGAATCCGGATATTGATGAATTGGGTAAACAAAAAGCCAGATTAATTGTATTGAATAAATCGGATTTAGCAGATAAAAGCAAAAATGATGGATGGAAAACATATTTCCAGGAAAAAGGATATCAGGCAGTATGTTTGGATTCCCGTTCCGGAGCCGGAATAAAAGCCGTTCATGCAGCCATTCAGGAAGCGTGCAAAGCTAAGATTGAGCGTGACAGAAAACGAGGAATTTTAAACCGTCCCATACGGGCCATGGTAGTGGGAATCCCGAATGTAGGAAAATCTACGTTTATTAATACCCTGGCGGGGAAGGCATGTGCAAAAACAGGAAATAAACCGGGTGTGACAAAAGGAAATCAATGGATCCGGCTGAATAAAAATGTGGAATTATTGGATACACCGGGAATATTGTGGCCAAAATTTGATGATCAGCAGGTAGGGCTTCATTTGGCGTATATCGGTGCTATTAAAGATGATATTTTAAATCTGGAAGAACTGGCCTTAAAACTGATCGAGTTTCTCAGACGGGAATATGAGGGCGTAATAGAAAAACGCTATGGTATAGAATTGGAAGAAGATTTGTATGAATGCCTGAAACTGATTGCAAAGAGCCGTTCCTGTCTGGTAAAAGGTGGCGAATATGATACAGAAAAGGCGGCAGCATTATTTATAGAAGATTTTAGAAGCGGACGTTTAGGAAAGATCACCATAGAAGGAGATGATGGTATATGAGGAAACCGGAGGAAAGCCAGGAAAAAATGAAAAAGAAAGAAAAAAGTGTGGGGCGGGAATTGCTAGAAACACTTCTTTACATTGCGGTAGTGGCTTTTGTCTGTTTTTTGATTATTACATTTGTAGGACAAAGGACGACTGTTTCCGGTCAGTCCATGGAACCCCTGTTGCAAAATGGGGATAATTTGATCTTAGATAAACTTACGTATCATTTTCGGGATCCCGAACGCTTTGATGTAGTGGTATTTGACCAGACCGAACAGGATCATTATATTAAGCGTGTTATCGGTTTGCCAGGAGAAACGGTACAGATTATCGATGGTTATGTTTATATCAATGGAGAAAAACTGGAAGATGATATCTATGGTAAGGAAGTCATGATTTCAGGGATGCGGGCAGAAGAACCGATTACGCTTGGCGAAGATGAATACTTTGTTTTGGGAGATAATCGGAATTACAGCCGGGACAGCCGGGATCCGGAGGTTGGAAATGTGAAAAGAAGTCAGATTCTGGGAAGAGCATGGCTGCGTTTCTGGCCCCTTGACAATATTACTTTTATTAAACATCAGTAAATAGAAAACCAGCCATATCTGAGAAGTGAGATGCTGGAAATACATAGGGGAAACGATGAAAACAATCGGAGAAATTGCAAAAGAATGGGAACAATGTCCGATGGAAGAATGGGCACAGTTATTTCGGGAATATCAAAAGGATGAGCGGGCAGGCGTGAAACGGCTGTTGGCAAAATATGAAAAAAAATTGGATGCCCTTTATCGGGAAAAAGAGCGGATACAGAAAATGATGTACTTTGAGAATCAGTATCCTCAATATCAATGGATTTGCGGTATCGATGAAGCTGGCAGAGGACCTTTGGCCGGACCTGTGGTGGCAGCGGCGGTGATACTGCCAAAAGGATTGGAAATTTTATATGTAAATGATTCTAAGCAATTGTCGGAAACCAGACGGGAAGAACTGTATGAGGAAATCATGGAAAAAGCAGTCAGTGTGGGAGTCGGCATTGTGGGACCGGAACAAATTGATGCGATCAATATCCTTCAGGCCACTTATGAGGCTATGCGTTGTGCCATTAAAAAGCTGGATCCTCAGCCACAGCTGCTTTTAAATGATGCGGTAACCATTCCTGGTGTGCCCTATCATCAGGTGCCGATTATCAAAGGAGATGCCAAGAGTATTTCTATCGCAGCTGCAAGCATTATTGCAAAGGTGACGAGGGATCGGATGATGAGAGAATATGACACGATTTTTCCGGAATATGGATTTGCCAAACATAAAGGTTATGGAAGTGCTGCCCATATGGAAGCAATTCGAACATATGGAATGTGTCCGATTCACAGAAGAAGCTTTTTAAAGGGCATGAAAGGCTGACAGACGGAAAGAAAGGGTGGAGTGTGAAAGAGAATAATCGGGAAAAGGGCAGCCGCTATGAGAACATGGCGGCTGTTTATTTACAAAAAGAAGGATATCAGATTTTGGAAAAAAATTTCAGGCGCAAAACGGGAGAAATCGATTTGATTGCCAGGGACGGAATATATCTGGTATTTGTGGAGGTAAAATATAGGAAAGATCGTGCAAAAGGGGAACCGCAGGAAGCGGTTACGCAGAAAAAACAGCAAAGGATCTGGAGAACAGCACAGTATTATATGATGGAGAACAAAATAGCGGAAGATGTTCCCTGCCGATTTGACGTGATAAGTTTTTTGGGAGATAAAATCAAACATATAAAAAATGCTTTTGGTGGATTGGTTATATAAAACAACTGTTACGGGATGACAGGAAGAGAGGAGAATGAAAATGGAGTATAAGAGATCCTGTATGGACAGACTACAGACCATCGTTTTAAAAGAAAAAAGAGGTGTATATTATTTTCAATTTCCTATGCTGGAGGAGGTAAAAGAAATCTCTCATGGGTTTTCGACGCGCTTAGGAGGAGTGAGTCAGGGAGAATACGCTTCTATGAATTTCAGCTTTACCAGAGGAGATGATGGGAATGCTGTAAAAGAAAATTACAGACGGATCTGTGGTGTGCTGGACATGCCTTGGGAACGGTGTGTGTTATCCCATCAGACCCATACGGTAAATATTAAAAAGGTGACAGAAGAAGACGCTGGCAAAGGCGTTGTGAGCGAACGGGATTATCGGGATGTGGATGGTTTGATTACGAACGAAAGACAGATTCCATTGGTTACGTTTTTTGCTGATTGCGTTCCGTTATATTTTGTGGATCCGGTGCATCATGCCATAGGATTATCCCATTCCGGATGGAGAGGAACGGTAAAACGGATGGGAGAAAAGACGCTGTTGGCAATGAACCGGGAATTCGGGACAAAGGCGGAAGATGTATTGGCCTGTGTGGGACCTAGTATTTGTAATCAGTGTTATGAAGTCGGTGAGGAAGTGGCAGAAGAATTTGCGCAAGGGTTTTCCCAGGACCAAAAAACACAGATTTTAAGAAAAAAGGAAAATGGAAAATATCTTCTGGATCTTTGGAAGGCAAACGAAATCATTCTTTTGGAGGCATCTGTGCAGCCGCAACATTTGGCAGTAACCGATGTCTGTACCAAATGTAATCCCCATTTATTGTATTCTCATCGTGTAATGGGAGAAAAGCGGGGAAATCTGGCAGCATTTTTAATGCTGAAATGAAAGAGAAAAAAAGACAGAACGTAAAAAACCTCCAAATGCTGGATACGGAATCTAACATTTGGGGGTTTTTATCTTTTAATATGGTTTCGATAGAAAATATTGATTATAACTGGCGGCTGTTGTATTCCTTTACCAATTTCTGAATCTTTTCCGTTGGAGACATGGAAGCACCGATGGAAACGTCATGGTTTAGAGAGTTGATAATGGCAGCCATAAACTTACTCATATCAGCTTCCAGATACCATGGTTTTGTTAAAAGATCAGGTGTGCGGTAATTCAGGTTTGTCGTTATGACATAATCAAAATATCCGCGTTCAAAATATTCATCAAATTTTTCCAGACCTTCTGTAAATAAGCCGAATGTACAACATACGATGACATTCTTTGCCTTTCTTTCTTTAAGATCCTTGGCGGTATCCAGCATACTCTCACCGGAGGCAATCATATCATCTACAATGATAACGGTCTTGCCTTCCACACTGGAGCCTAAGAATTCGTGGGCAACGATAGGGTTCTTTCCGTTTACGACGCGGGAATAATCACGTCTCTTATAGAACATTCCCATATCAACACCCAGATTGTTGGCAAAATAGACAGAACGGTTCATAGCTCCTTCGTCAGGACTGATAACCATTAAATGTTCCTTATCAATCTTTAAGTTCTTTTCCCGCTGGAACAGAGCTTTGATGAACTGATAAGGAGGTGTGAAGTTGTCAAACCCATGAAGCGGAATCGCATTCTGAACCCGCGGGTCATGGGCATCAAAGGTAATAATATTGGAAACACCCATGGAAACTAATTCTTCC
This sequence comes from Lachnospiraceae bacterium, assembly GCA_026169045.1. Classification (GTDB taxonomy): domain Bacteria; phylum Bacillota; class Clostridia; order Lachnospirales; family Lachnospiraceae; genus Fimimorpha. The sequence continues at coordinate 40,449 of JAPFDH010000074.1, read as the reverse complement.
AAGGCGCTGGCACAATCCAAAGATTCTCTGTGGGTACGTTTATGCTGGCGGCTTTCATACAAGAATGGCATAATGACATTGATGCGGTGAGCTGTAGAAGCAGCACAGATTAAACGTTTCAAATCCTGATAGTGATCATCAGGAGACATATGGTTTGTATGGCCGCAGATGGAATAGGTCATGCTGTAGTTTGTCACATCCACCATTGCAAATACATCGGTACCGCGTACGGATTCATTTAATACACATTTTGCCTCACCGGAACCAAAACGTGCACAGTGAAGATCCAAAAGATAGGATTCACGATTGTAGCCGCGATAATCAGGACCAATCCACTTGTCCTTTAAACGCTCCATATCGTTTTTACGAAAATTGACAATGTACTGATCCACAGATTCTGCTAAAGAACGGCAACTGTCCAGAGCAGCGATTTTCAGTGGAGCCAATGGGATAGTATTGTCAAGAGTATAATTATTGGCCATAGTTTCCTCCAGAATGTATAATTTATTTGATTGACAGCAGGCAGGAATAGATGAAAAATGTGCCGACTGTCAATATGTTCAATTAAATTTATATCATTTCTTATGTAGCGGCGTCAAGGTGAAAAACATGAAATTATAAAAATAGGAAGGGTTTGGAAATGCAGCAGATGAGAAAAAGGAATAAAATGCTGAAAAAGGTCAGGCTTTGGAAGGAGTATCAGGGGTGGATTTTTTTTTCAGATAATGTTATAGTAAATTGTAACTATTCAGAGCTATGCAGATTTATAACAAACAGACGGATCAAGCTTTTTACGGACAGTTTGTGGGGATTGGAGTATGGGATGAAAACAGGAGAAGATGCTGTTCTAAAACAGAAAGTGTGAGGTAATGATGGAGAATAAAAAAGGACATTTAGTCGCAGCGATTGAACCGGGATCCATTGCACAGGAAATGGAGTTGGAAGCCGGGGATTACGTAATTGCCGTGAACGGACAGGAACTGGAGGATGTATTTGATTATCAGTTTCTGATTGATGACACGTATATTGAATTGGCGGTACAGAAAGCCAATGGAGAAGAATGGCTTTTGGAAATAGAAAAAGAGTATGAAGAAGATCTTGGAATAACATTTCAGAGCAGCTTAATGTCCGAATACAAAAGCTGCACTAATAAATGTATGTTTTGCTTTATTGATCAGATGCCGCCCGGGATGCGGGATACGCTGTATTTCAAAGATGATGACTCCCGTTTGTCTTTTTTACAGGGGAATTATGTGACATTGACCAATATGAAAGATAAGGATATTGACCGGATTATTCGTTATAAACTGGCTCCCATCAATATTTCAGTGCATACGACCAATCCGAAGCTTCGCTGTGAGATGCTGCACAATCGGTTTGCAGGCAGTTCTCTGGAAAAGATAAAACGGCTCTATGACGCGGGAATTGAAATGAACGGACAGATTGTGCTGTGTAAAGGGATCAATGACGGAGAGGAATTGGAAAAGACAATTTCGGATCTGGCAGGTTATATTCCGTATATGGAAAGTTTGTCGGTTGTTCCTGTGGGATTGACAAAATACAGAGATGGCTTGTATCCATTGGAAAAATTTGAAAAAGAAGATGCCGAGGCAGCCCTTGCCATAATTGAAAAGTGGCAGAAACGGTTATTTGAAAAATATGGAACCCATTTTGTTCAGGCCAGTGATGAGTTTTATATTTTGGCTGAAAGAGAGATCCCTGAAGCAGAACGATATGACGGATATATTCAGCTGGAGAATGGGGTGGGAATGGTACGTCTTCTTCTGGATGAATGCCGGGAGGCCCTGGACAGCATAAAAAGGGAAACGGATGTGTCTATAGAAAACAGGGAAGTGTCCATTGCCACAGGAAAACTGGCAGCTCCGTTTTTACAAAAAATATGTCAGTGGATAGAAGAGGCATATCCGCAGGTGCATGTGACAATATATACTATTACAAACGAATTCTTTGGTGAAGAAATCACGGTAGCCGGTCTGATTACCGGACAGGACTTGGTAAAGCAGTTAAAAGGAAAAAAACTGGGACAGGAACTTTTGCTTTCTTCTGTCATGTTCCGGAGCGGAGAAGAAGTTTTCCTGGATGATATGACGAGGGATGATGCACAAATTGCTTTACAAGTGCCGATTAATATTGTAAAATCAAGCGGGCAGGATTTCGTCTGGGCAGTTCTTGGATTAAAACAGGAGTGCAAAGAGGAAAATCAGAGGAATAATGGGAAAAACCATCAGCCGTATGAATTGGAAGATTTGACATAGGAAATGGAATGAAAGAAAGGAGCCTGAAATGAGTAAGCCGATTGTTGCTGTTGTAGGCCGTCCCAATGTGGGAAAATCCACATTGTTTAATGTTTTGGCAGGAGATGATATTGCCATTGTCAAAGATACACCAGGAGTGACAAGAGACCGTATTTATGCGGAGTGCACCTGGCTGGATTATAAATTTACTTTAATTGATACCGGTGGAATTGAGCCGGACAGTAAAGATGTGATTTTGTCCCAAATGCGGGAACAGGCAGAAATTGCCATACAGACAGCAGATGTAATTTTATTTGTGACGGATGTCCGTCAGGGTGTGGTGGACGCGGATGCCAAAGTGGCAGATATGCTGCGTCGTTCCAGAAAACCGGTGCTTTTAGTGGTAAACAAGGTGGACAGTTTCCAAAAGTTTATGCCGGATGTTTATGAATTTTATAATCTGGGAATCGGAGAACCTATTCCGGTTTCTGCGGCATCCAGACTGGGGCTTGGTGATCTTTTGGAAGAAGTGGTCAAGCATTTTGATACCCGCATGATGGAAGAGGAAGAGGATGACCGCCCTAAGATTGCCATTGTAGGAAAACCCAATGTGGGAAAATCTTCTATTATTAATAAGATTGTGGGAGAGAATCGCGTTATTGTTTCCGATATTGCAGGTACCACAAGAGATGCTGTCGATACGGAAATCGTTAAGAACGGAAGAGAATATGTATTCATTGATACAGCCGGACTCAGAAGAAAAAATAAAATCAAGGAAGAATTGGAACGCTACAGTATTATCCGGACAGTAACAGCTGTGGAGAGAGCCGATGTGGTGGTGATCGTCATTGACGCAGTGGAAGGAATCACCGAGCAGGATGCAAAAATTGCCGGAATCGCCCATGAGAGAGGAAAGGGTATTATTATCGCAGTGAACAAATGGGATGCTGTGGAGAAAAATGATAAGACCATTTACCGTCATCAGGAAAAGATTCGGGAGATTCTGTCTTATCTTCCTTATGCTGAGATTTTGTTTATATCAGCCAAGACAGGGCAGAGAATGAATAAACTATTTGAAATGATAGATGTTGTCATTGAAAATCAGTCCATGCGTGTGGCAACAGGTGTTCTCAACGAAATTATGACCGAAGCAGTAGCGCTTCAGCAGCCTCCTTCTGATAAGGGAAAACGTCTGAAATTATACTATATTACACAGGTAGCAGTAAAACCGCCTACGTTCGTTATTTTTGTCAATGATAAGGAACTGATGCATTTTTCCTATACAAGATATATTGAAAACAAAATCAGGGAAGCATTCGGGTTCAAAGGGACATCATTGAAATTCATCATAAGAGAACGAAAGGAAACGAAATAGAAATGATACGTGTATTATTGGTTGTAATTGGATATTGTTTTGGACTTTTGCAGACTGGATACCTTTATGGTAAGATGAATGGTATAGATATCCGCAAACAGGGAAGCGGGAATTCGGGAGCCACCAATACCTTGCGTGTATTGGGGGCAAAAGCCGGAATTATTGTTTTCTTTGGCGATATGTTAAAATGTCTGATTCCCTGTCTGGTTGTCCATTATGCGTTGGGATTTGATCCGCAGGTTGCCTATGTCTATATGATGTATATGGCCATCGGTGTTATCTTAGGGCATAATTTTCCTTTTTATATGGGATTTAAGGGCGGCAAAGGAATTGCCTGTACAGCAGGATGGGTGATTGCTTTGGATTGGAGGCTTACCCTGATTGGAATTATCGTGTTTTTTGGTATTACCATTGCCACAAGATACGTTTCTCTGGGATCCATCTGTGTGGTGACAGCTATGTTTATCTGCAGTGTAATTTTTGGGCAGATGGGATGGATGGATTTGGGAGGCTTTGCCTTTGAATTTTATATTTTAGTATTATTTACGACGGTTATGGCTATCTGGCGTCACAGAAGCAATATTGACCGTCTGATACATGGAACGGAAAATCGTTTCGGAACGAAAAAGTAAAGGAGTCAGGTATGGCAAAGATTGGTGTCATTGGAACAGGGACATGGGGAATTGCCCTGAGTTTATTGCTGCATCAGAATGGCCATGAAGTCAGTGTCTGGTCAGCGCTTCAGGATGAAATTACATACTTGAGAGAAAAAAGAATTCAAAAAAGTCTAGCGGATGTAACGATACCGGCAGAAATTAATTGTGTGGATACAGACCGGTTGGAGGATATCTGTACGGGAAAGGATCTGCTGGTTTTGGCGGTTCCTTCCATTTATACCAGAGAAACCTGCCGAAAGATGAAACCATATATCCGTGAGGGGCAGATTATTGTCAGTGTGGCAAAGGGAATCGAAGAAGATACGTTGCTTACACTGGTAGAACAGATCGAAGAAGAAATTCCGAAGGCAGATGCAGCAGTTCTTTCCGGTCCCAGCCATGCCGAAGAAGTCAGCCGCGGAATTCCTACCACTTGTGTAGCCGGTGCGAAAACACGGGCGACAGCGGAATTGATTCAAAATTGTTTTATGTCTCCGGTTTTCCGGGTTTATACAAGTCCCGATGTATTGGGAATTGAGCTGGGTGGTGCGCTGAAAAATGTGATCGCTTTGGCAGCCGGAGTGGCAGATGGACTCGGATACGGCGATAATACAAAAGCTGCTCTGATTACCCGGGGAATTGCAGAAATATCCAGATTGGGCATAGCCATGGGAGGAAGGGCGGAAACCTTTGCCGGATTGTCGGGAATCGGTGATTTGATTGTGACCTGTGCCAGTATGCACAGTCGTAACCGGAAGGCCGGAATTTTAATTGGTCAGGGAAAAACCATGGATGAAGCCATTAAAGAAGTTCATATGGTAGTGGAAGGTGTATATTCTGCCAAGGCGGCTTTGGCTTTGGGAAAGAAGTATCATATATCTTTGCCTATCATAGAGCAGGTAAATCAGGTTTTGTTTGAAAATAAATCGGCGAAAGAAGCAGTGGCCGATTTGATGCTGCGTGATAAAAATATGGAAGTAGCCTGGAACTGAAAAGAGAAATAGAATTAAGATGGAATGTTTTTGATTTCCTTCGCATATATTAATACAAATAGCCAGCCGGGGCAGACTCCGGTATGGATGGGAGGAAATCAAAATGGGTGAATTTGATGTATATAAGGACATACAGGTCCGTACAGGAGGAGAAATCTATATTGGGGTGGTAGGACCGGTGCGTACCGGAAAATCCACATTTATCAAACGGTTTATTGACCTGATGGTTTTACCCAATATGGAAGACGAAAATGCCAAAACCCGTACAAGGGATGAACTTCCCCAGTCAGCGGCAGGAAAAACTATCATGACAACAGAACCAAAGTTTGTACCAAAGGATGCTGCCAAGGTCAGTATTGCAGACGGAGTGGAAGCCAGTATCCGTATGATCGATTGTGTCGGCTATATGGTGGAAGGTGCCGCCGGTCACACGGAAAATGATCAGGAGCGAATGGTAAAAACACCATGGTTTGAATATGAGGTTCCTTTCACACAGGCAGCAGAACTGGGAACGAAGAAAGTAATCAATGATCACAGTACCATCGGAATGGTAGTGACGACAGATGGTTCCATCGGAGAATTGGAACGGGCCAATTACATACCTGCGGAAGAAAAAACGGTAAATGAATTAAAAAAACTGGGAAAACCATTTGTGATTCTTCTGAATTGCGTAAAACCGCGATCCGAGGAGGCGCAGGCGCTGGCTTCGGAGATGGCTGCCCATTATGACGTTCATGTCATACCGGTGAATTGTGAACAGCTGAAAAAAGAAGATATTACGCAGATTATGAAAATGATATTGGAAGAATTTCCTGTATCGGAACTGGATTTTCATATTCCGAAATGGCTGGAGATTTTGCCGGATACCCATCCCATGAAAGAAAAAATGATCGAATTTGCCAAAGGCATTCTGGGAAAAGTCACTTGGATGAAGGATATTGATTCCGAACTGGCAGAAGGCGCTCCTGAATTTATCCGGCAGGTTCGTGTGGATAAAAAAAATCTTTCCGATGGCAGTGTATCTCTGGAAATAATGATTGCCCAAAGTTATTACTATCAAATCATCAGTGAGTATGTGGAAATGCCCATTCGGGGCGAATATCAATTGATGAAGACTTTGCTGGAATTGTCACGGACAAAGAAACAATATCAAAAAGTCAAAGATGCCATAGAGTCTGTGCGGGTAAAGGGATATGGAGTTGTGACGCCAGAGAGAAATGAGATTGCTCTGGATGAACCGCAGATTATCCATCACGGAAATAAATTCGGAGTAAAAATGAAGGCCACCGCACCTTCCATTCATATGATTAAGAGCTTTATTGAAACAGAAATCGCTCCCATTGTGGGAAGCGAACAGCAGGCACAGGACTTGATTTCATATATGAAACAAACGGCCCAGGGAAGTGAATCCGGAATCTGGGATACCAATATATTTGGAAAATCCATTGAACAGATTGTCAATGATGGAATTGACGCAAAGGTGTCTCAAATGACGGAAGACTGTCAGATGAAACTGCAGGATACCATGCAAAAAATTATTAATGACAGCAATGGCGGTATGATTTGTATTATCATTTAACCGGATCAGAATAGTCCGGTTTGCAAGACACAGAGCATTGTTTGTACTATGATGAAAGATAGTATAGACAATGCTTTTTGTGTATGACCATAGAAGAAAAGGAGAATATTGGAAGATGAGTATGGATACAATAACGATAAGACAGGGAAAAGCAGAAGATATCGATGCCATAACCCAAATTGAAAAAGAATGTTTTCCGGCAGCAGAGGCGGCAGACCGGGTGGCCTTTGAGAGCCGTATGGAAGTTTTTCCGGAATGCTTTTTTGTGGCAGAGCTGGACAACACGGTGGTAGGCTTTATCAATGGTGCGGTGATTGACGGAATGTTCATTGAAGACGAAATGTATGAAAATGCAAAACTGCATTGCCCCGAAGGAAGATACCAGGCGGTATTTGGCATTGATGTCAAGCCGGAATTTCAGGGACATCATATTGCTTCGCGTCTGATGGAACGATTGATTTCCTATGCAGAAATGTGTGGAAGAAAAGGGGTCGTACTTACGTGTAAAGAAGCACTCTTTCCGTTTTACAGCCGGTTCGGTTTCCAAAATCTGGGAAAATCCCAGTCGGTTCATGGGGGAGCAGTCTGGTATGATATGATCAAATATTTGGAAAAATAAAATTGGTAATTTTTGGTAATAGTAAGTTTCTTTAAAATATAAAATTTCTAAAAAACAAAAAAAATAGCTTATCAGTAAAGAAATAATAATTCATAGAAAACAGAGATAAAGCGAAAAAATTACCATATATGCGATAAAAAATAGATATAACATAGAAAAATGTCGAAATATGATTGACAAGCAATGAGGATCATGGTAGCATGGTAAACGTATAGTAGTACTTCTGTTTGGTGAAAATAATGGGCTCCGGATTTTTATGAAACGGGAGTATGCAAAGAAAGGAGCAAATGGGAATGGATATTAAGTTGACGAAATGCCAGAAAGATGTCATGGAAGTAGTTTGGGCGAATAACGGCCGGATTATGATTCAGGATATCATCAGTGGTGTTAAGGAAAGAAGTGGAAAAGAATGGAAAAATTCCACACTGTCCACCTATCTGAAGCAGCTAGTTGCAAAAGGCTTATTGGATTATCAGAGGATCAACATGTTTTCCTATTACTGGCCTACTGTGAGTAGAGAAGAATATGCAGAATTAGTACAGGAACAGGTAAAGGAAGAATGGTTTGGTCGTTCTGCTAAGGCTTTTGGTACTGCTTTCTTTAAAAAGGTGAAAATGAGTGACGAACAGCGCGCATCCATTATGAAGAAAATCGATGAACTGGAAGATTAATTTGATATTTACAATGCTGATTATGACCATAGCCGGTGGTGTGATTACTCTTGTATGGGGATTGTATTGTGTGACAATCGGAAGAAAGTTCGTAGCTTCATGGAATAAAAAGGGCGTACTTTTCTGTGCCGTATTTTATGTCATTCCATGGACTTGGTTCGGATTTCTGACAGAATTTTATTCGGCGGTGGACGTGGAAGCATATATCATCGGTGAATTGTCTATGACATATGATGCAGTGGATAAATTGGCAAGTCAAGTGATAGCAGTTTGGATTTTTGGTATCATAGTAGGTCAGGGATTTTTCCTTCACAGCTGCTATGATGCGAGACGAATGAAAATAATCGGTATGGAAATTATCGACGGCCCCTGGTATGAAATACTACAGGAGGCAAAAGAAGAACTTGGCGTGAATCGGGAGATTGGCTTATATCGCTTTGATGCGTTGCCATCTCCGTGCAACGTCGGATTTTTTAAACCTGCGATAATGATTAATTGTAGTTGTTTAGACATTCAAGGCATCCGTTCCGTTATATATCACGAAATGGTACATATTCAGAAACACGATAATTTCAAATTGTTTCTGGTAAAGGAACTGATGTATGTTCACTGGTTTAATCCACTTGCCCATTTGCTCCGCTTTTTGTTCGTGTTATGGATGGAACATACCATTGATGAGGAGGTACTGACTAAGTATCGTCATATAATCAGCAAGAAAGAGTACTTTTCCACGATACAATTCCTACTGGATTTGTACAAGGAGAGAATGAAAAAACGACAGAAACGATTTGTGTATTTAATTGACGGAGCCAAAATTTTAGGTTGGAGAGTTGATAGGATGAAAAAGTTGAAGACAAAGAGTACGAAAAAGAAAATGATCGCCGGACTGTTTGGATTGGCATTTTTGGGAATCGGAGCCGTATCCTCGGTGAAAGCCAGTGGATACATTGCCGGATGGTACGGAGATGTGGTAATGGAACGTGTGGTGGTGGAAGAAAACAGTGTGCCCCAGGAAGATTTTGGTACATGCAGTGAGGAAATTTATACGGATGCACCCCTCACAGGAAATGTGGTTTTGATGGATGGGGAATTTTCCAGATCTTCTTACTCTTATGTTTGGACGATTCCCTCCAATACCACATACCGTTCCGTGCAGGGATATTATAAAACCGTTGGCGGAGAGATCCAATTAACAGTAAATATTACTCCTACAAACCATATGACCCATGTGGGAATTATCCAGCCCGATGGAACCAGAAGATATGTTGCCGGAACAGGTGTGTTTGGTCATACCTTTGCCATTAAACAGACAGGCACCCATTATATTTATGTGCAAAATCCCAGCAGCGGATCAATAGATGTTACATTAGTTATAAAATACTAGGATTATCTGATTAGATACAATTGATTTTAAGGAGAACGATCATGGAGAAATATCTCCCAACCATCGGAAAAAAATTGTTCTGTTTTAGGAAGATGCACGGATATACCGTGTTGGAGGTGGAAGAAAAACTGGGGGTTACGGTGCGCAGGCAAAGAGATTTGGAGCGGGGCAGACTTTATCCCACCTTGACAGAACTGAAACGGTATGCCCAATTCTATGGTTTCAGCATCGACTGGTTTCTTCAGGATATGGAGGAGGAGAAAACGTCGGAACAGATTTGGGCGGAGTTTCGGGTGATGAGTGAAGGATTTGGTGAGAGCAGTCCGGATCGTCTGCGGAGAAAAATGATGCAGGTCATGGAGAAGATGCCTGAGGAAATGCAGTATACCATAGCCCGGTTTGTGCTGCACATGAATGGGGATACGATGAGAAAACTATGTGAGGAATGGCCGAAAATGGAGAACCAGTTATGAAGATTACCATATTGAGCGTTGGAAAAATAAAGGAAAAGTATTGGAATATGGCGCTGGAAGAATACGGAAAGCGTTTATCCCGTTATTGTAAGCTGGAACTGGTGGAAGTGGCAGATGAAAAGACACCGGACGGAGCCAGTGAAGCGTTGGAGAATCAGATACGACAGAAAGAAGGAAGGCGGTTACTGGATAAGATTCCGAACAATTCCTATGTGATTGCACTGGCAATCGATGGAAGCATGCCCGATTCTGTGGAACTTTCCAGAAAAATAGAGCGTCTTGGGATCAATGGAATCCCTCATATCGTGTTCATAATCGGTGGATCTTTGGGACTGGATCCGGAAGTGCTGAAACGGGCAGATGAACGGGTCAGTTTTTCCAAAATGACATTTCCCCATCAGATGATGCGGGTCATTCTGCTGGAACAGATTTACCGCAGTTATCGGATTATGAATGGGGAGCCATATCACAAATAGGCATCGCAGAAGTTAAAAAAAGATGGAAGACAGATACAAAAGGAGAACTGGTCATAAAGGCCAGTTCTTCTTTTGTTGTGCATTACTGTGAAGTTTATTACCCGTCCATGGAATCTTTGTGGTATACTGTTGGGGAAGCGTTTAAATAGCAGATGAATTAAAGGAATGATTATGGATAAGAGGATGAATGAAAACGAGATTGCATTTTTAGATCATGTAACAGAAAAGCTCAAAGAAAAAATAGACGAACTGAATCAGGGGATTTCAGACGGAGAAAAAGAAATTGCAGATATGCATGAGTATTACTGGGAAAATTATACGGAAATGGATGAGTATGGTTATGAAAATTTTGATAACCAGCAGGCCCTTTTCCAGCAGGTAACAGCCAATCAGGAAAAACAAAAACTGCGGCATCGGCTGGAACGTATGGTGGATTCCCCTTATTTTGGCCGTGTCGATTTCGCATATGAGGGAGAGACACAGCCGGAAACCTTTTACATCGGAATTGGAAATTTTGCAGAACGTCCGGGTGCACTTCCGCTGATTTATGATTGGAGAGCACCTGTGAGCAGTCTATTTTATGATTATGATAAGGGAGTTGCTTCCTATGAGGCGCCCGGAGGAGTCGTGGAAGGGGAAATCTGGCAAAAATGGCAATACAAAATCCGTGGCGGAAACCTGGTATACGCATTTGAAAGTGATGTGAAGATCGACGATGAAATTTTAAAACAGGAGTTGGGAAGCCATGGGGATGTGCAGCTGAAGAATATTGTCCGCACCATACAAAAGGAACAGAATGCCATCATTCGAAATCGGAGTGATAAAATTTTAGTGATTCAGGGTGTTGCAGGAAGCGGCAAAACTTCTGTGGCATTGCACCGGATTGCCTATCTTTTGTATCATGACAGAAAAAATCTGAAATCTTCCAATGTTTTGGTGCTTTCCCCCAACGGTGTTTTTTCAGATTATATTTCCCACATTTTACCGGAACTTGGCGAAGAAAACATCAAAGAAATGAGTTTTGATTTATTTGCATATCGGGAATTGCATGATGTGGTCAACGATTGTGAAGACCGTTATCATCAGCTGGAGAGGAATATCCATACTGCAATGGCAAAATCATCGGAACAGACAGGGCGTTGGAAAGAAAAGCAGTCCCAGTGGATGGTGGGTCAAATGGAAGGATTTCTGGCTGAACTGGAAGATCGGATGATGAACTTTAAAAAAGTGGAATGGAGAAATATGGAAAAAAGTGAACAGGAAATGATCCGTCTGTTTTACTTTCAGTTTTCCCATTTGCCGCTGATGAATCGAATGGAAGCGATTATGGAGCATTTCATTGATGAATATGAAACCTTGTATGGCTGCGAGATTTCAGAAGAAGACCAGGAGGTATTGGAAAATAAATTCCTGGGTATGTACGAGACAAGGGATCTGTATGAAATTTATAATTGGTTTTTGGAATCTTTGGGATATGAGAAACTTTTGGATGTTCCCTATGAGAAACGGGTGTTGGCCTATGAAGATGTTTTCCCTATGTTGTATTTAAAATACCGGCTGTTTGGGAAAAAGCAGCAAAAACGAATCCGTCACCTGGTTATCGATGAAATGCAGGATTATTCCTATCTTCAATATGTGATTTTAAATATGCTATTTCCATGTAATATGACGATTTTAGGAGATTGGGCACAGACGATGGATGACGAAGTACAGGATGTCAAACAGTTTCTTCCTAAGATCTTTGGAAAAGGGATCCGTATGATCGAAATGAAAAAAAGCTATCGCAATACATGGGAAATCGCAAATTATGCCGCATCCCTGGTTCATACAGATACAAAGGAACTGTTGGAACGTCATGGTAAGAGTGTGGAAGAACATGTGGTGTTCAATAAAGAGGAGGCACTTTCTTCCATTGGAGAACGATTGCATCTGGACGGGGCGATGGAGACAGCAGCGATTCTAACCATGACAGAGGCGGATGCATGGAGTATATATCAAAAGGTGAAAGGATTGGGATGGGAGGCTTCTTATCTGGATCGAGATAGTTCTTCCTTCAAAAAAGGACTGGTTATAACCACATTTTATCTGGCAAAGGGATTGGAATTTGATCAGGTGTTTGCAGTGATGCCAATGGCGTCTGCGTCAATGGAAAACGATGGAATATACAGACAGGCAAATTATATCTGTGCCACAAGAGCGTTGCATGAATTATATATGTATCAATATGAGGAAAAGGAGGATTCATATGCGCTATAGAGTATTGGGGAAAACAGGATTGTGTGTGAGCGAAATCGGATTGGGAGCAGAATGGCTGGAACGTCATACGGCCCAGGAAGTACAAGAGGTGATTTTACATTGTGAAAAGGCCGGGATCAATATCCTGGATTGCTGGATGGCAGAACCGAATGTGAGAAGCAATATTGGTCAGGCCATACGGGGAAGACGGGAAAAGTGGATTATCCAGGGGCATCTGGGTTCCACCTGGCAAAATGGGCAGTATGTGAGGACAAGAGAATTGGATCAGGTGAAAACAGCCTTTGCGGATTTGCTGAAGCGTCTGGATACCGATTATATTGATTTGGGAATGATCCACTTTGTAGATGAGGAGGCAGAATTTCACCGGATTATGGATGGGGAATTTTATGCCTATGCGCAGAAACTGAAACAGGAAGGTGTGATTCGCCATATAGGAATGAGTACACATAATCCCCAGGTGGCCCGTCTGGCAGCAGAATCCGGAAAAATTGAGATGCTGTTGTTCAGTATTAACCCTGCCTTTGACATGCTTCCGGCATGTGAAGACTTAAATGAATATTTTAAGGAAACGTATGATGCCTCTCTGGGAGGAATGAATCCGCAACGGGCAGAATTGTATCAGATTTGCGAACAGAGAGGCGTGGGAATTACCGTTATGAAAGGATATGCCGGTGGAAGGCTGTTCCAGGCGAAAACATCGCCATTTGGCGTTGCGCTGACTCCCATACAGTGTATTCATTATGCGCTGACCAGACCGGCGGTGGCCAGTATATTGGTGGGATACGATACCGTAAAACATGTGGATGAAGCAGTGGCGTATGAACATGCGACAGAGGAAGAAAAAGATTATGCCAGTGTACTGGCCCATGCTCCGGCTCATGCGTATTATGGGCAGTGTACCTACTGCGGTCACTGTGCCCCCTGTCCCGTGGGAATTGATATTGCCATGGTAAATAAACTTTATGATCTGGCTCAGATGCAGAAAGAAGTTCCGGCTACGCTGAAAGCCCATTACGAAGGACTGCAAACAAATGGAAAAGATTGCATCGGGTGTCGCAGCTGTGAATCCCGTTGTCCCTTTGGGGTGGAGATATCCAAACGGATGAAGGAAGCAGATGAGCGGTTTTCTTAAATTTTTGTTTTCAGTTTCTATGATGAAAAGGAAGAAGACGAAATAACCCATAAGGAGAATTGTCTTTTTGATAAAAATCTGTTATATTGGGAAATACGGATGACAAAAAAGATGGGAAAGAGAGAGGATGAATGGTATGAAAATAGGAATGCTGGTTGCAGTAGAAATGGATGCTGTGTTTAAAAAATATGGAGATACTCTTACAAAAATCGAGAGACCGGGATATGAAATTTATCATTATCAGGTGGATCATGCCGATGTCTATGCGCTGTCCAGCGGAGCCGGTGAGATTGCCGCAGCATCCGGGACGCAGCTTTTGATTACAGAATTTAAAGTAGATGTCATAGTAAACTTTGGTGTGGTAGGCGGACTGACACCGCAGATGGGTGTGACACGGACCTGTGTAGTGGAAAAGGTGGTGCATTATGATTTTGATACATCACCTGTGGATCATTGTGAAGTGGGCCGTTATCTGAATTATCCGGAACGCTATATTAAAGCGACTCCGGAACTGATTGAAAAAGCACTGGAAGTGGAGCCGACATTGATAAAGGTGGCTTGTGCATCAGGGGATAAATTTATAGCGGATCCTGAAAAAAAAGCAGCGCTTCATCGGGAATTTGGAGCAGATATCTGTGAAATGGAAGCAGCAGCGATTGTTCTGACATGTAACCGAAATAAAGTACCATGTCTGCTTTTGAAAACGGTTTCGGACAGTATCCATGGAGGGGCAGAGGAATTTAGCAAAGCGCTGGATGAAACCGCACAGATTTGTCTGAAAATCACAGAACGTATTATCAGAGAAGGTTTATAAGGGAAAGGAGATCAAACTATGGTACATCATATTGTAATGTGGAAATTTAAGCCGGAAGTTCGCGAGGAAGATAAGAAGAAACGGCTGGAAGATATGGCAGAACAGTTAAAGGGATTGGTGGGACAGGTCCCGGGACTTTTGACGGTGGATTTTATCGCGTCCCCCATTCCATCCAGTACCCATGATATGGCATTGGTTACCACATTGGAAAAAAAGGAAGATATTGCCGCTTATGCAGTTCATCCGGCCCATGTTCATGTGGCAGATACTTATGTGAGACCATATGTCTGTGATCGGGTATGTCTGGATTATGAATAAAAAATAAAAGTAACGATTCAGAGGATTGTAAGAAAGATGCAGCCGCAGAAATGGTATGGGCGGATGTATGGATTTTGCAGTCCTTTCTTCAAATAGAGAGATGATTTGAAAAATGTGACAAAAGAGAAATAAGGGGTTAAGGAGGTAGCAATGGGATACTTATGGTATAAAAATGGAACGGAATTGCTGACAGAGATTTCAGAGAGCCGGTTGCCAGAGGATTTGGTGGCACTTTGGTATATAGGGCAGATGGGAATGGTAATGAAATGGGGGCAGACAGTGATTTATATGGATCCTGTGCTGGGAGATCTGAAAGGGGAAGATGGGAAAACACGGAGAAATTATCTGCCGCCCTTTTCCGGAAAAGAAGCAAAGGCAGATTATATTTTCTGTTCCCATGATCATTTGGATCACATTCATCCGGAAACAATAAAAGATATGGTGATGGCGAATCCCAACCTGAAAGTAGCGGTCCCTGCGCCTCTTTCTGACCGGATCCGCAGTCTCGGTGTGGAACCGGAGCGTATTCTTTCCCTGACAGATGGAAAGGAATATGATTTAGACGGGCAGATCCGTGTGAGAGGAGTCGCGACGGCCCACGAAACCTATGAGACAGATGAAAATGGATGCAGTAAAACGATGGGATATGTCTTTACCTGCGGAAATCTTAGATTATTCCACGCAGGAGACACCGTAGTGACGGAAGAATTGGTGAAAGCGATTCAAAAGGAACCGGTAAATGTATTGATGATTCCCATCAACGGAGCTGATTTGGAGCGTCATAAAAGAAATATTATCGGGAATATGAACAGCAGAGATGCTGCTTATTTTGCAAAGGCGGTAAATGCGGATATGACGATTCCGCTGCATTATGATATGGTGATGGGAAATGAAGAAAATCCGTTTATGTTTGCAAATTATATGGAACAGTATTATCCAGAAAAGAAATACCATATTATGCGTTTGGGAGAAAAAATTATTTACGGATAAGGAGAGTCGGTATGCGGCGGGAAATTGATTTAAGTGAAATATCAGATGGGAAAACCTATCAATCCGGTGATCTGGTAAAGGCAGACTGCCATGGATGTGTGGGATGTCATGCATGCTGCTGTAATATGGGAAACAGTATCATATTGGATCCCATGGATGTAGATCGGCTGACGGAAGCGGTGGGAAAAGATGCCGAGACCTTATTGGCAGAAACCATGGAATTACATGTGGTGGACGGGCTTATTCTTCCCAATTTGAAAATGAGCGGAAAAGAAAATTCCTGTGTGTTTTTAAATGAGGAAGGAAGATGCAGCGTGCATGCATTTCGCCCGGGCATATGCCGAATGTTTCCTTTGGGAAGATATTATGAAGATCGTTCTTTTCAGTATTTTTTGCAGGTACATGAGTGTCCGAGAAAAAAGACAAAAATAAAGGTGGAAAAGTGGCTGGGAATTGCTGATATCAAACGGTATGAAGCATATATTACGGACTGGCATTATTTTTTGAGGGATTTGGATGAGGCACTGAATGATTATGGAGATGAAGAACGCAGACAGATGTCGCTGTACGTTCTGCGCCAGTTTTATCTTACGCCCTATCCCAAAGGGATGTTTTATGAAACATTTGATAAGCGTCTGGAAAAAGCGAAACAAATGTTTTTGGAATGAAATCCGAAAAAACGGTAAACAGTATAAAAGAAGGAAAGGCTAGGTGGAATTTGTGACAGAATTTTTAGAAGAAGCAAAACAATTGGAGCATTTCATGACAGAAAACCGGCGCTATCTTCATCAGCATGCGGAAGCGGGATGTGAGCTGCCTATGACGGTTTCTTTTGTAAAGGAAAAATTAGAGGAAATCGGTCTGGAGCCAAAAGAAATTTGCCAGTCCGGGATTCTTGCAGAGATAAAAGGGGAAAAACCCGGAAAAACGATTTTGCTGCGGGCAGATATGGATGCGTTACCTATGGAAGAAGAAAATGAACTGCCGTTTCGGACAAGGACAAAGGCAGCTCATACCTGCGGTCATGATATACATACTTCTATGCTGCTGGGAGCCGCAAAAATTTTGTATGATCATCGGGCTACGTTATGCGGTACCGTTAAATTAATGTTCCAGCCGGGTGAAGAAGTGGGCCTGGGAGCCAGAAAAATGATAGATGCAGGCATTCTGGAAAATCCAAAGGTAGACGCAGCATTTGGAATGCATACCATGTTTGGATGGAATGCACCGGCATTTGCCTATGGAAAAGGCTTTACGACCTCATTTCTGGATGAATTTGAAATCACAATAAAAGGGGTCGGATGTCATGGGGCTATGCCCCATCTTGGAATCGATCCGATCAATGTGGGATTCCATATTTATTCGGCGTACCAGGCTTTGGTTGCAAGAGAAATGCCGCCTACGGAAACTGCCAGTCTGACCATTGGGCGTTTTACTTCGGGAACACGTAGCAATGTTATGCCGGAGAGTGCCGTAATCGAAGGCACGATGCGCACATATGACCGATCCTTGAGGGAACGGATGTTAAAGCGCCTGCAGGAAGTGGCCGAACACTGTGGGGAAATGTTTCATGCGCAGGTGCAATTCCGATGGTTAAGCAATATTCCGGCTGTTTATTCCGATCCGGAACTTTCCGGTCAGTTTGCACAGTGTATTCAGGAGTATGTGGGAGATTATATCAAGAGTTCCCAGTGTACGATGACCTTTTCTGAGGATTTCGGATTTGTGGCTGAGAAAGTACCGTCCTCTCTTTTTATGGTGGGATGTAAAGTGGATGGATGCGATGCCCAGCATCACAATCCCAAAGTACTTTTTGATGAATCTGTCCTTGTATACGGGGCAGCGGCATATGCCGGATGTGCATATGGATGGCTGCAAAAAACTTTATCAGATATCGATTGAAAAAAATGCACTTTTATAGTAGAATAAAAAGGGATTATTTGTAAAAAAGAGAGACTTCCAAAGGAGAGGCCCAGATGAAGCATAGAGCAGCAGTAAGGTGTGTAGCATATGAAATATTGAGCATATTGATTCTGGTTCAGGGATATCGGATCTGTGTGGGCGATATCTGTTTCATTTCCGCTGCATGGAAAAAGGCAGAAGTGGTTTCCTATGATTCTGTCTCTACACTGCGCCAGGCTCATCATTGGAAAGAAGATATGAAAAGCTGTGAAAATAACAGACGTTCTGGTGATATGCGCAGACATAGCCAGTCAAAGGGCGTTTTATTTTTGTGGCTTTTTCTTTTGTCCGCAGGGTGTATGATAAATCCTTTAAAATGGTGTATGGGAAAATACCATGAAAGTCTGACCGATAAAAGGGAGCGATTTATCCCACATGTGAAAAGGAGAGCTCCTCCCATGAATGATGTTTGGCTGCTATCTGAGGTTTTATAGAGTAAGAAGGATGAAATGTCCGATAAAATTCAAGGAGAAAGTAAAATGAAAACATCACATAAGAATAAGATTGTAGTAGTGGGTGCAGGAAATGTGGGGGAAGCCATTGCATATACGTTAATGGTGAGAAAACAGGCGAATGATATTGTACTGGTGGACATCAATGAAAATAGAGCAAAGGGTGCAGCTTTGGACATCGCCCATGGAACCAGCTTCTTTAAACAGGTATGGGTTCGTCAGGGCGGATACGAGGAATGTGCCGATGCGAAACTGATCATTATTACTGCCGGTATTGCCAGAAAACCGGGACAGACCCGTCTGGATTTGGCTAAGACAAATGTCTCCATAGTGAGAAATATTACGGAAAATATTATGAAGTATGCGGATAATCCATTGATTCTGGTGGTTTCCAATCCGGCGGATATTACGACGATGGCCATTCAGGAGACATCCGGTTTACCGGCAAACAGAGTAATCGGAAGCGGTACCTCTCTGGATACTGCCCGTCTTCGCTATATTCTGAGTTCTACATTACATGTAAACATTGAAGATATCAATGCATATATTTTAGGAGAACATGGAGACAGCCAGGTGCCGATCTGGAGTTCCGCAAATATCGGAGGATTTAAGCTGGATGAATATGCCAGCCAGGTAGGTGTTACTCTGAATAAGGATGAAATCGCAGCCCGCACAAAAGATGGGGGAGCGGAAGTAATCGGTCTGAAGGGAGCTACATTCTATGGAATTGCTATGGCAGTTTCCAATATTGTAGAAACGATCATGAAAGATGACGATTCTCTTTTACCAGTGGCACATGTATTGGGCGAAGAGTTTGGAGACTGGGCAGGAGTAGCCGTTTCCATGGTCTGCCGTATCGGCTGGGGCGGTGTAGAACAGACGCTGCGCATCGCAATGAGCAAGGAAGAAAAGGAAAAGATGGATCAGTCCGTGAAGCTTCTGAAAGACTTCTGGGCACAGGTAAAAAATAATTAATCAATGCAGAAAACCTGAAGAACCGTTTATACGGTATTTCGGTTGAATAAATGGATAAAGGAGAAAAAAACAATGGATAAAAAAGAATTTGCTTTAAAACAACATGAAGAATGGGGCGGTAAGATTGAAGTTATCAGCCGCGCGCAGGTAGGAACACCGGAAGAACTGGCAGTAGCATATACACCGGGAGTTGCGGAACCTTGTCTGAAAATTTCTGAGAATGTTGATTTATCTTATACGTATACTCGTCGTCACAATATGGTGGCAGTCGTTACAGACGGAACGGCTGTACTTGGCCTGGGTGATATTGGTCCGGAAGCAGGTATGCCGGTTATGGAAGGAAAGTGTGCACTGTTTAAGAGCTTTGGTGATGTGGATGCATTCCCTCTGTGTATCAGAAGTAAAGATGTAGATGATATTGTAAAAACAGTCAGCCTGTTGGCAGGAAGCTTTGGCGGAGTGAATCTGGAAGATATTTCCGCACCAAGATGTTTTGAAATTGAGAAGAGATTAAAAGAGTGCTGTGATATTCCGATTTTCCATGATGACCAGCATGGAACAGCAGTTGTAACATGTGCTGCTTTGATCAATGCTTTGAAACTGACAGGAAAGAAACTGGATGAAATCAAAGTCGTTACATCCGGTGCCGGAGCTGCCGGTATTGCGATCATCAAACTTCTTATGAGCCTGGGATTAAAGGATGTTATTCTTTGTGACCGTACAGGAGCAATCTATGAAGGCCGTGAAAATCTGAATGCAGAAAAAGAAGAAATGGCTAAGATTACAAACCGTGATAAGAAGAAGGGAAGCCTGGCTGATATGTTTGTGGGCGCAGATGTATTCATCGGTGTTTCCGCTCCTGGAACTGTTACACCAGAGATGATCAAGACCATGGCAAAGGATCCGATTCTGTTTACAATGGCAAATCCTGTACCGGAAATTATGCCAGATGAAGCAAAAGCAGCAGGTGCTGCTGTTGTGGGTACAGGACGCAGTGACTTCCCGAATCAGATTAATAATGTTTTAGCTTTCCCTGGTATCTTCCGTGGTGCGCTGGATGTACGCGCAAAGGATATCAATGATGAAATGAAGGTTGCAGCAGCATATGCCATTGCAAACCTGATTGAAGAAAAGGATTTAACACCGGATTATATTATTCCAAACGCATTTGATAAGCGTGTGGCAAAGGCAGTTGCTGAAGCTGTGGCAGAGGCAGCAAAGAAAACCGGCGTAGCCAGAATTTAATTTATCATTAAAGGATGATTTGAGCAGTAAATGAAAAACTGCCGTACCGATTCTTGGTACGGCAGTTTTTTTGACCCATTATGCTCTTAATTTTTCTGCTAAATCTTCCAGTGGTTTAAAACGATAGCCCATTTCTTCCCATTTGGTCAATAATTCATCCAATATGGCTGCATTTGTGCTGGATGTATTATGCAGAAGAACAACCGCGCCGGGATGAATCCGTTTTAGTAAAACCTTAAAAGCTTCTTCTTCGGTGGGCTGATTATCCTGGTACCAGTCAACATAAGCCAGACTCCAGAAAAAAGTCTGATACCCCAATTCATTTGCCATTTTCAAATTGGCCTGACTGTATTTTCCCTGTGGAGGGCGGTAGAAATGACTGCTTTTTTGACCGGTAATATCGGTAATCAGTGTTTCGACATCCTCCAATTCTTCTTGAAAAGATTCTTTAGTGGAGATTTTGGACATATCCGGATGATGATAGGTATGATTTCCGATGGTATGCCCTTCATTTGCCATGCGCAAAATCAGATCCGGATTGGATTCTACATATGTGCCGACCACAAAAAATGTAGCCGGAGCCTGATGTTTTTTTAAAGCATCTAAAATAGCGGGAGTATTTCCATTTTCAAATCCGCAGTCAAATGTCAGATAAATGACTTTTTCTTCTGTATCATCGATAAAACCGGCATGATATTGTTTTAAATCCTCATAACTGGCGTTTCCCACCGGCTTTTGACCTTCTTTGCGAAAACTTAGTCCCCAGTTTCCCTCTGCCGAAGAGGAAACCGAGCTGCTGTTTTGCGATGCTGCCAGTCGTGCGGCGCCGACTCCTATGGAAAAGGCAAGGGCAAACAGAAGAAAATAAAGAACAGGACGTTTCCATTTTAGTATTCGTTTCATGGAGAATTTCCCTTTCTATAAGTATGTATCCATTTTTTTATTTATATGAAACCATATGAGAACCTATGCCGATAAACGGAAGAATACCAAACCGATTTTTATCAGAGATTTTCGTCATAAATTATTCTTGTCCACATATACTGTGTTAAGGGGTGATGGAGATGGACGTAAAAAAAGAAGCATTTATGAAATGTCTGGGAAGTACGGTGAGAAAAATCATGGAAGGGATTCAGGTGGATTTTTGCGGAATACAGGAAATTCGAATGAGAGTCCATACACCATTATTCATTCGTTACAGAGGAAGAGAGTATGCTGTGACAGAAACGGGAGGACTGACCGGGGATATTGGGACAGCATACCGGATTACCAGGCAGGATATAAAGGAAGCGGTTGAATTAATCAGCAATTATTCTATGTATGCGTATGAAGAAGAATTGCGCCAGGGATACATTACCATAGCAGGCGGACATAGAATAGGAATGGCGGGAAAAATAATTATGGATGGGCGGCATATTAAAACCATGCGATACATATCTTTTTTAAACATCCGTCTTTCCCATGAAGTAAAAGGATGTGCCACAGATGTATTGCCGTATTTGCTGGATGAGAAATCTAGGATCTATCATACGATGATTATTTCGCCTCCGGGATGCGGAAAGACGACACTTCTTAGAGATATGATTCGTCAGTTGTCCAATGGAAGCTGTGAACGGGAAGGTGTCACGGTTGGGGTGGCGGATGAACGTTCTGAAATCGGTGCATGTTATAAGGGAGAGCCGCAAAATGACCTGGGAATCCGCACCGATGTGTTAGATGGGTGTCCAAAGGCGCAGGGGATGATGATGCTGATCCGCACCATGGCACCCCAGGTGATAGCGGTGGATGAAATCGGAAACCGGGAAGATCTGGAAGCCATGGAGTATGCCATAAATTGCGGATGCCGCCTGATCGCTACCGTACATGGAGATTCCTTTCAGGACATTCAGGATAAACCGGTTTTAAAGAGTATGGTAGAAAAACAGCTATTTGACCGATTTGTTTTATTGAATAATAGAAAGAAACCGGGATGTGTCAGTTCCATTATGGATGGTTTGGGAAAAGTGATCTGGCAGCAAGAGGGGAGGAGATCGTGTTGGAAGGATTTGGACTGATTATGCGTATTATGGGCAGTATATGTCTGGTAGGAGGAATGGCGCTTGGAGGGATATTGACGGCAGATCGTTTTCGCGGCAGATTGGAAGAAATGAGTGGAATCAGTCGGATATTTCTGATGCTTCGGGGGGAAGTGGAATATCATGGGCTGGTACTGCCGGAAGCGATCCGTTCGGTGGGAGAGAGAATGGAAGGCAGCTTGCAGGAGTTATTGATGGAGATAGCCGGGAAAATGGAAGACGGAAGCGGACAAACATTTGGTGTAATATGGAGAAGCGAACTGAATGATTATTTTGCATATTCCAATTTGAATAAAGAAGACAAAAAACTGCTGTTAAGCATGGGAAATCATTTGGGATATTTGGATAAGCGGATGCAGACAGCCAGCATCGATTTGTTTTTGGAAGAATGGAAGACAGAAATGGAAGATTCAAGAAAACGTCTTCCCGGTCAGTGTAGAATTGCCAGTTGCCTTGGGATTGTAAGCGGTCTGCTTCTGGCGGTTATTATGATATAAATGAACAGACGGACAGGAAAACCGGAGGAATGGGATGGATATTGATTTGATTTTTAGAATTGCTGCAGTGGGAATACTTGTTTCTGTGGTGAGTCAGGTTTTGAAACACAGTGGACGGGAAGAACTGGCTTTTTTGACAAGCCTTGCCGGACTTGTTTTGGTTTTGTTTTGGGTCGTTCCATTTATCAGTGAGTTATTTGATGCAATTAAAAAAATGTTTTCCCTTTAGTACCGTTTGTAACAGTTCAGCCATAGGGCTGTAAAGGGAGAGAAAATTATGCTTGCATAATTTGTTTTTTGAAAAGGAAAGGAGATCCGTATGCTGAAAGTGGCGGCAATCGGACTGGCATCCGCACTGGTGGCAATGCAGTTAAAACAGGTAAAAACAGAATATAGCAATTATATTGCTCTGGCGGCAGGGATCATAATATTTTCTTTTACACTTAGTAAACTGGATGTCATAACAGAGACAATCAATCAGATTCAAAGTTATATTTCCATAGATTCGGTCTATATGAAAACTTTGGTGAAAATGATTGGTATTACATATCTATCCGAGTTTTCATGCAATATTTGCCGGGATGCCGGATATAGCTCCATTGCGGGACAAATAGAAATCTTTGCAAAATTATCCATTATGGGATTGAGTCTGCCCATTATTCTGGCTCTTTTGGATACGATTACACAGTTTTTAAGCTGAAGGCGGGATAGATGAAAAGGAGGCCAAGGTGGCAAAAACGGGATGGGTGATTGTAGTATTTCTCTTATGCTGGTGTGTGGTACTTCCGGTAAAAGCAGAGGATACGGTGGAGGATGAAATAGAATCCTATGATTTTTCAAAAATAGAACAGGTTTTGGAAAAAGAAGAGGTTGATTTTTCTTTTGAAGATATTTTGTATGAATTATTAACCGGAGATACGGATCAAATGTTTCAAAAACTTTTAAAAGAAGCAGGAGATTATCTGTGGGAAGAGATTGAGAAAAATAAACAGGGAATTTTGCAGGTATTTATGATTGCGGCGGCGGGAGCGTTGTTTTCCAATTTTGCTTCTATTTTTCGTGAAAGCCAAATTGCTCAGACCGCTTTTTTTATTACATATTTAATGATGTTATCCATCCTTGCCGCCTCTTTTGGACTGGCCGGGCAGATTGCCACATCCATGATTCGAGTCTTGCTGGAATTTATGAAGGCATTGATTCCTTCTTTTTTTCTGTCAGTAGCTTTTGTGAGCGGAAGTCTTTCGTCGATGGCATTTTATCAGATGGCACTTATCATGATTGCAGCGGTGGAGTGGGGAATGTTATATTTGCTGATTCCCCTCACTTATGCAGAGTTGATACTGCGATTTGTCAATGATATTTCAGGAGAAGATTTTTTGTCCAAAACGGCAGAGCTGGTTCAGTCTGTGGCTGTATGGGGATTAAAGACGATGATGGGACTGGTCATCGGAATCCAGCTCATCCAGGGAATGATCTTGCCCTTTGTGGATGCTGCAAAAATAGGAGGCATAAAAAAGATTTTATCATTTATCCCGGGAATTGGGAGCGGCGCATCGACAGCAGCACAGATGGTGGTGGGATCCGGTGTGTTGATCAAAAACGGAATTGGTGCTGCGGCTTTGGTGATTATTCTGGTGATTGCTGCGGTGCCACTGATCAAATTAACTGTTTTAACATTTTTATACCGTGCTGCTGCCGCGTTCATTCAGCCGGTTTCTGATGCACGGATGGTTCGTTGTGTCAGCAGTGTGGGAGACGGGATTGCCATGTTGTTAAAAATAGCATGTTATGCTGCGTTATTATTTTTCATTACAATTGCCCTGATCTGCAGTTTTACCAATGCGGCGTATTTTGGATAAACAGGGGCATAGATGGTAAGAAAGGTCTGGTGAAAGTATGGCTATTCTTTTGGAATGGGTACGAAATGTGGCTGTAGGTATGGTACTGATTACTACCGTCCTGAGAATTCTTCCACAAAACCATTTTGAGAAATATATCCGGTTTTATACAGGCTTATTCATTTTACTTCTTGTGATCCGTCCGTTGTTTGAAGTGTTTTCGCTTAATCCGCCTTTGTCACAGCTGTTCCAGAATTATATGGAGAAAATGGAAGATCCGTCACTGCAAAAACAAATGGAAGAGGTGGAAGAAAGGCGGGAAGTAAGCATTTATGAGCAGATGGAAGGGCAGACAGAGGAGCAGATCACGGAAAAATTGGAAACGTTTTTGGATGAAGAGGGAATAACGGTGAAGGAGTGTCAGGCAGTATTTGATTTGGATGAGAATTCGGAATCCTATGGACAGGTTCAAACGGTATGGATTTTGCTGGAGGAAGAAGAACAAAAAGGTACAATTTCTCCTCCGACAGTGATTATTGGAAATCAAATCATAGTACAGGTAGGAGAGGAAACAGAATCGGAAGGAGAGAAAGAAACGGGGCAATCAGAAACAAAATACAAAAAAGAACTGGCGGATGAAATTTGCCGTGAGGCGGCAGATATGGTTTCAATCCGGCCGGATCAGGTTTCGGTAACATGGGAGTCTTCTTTGGAATAAATGGAACGATTCCAAGTTTTGTAAAAGTATTTTTGCGAATGGATCGGAATCGTTAAGAATAAGAATGGAATGAGAGGAAACATGGAAAAAAAGGAGAAAACAGAAAAAAAGAAATTTTCACTGCGAAAACTAAGTATGGATAAAATTGTTCTGATCGCAGCCGCCGGTGCAGCGTTACTGTTGTTTACCTGGCCGGGCAATAAAACAGAGGAGATACCTTTGGAAACGGATTCGGCATCCGAAATCGGATACCAAGGGGAAGATGGGAGTTATGAAAAAGAGCTGGAAGACCGTCTGAAACATGTATTGGAATCCATGGAGGGTGTGGGAAATGCGGAAGTTATGATTACGCTGAAGGCATCAGAAGAAAAAGTATTGGATAAAAACATTAATTATCAAAACAGTCAGGTAACGGAAGAAGATTCACAAGGAGGAAAACGGATTTCCAATGAGGAGAACAAACAGGAAGATACGGTTCTTTCCGACAGCGGAGGAGATGGGGAGCAGCCCTATGTGATACAGGAAAAGAAACCGGTAATAGAAGGAATCGTAGTCTTGGCAGATGGCGCTGATTCTCCGCAAATAGTTTCAGAAATAAATGATGCACTGGAGGCATTATTTGATGTTTCCCCACATAAAATTAAAGTATTAAAAAGGAAAAATGATAATGGGTAAAGGAGAGTAGGCAAAGTGAAAAAAATGTTTCGAAAAAATCAGGTGGTAGTTTCGGCATTGGCAGTCATGATCGCTGTAGCAGGGTATCTTACATATGCGGGAAGAGAAGGTGTTGTCCCGATGGATACAACCCAGACGGCGCAGACCCAAGCGGCGGATGAACAGACAGAAGAGGTCTTAAATCAGGAGGCAGCGGCAGCACAGGAAAGTTCACAAGCATCTCAAGAATCGGAGGAAGCAGCAGACGCTACACTGGAAGATATTGCCAGCCTTGACTATGATGTCAGTGATTCCGATCCGGGAGAAGCTGTTTTGACCAATGGAGTGACTGTTTCGGATTTTCTGGCTCAGGTTAGAATGAATAGAGAACAGGTAAGAGGGAAAAATAAAGATACACTTTTGGAAGTGATTAACAATGAATCCATTGCATCGGAAGAAAAACAGGCTGCCATTGATAATATGGTGCGCATGACAGAAATTGCTGATCAGGAGAGTGCTGCGGAAAATATGCTTCAAGCAAAAGGATTTAATAATGCTGTGGTAAGCATAAATGATGAGCAGGCAGATGTGGTAATCTGCAGGCAGGAGTTATCGGATGCGGAACGGGCACAGGTAGAAGATATTGTAAAAAGAAAGACAAATGTGGATGTATCCAATATTGTGATAACATTGATGGAAGTGCAGCCATAATTTTGTACGTAAAAGCTCCTTATGTTTTGCAATGTGAAAAAGGATTTGCAAAATGGCACAAATTTGGTATAATAACCACAGAGTAACCATACCGGTGTCCGGATCGGCATCGGTATTCAGTAGAGAGAACGTATCGCAGGAGGTACCGTTGTGAGTAAAGAACAAGAGAAGGGTGTATATACCATTGAAACAGAAAATAAAATCGGAGAAGTTCGAATAGCGGATGAAGTGGTGGCGGTTATTGCCGGACTTGCTGCGACAGAAGTGGAAGGGGTAGCTTCCATGGCAGGAAATCTGACGAGAGAGTTGATTTCCAAGCTGGGGATGAGAAATCTTTCAAAGGGTGTGGAACTGGAAGTTGTGGATTCCACAGTATCCGTTAAACTGTCCTTGAATATTCAGTATGGCTACAGTGTTCCAGATGTGTCAGCAAAAGTTCAGGATAAAGTAAAGACAGCAATTGAGAATATGACTGGACTGCAGGTCCTTGATGTAAATATCACCATTGCCGGAGTGAACATGGACAATTAATCAGGTAACAGTTTAGCCATAGGACTGTAGCGGGAGAGAAAATTATGCTTGAATAATTTTTCGACCGGTCAGACCTATGAGCTGAGCGCCTGTAAATGAGTAAAACGGTGGCGACAGCCACAATAAGCACGCAGTGCGGTTTTACGAATGGCGCGGGCCGAACTGTTGCTTTATCAGAGGAGAAGATGGGTGCCAGGAATGACACCCATTTTGTTTCGAAAAAGAAAATAGGAGAATCAGATACATGTTAAGAAGAGAACTGCGAGAATATACATTTAAACTTTTATTTCATGGAAATTTTTACGAAGGGGAAGAATTGGAAGAGCAGATTGCCAATTTCTTAGAGAATGAAGAAGGGTTGGATGAGGCTGCATGTCAGCTGCTTTCCGGAAAGATAAAAGAAATTTTTCCTCTGATTCCGCAATTGGATGAAGAAATCGCGGCAGTGGCGAAGGGATGGAAGCTGCAGCGTATGGGAAAGGTGGAATTGACCATTATTCGTTTGGCCCTTTATGAAATGCGCTATGATGATCAGGTACCGGGAAAAGTAGCAATCAATGAAGCGGTGGAATTGGCGAAAAAATATGGCGGTGATGAATCCCCGCAATTTGTCAACGGAATTTTAGCAAAATTAATCAGCGAGTAAGGAAGCAATGGCAAGTGTTTATTCAGTAAAACAGGTGACGGCATACATCAGCAATATGTTTTCACAGGATTATGCGTTAAATCGAATATGGATCAAAGGGGAAGTTTCCAATTGTAAATATCACACCAGCGGCCATATCTATTTTACATTGAAAGATGACAGCAGTACCATAGCCTGTGTGATGTTTGCTTCCAATGCCAAAAACATGACATTTCGTATGCGGGAAGGGCAAAGCGTCATCGCCGGTGGAAGTGTGCGTGTATATGAGCGGGACGGAAAATATCAGTTATATGTGAATCAGTTAAAAGCAGACGGTACAGGGGATCTGTATAGAAAGTTTGAACTGTTGAAACAAAAGCTGGCTGATATGGGGATGTTTGCGGAAGAGTATAAACAGCCGATACCTTCTTATGCCACGAAAATCGGAATTGTGACAGCACCTACCGGGGCAGCGATTCAGGATATTATCCATATTTGTGCCAGAAGAAATCCTTATGTGCAGCTATATCTTTATCCGGCTCTCGTGCAGGGAGACGGGGCAGTGGAAAGTATCATCCGTGGAATTGAATATTTGGATTCCATGGGACTGGATTGTCTGATTGTCGGCAGAGGCGGTGGTTCCATTGAAGATTTGTGGGCATTTAATGATGAAGGAGTGGCCAGGGCAATTTTTGATTGTCTCACACCTGTTATCTCTGCCGTGGGCCATGAAACGGATTTTACAATTGCAGATTTTGCGGCAGACCTGCGGGCACCTACCCCATCAGCGGCGGCAGAACTGGCAGTTTTTGAGTATACAGCTTTTGAGGAAAAGCTGGAAGAGCAGAAACGTCGGCTTCAGGCGGCAATGGAAGAAAAAATTTATCGGTATCGTTCAGAAGTGGAACGATGTCTGTTTCAAATCCGGCTGCTGCATCCGGGAAATCGGCTTTTACAGGAAAAGCAATATCTGGCAGATTTGGAAGAACGGCTTTTTGCTGTTATGGAGAAAAAAGTGGAACGATACCGCCATACATTGGAATTGGCGGCTGCCAGACTAAGTGGATTGTCTCCGCTTGCCAGATTGAGCGGAGGGTATGTGTGGGCTGTGGATGCCGATGGCATTCCGATGGAATCTGTGAACCAGGCAGAGACGGGAACGCAGATTACTCTTTGGCTGAGAGATGGAACCATAAAAGCGACCGTTGATGAGAAAGAGGAAAAAGAGGATAGCTTATGACGATTGATGAAACGTTGGAGCAGCTGAATACAATCATTCAGGATATGGAGGAAAAAGGTCAGAGCTTGGAAGAATCTTTAGCCAGTTTTGAGAAGGGTATCCGGCTGATAAAAAGTTGTAATAAACAGATTGATAAGGTAGAAAAGAAAATAAAAATACTCAGTGAAAGCGGTGAAGAAAGTGACATGGAAGGAAGAAATGGCAGCGAAGACGTTGCAGATTGATAATCGGATCAAAACGTATCTTCCCAAGGAAGAAGGGCTGCAAAAAACAATATTTCAGGCATCCAATTACAGTGTCTGTGCGGGTGGAAAACGACTTCGCCCAATGATCATGGAAGAGACGTATCGATTATTTGGAGGAAACGGGGAAGAAATTTATCCATTTATGGCAGCAATCGAAATGATTCATACATCATCTTTGGTTCATGATGATCTTCCTTGTATGGACAATGATACGTATCGCAGAGGAAGAAAAACTACATGGGTAGAGTTCGGATATGATATGGCAGTTTTGGCAGGAGATGCACTTTTGACGTATGCATTCGAGACTGCGGCAGGAGCATTTGCGGATACAAAATATCCCATGCGTGTGGGACGTGCCATTCAGATACTGGCTGCTAAAACGGGAATGTATGGCATGATAGGTGGTCAGACGGTAGACGTGGAAATGACGGAAAAGCCCATGACAAATGAACAGCTGGATTTCGTATATCGTCTGAAAACAGGAGCTCTTCTGGAAGCATCTATGATGATCGGAGCTGTTTTGGCGGGAGCCGGGGAGAATGATATAAAAAAGACAGAACAGGCAGCTTCATACATTGGAATGGCATTTCAGATTCAGGATGATATTCTGGATCTGACAAGTACAACGGAAGTCCTGGGAAAACCGGTGGGAAGTGATGAAAAAAATCAGAAAACTACGTATGTGACCATACATGGTCTGGAACAGTCCAAACGGGATGTGGAAGAGATTTCCCATAAGGCCATTGAACTTTTGAAAGAACTTCCGGGCGAAAATGAATTTCTGATTCAGCTTGTACAGATGCTGATTACCAGAGAGAAATAATCGAGGGATGCAATATGCTGGAAAAAATTAATCAACCCAACGATATCAAAAATCTGCAGCCGCAGGATTGGCCGGAACTGGCGAAGGATATCAGGGAATTTTTAATAGAAAAAATCAGCGTGACCGGAGGACATCTGGCTTCCAATCTGGGCGTTGTGGAATTAACGATGGCGTTGCATCTGGCATTTGATTTACCAAAGGATAAAATTATTTGGGATGTGGGTCATCAGGCTTATACGCATAAGCTGCTTTCGGGAAGAAAGGAAGGTTTTGATAAGCTGCGTCAGTCCGGCGGGTTAAGCGGATTTCCAAAGAGAAAAGAAAGCGATTTTGACAGTTTTGATACGGGACATAGCTCCACTTCGGTATCAGCCGGTTTGGGAATGGTTTATGCCAGAGAACTGACAGGACAGGATTATTATGTGGTATCTGTCATCGGTGATGGAGCCATGACAGGCGGAATGGCATATGAGGCATTAAATAATGCTGCCCAGTTGAAAAAGAATTTTATTATAATTCTGAATGATAACCAAA
Organism: Lachnospiraceae bacterium; assembly: GCA_026169045.1. Taxonomy (GTDB): domain Bacteria; phylum Bacillota; class Clostridia; order Lachnospirales; family Lachnospiraceae; genus Fimimorpha. Next base: position 9,334 of record JAPFDH010000074.1, on the reverse strand, counting down.
TGTCCATTTCAGAAAATGTGGGTGGAATGTCAAGTTACCTTGGAAAGCTTCGCGCAGATGAGGGATATAATAATTTGAAACAGGAGATATCAGATACACTGCTGAAGATTCCTGTCATAGGAGATCCTCTGGTAAAGCGGATTAGTAAAACAAAAGATACCATAAAACAGATGGTAATTCCGGGAATGTTATTTGAAAATCTGGGAATTACGTATTTGGGGCCTGTGGACGGTCATGATATGGGACAGCTTATGAAATTTTTATCAGCTGCCAAAAAGATGAAACGTCCGGTGATCATTCATGTAAAAACACAAAAGGGAAGAGGATATGAACCGGCGGAATTAAATCCCAGCCGATTTCATGGTGTGGAACCGTTCCATGTTTCCACGGGATTGCCGAAGGTTCCAAAAAAGCATGCAACGTATACCGATATTTTTGCACGGATGATCTGCAACCTGGCGGAAAAAAGTGAGCGTATTGTCGGGATCAGTGCTGCCATGCCGGAAGGAACGGGAATGGCCCGGTTTGCAAAACGGTATCCCGATCGTTTCTTTGATGTGGGAATTGCGGAAGAACATGCCATAACCTTTGCAGCCGGATTGGCTACGGGAGGCATGAAACCGATTGTGGCCATCTATTCTTCCTTTTTACAGCGGGCCTATGACCAGATTTTGCATGATGTATGTATTCAGGATCTTCCTGTTATTTTGGCAGTAGACCGCGCCGGTCTGGTGGGAGCAGATGGAGAAACCCATCAGGGTATTTTTGATATCTCGTATTTGACAAGTATGCCTAATATGTGTGTGTTTGCACCGAAAAATAAATATGAAATGATGGATGCGCTGGATTTTGCAGCGGAGTATGAGCATCCCATTGCCATCCGCTATCCCAGAGGAACGGTGTATAAAGGATTAAAGGAATATCGTCAGCCCATCAGCCTTGGGACGTGTGAGGTATTGGAACGGGGAGAAAAGATAGCACTTCTGGCTTTGGGAACCATGGTAAAGACGGCGATGGAAGTAAAAGATATGCTGGCGGCAAAAGGATATTCGGCGACAGTGGTAAATATGCGGTTTGCCCAGCCATGGGATCATAAAATTGTAGATGATTTGGCAAAGGATCACTCCCTTTTTGTTACAATGGAAGAAAATGTTTTAAATGGCGGATTGGGAGAACAAATCGCAGCCTATATCAGTTCATGCGGATATTCGGCGAAGACGATTCTGGTGGGGATTCCCAATGTATATGTGGAGCATGGCAGTGTGGAAACCCTTAAAGAATTACTGGGTATGGATGCAGGAAATATCGTAGGAAGGATAGAAAAAGAAATTGAGTAATGGTATGAAAGAACGTTTGGATGTTTTGCTGGTAAATTTGGGCCTGGCTCCTTCCAGGGAAAAGGCGAAGGCAATCATAATGGCCGGACAAGTTTACGTAAATGGACAAAAAGAAGATAAAGCAGGTTCTACGTTTGATATTTATTCCCCCATTGAAGTAAGGGGCAGTACATTAAAATATGTCAGCCGCGGGGGATTAAAGCTGGAAAAATCCATTGCAAATTTTGGTGTGGAATTAGAGGGAAAAGTTTGCATGGATGTGGGGGCTTCCACAGGTGGTTTTACCGATTGTATGCTTCAAAACGGAGCTGTTAAAGTATTTTCTGTAGATGTGGGCCACGGACAGCTGGATTGGAAATTGAGAAATGACGAACGGGTTGTCTGCATGGAGCGTACCAATATCCGTTATTTGACGCCGGAAGAAGTGGGCGAACCGGTGGACTTTGTATCGATCGATGTTTCTTTTATTTCACTGACAAAAGTTTTGGAGCCGGTAAAAGCCTTGATGAAAGAACGGGGACAAATTGTATGTCTGATAAAACCCCAGTTTGAAGCGGGAAGAGAAAAGGTGGGAAAAAAGGGAGTGGTACGGGAAAAGTCCACTCATGAGGAGGTTATTTTCCAGGTAATAGAGTATGCAAAATCCATAGGATTTGCTGTGCTGAATCTGGAGTTTTCACCGATAAAAGGACCGGAGGGAAATATTGAATATCTGCTGTATCTGCAAAATACACCGACTTTGGAAGAAAGCAATCAGCCGGATCCGGATGTGAAGGAATTGGTGGAACGCTCTCACCAGGTATTATAGGAAAAAAAGAGATCCGGTCTTTTGTGGGTAACATGCGGGAGAAAACCTGACAGCCGACAGGTATGAAAGAGGCAGGAATTATGGAGAATTTTTATATTATAGCGAATACAGAGAAAAAAGATACATACGGCTGTGCTCTCATGATTCGGGATTATCTGCTGGACAAAGGGAAGCAATGCCGGATTTATGGTGATATTGATTTGAAAAAGCCGGAAAAGGAAGGATCAGGAAAAGGACAGGACAGACCCTTTGGAACGTTTCGATATACGGATGGTTCGCAAATTCCCGACAACGTGGAATGTGTCATCGTCCTGGGAGGAGACGGTACGATTATCCAAGCGGCACGGGATTTAAAGGATAGAGAAATCCCCATATTAGGAATCAATATGGGAACGCTCGGATATCTTGCCGAAATTGACAGGACCTCCATCCTTCCGGCATTGGATTCCATGATAGAAGGGGCGTATTTTGTTGAGAAACGTTTGATGCTTTCCGGTCAGGTCATACGGGGCGGAAAGGTAATCCATGAAGATGTGGCTTTGAATGATATCGTACTCAGCAGAAGCGGAAATCTGTGTGTCATACGATTTGACATTTACGTAGATGGGGAATATTTGAATCATTATCAGGCAGACGGAATGATTGTTGCGACCCCCACCGGTTCGACGGCATATAATCTTTCGGCAGGGGGGCCGATTATTATGCCTACATCGGATATGATTGTGCTGACTCCGATCAGTCCCCATACGCTGAATGCCAGAAGTATTGTTCTGCCTTCTGATGTGGAGATTGAAATTCATGTAAAACATCGGGAGGAGGCAAAAGATACCATTCCGGTATCCAACTTTGATGCGGATGCATTTTCTCCTCTTCAGAACGGAGATATTTTGCGCATAAAGGGATCGGATAAGAAGGCCAAACTGGTAAAAATCAGTAAGGTGAGCTTTCTGGAAACATTAAGAAGAAAAATGGCGGACCAGTAAACATGGTCCGTCACTGTCTTAACGGACAAAATCTGGAAAGGAGGACAAATGCTATGAAAGTAGACAGGCATAAAATGATTGTGGAACTCATAGGGAAATATGAAATAGAAACCCAGGAGGAGTTGGCAAAAAAACTAAATGAAGCAGGATATCGGGTAACCCAGGCCACAGTGTCGAGAGATATTCGTGCCTTAAAGCTGATGAAAATCAGTACAGACAGCGGAAAACAAAGATATGTCATTCAGCAGGAACATGTGGATCCTGCCAATGAAAAATTTATTCGCGTTTTAAAAGACAGTTATGTCAGCATGGATATGGCACAGAATATTTTGGTGATCAAGACCGTGTCAGGGATGGCTATGGCTGCCGCTGCCGCTTTGGATGCCTTCCATTTTCATGAAATCGTGGGTTGTATAGCAGGAGATGATACCATTATGTGTGCGGTACGCAGTGTTGACCAAACGATCCTTGTAATGGATCAAATTAAAAAACTGATTGCTGAATAGAAAGGAAACAAAGTGTAATTACTATGTTGGAAAGCCTGTATGTAAAAAATCTGGCGCTGATTCAGGAGGCAGAAGTGCTATTTGGTTCCGGCCTGAATATATTAAGCGGAGAAACGGGAGCCGGTAAATCAATTATTATCGGATCCATTAATATTGCATTGGGAGGAAAAGTACCAAAAGAAATCATTGGGAAACATGGAGACTATGCATATATCGAATTGGTCTTTTCCGTATCCGATGAAATGATTTTGAATAAACTAAATGAAATGGATATCGAATTGGAGGATGGACAGCTGATTATCAGTAAAAAAATTATGGATTCCAGAAGCATCAGCAAAATCAATGGGGAAAGTGTTCCCGCATCCAAAGTAAAAGAAATTTCATCCATGCTTATCGATATCCACGGACAGCATGAACATCAATCTTTATTTTACCCTTCTAAACATATGGAAATTCTGGATCTGTATGCCAAATCTCAATTACTCCCTATTCAGGAGAAATATTCCAATGCATATCATAACTATCTCCAACTAAAAAAAGAATTGTCTGCATATACTTCTGATGAAGAGACAAGAAAAAGAGAATTATCGTTTTTGGAATTTGAAATGAATGAAATCGAAGAGGCAGACCTTAGAGTGGGAGAAGAGGAGGAATTAACAGAAACCTATTCTCGCCTTTCCCATGGAAAACAAATTATCGAAGGCCTTATGGAAATACAAAATGGCCTTGGAAATGAGAATCCTGCCGGTGCTTTGGAAATCATCGGATCCTGTGCCCATAGTATTGCCCGGATTCTTCCGTTCGATGAATCATTGAAGGAAATTCAGGATCAAATTTTGGATTTGGAAGCGTTGCTTACCGATATCAATCGGGAACTTTCCTCCAGAATTGATGAAGTGGAAGTGGATGAAGAGGAACTTTATGAAATACAAAAACGGTTGGATGTGATTCACCATTTGGAGGATAAATACAGTCCTACCATAGAAGGCATTCATCGTGTTTTGGAAGAAAAGAAAAAAGAATATGAGCGTCTGACAAATTTTGAGCTGCATAAAGCTTCCATAAAAAAAGAAGAAGAAAAAGCACTTCAGATAATGGAAGAATATAGTAAGAAAATGGGAGAGATCCGGGTAGTTCATGCTAAAAATCTGGAACAGGTGATGAAAAAATCCTTGAAAGATTTGAATTTTGCGGATGTTCAATTTGAAATTCAGGTAAAAGAGGAAGATTGTTTTTCTGAAAAAGGTAAAAATTCCGTGGAATTCTTAATTTCTACCAATCCGGGCGAGAAGATCCGCCCTCTGCGGGAAGTGGCATCAGGAGGAGAATTGTCGAGAATTATGCTGGCAATCAAATCGGTACTGGCGGATAAGGATCAGATTATGACACTGATTTTTGATGAAATCGACGCGGGAATCAGTGGAAGAACGGCGCAAAAGGTATCGGAAAAACTTTCAATTATAGCAAATAGCAGACAAGTTATCTGCATCAGTCATCTTCCTCAGATTGTTTCCATGGCAGATGAACATTTTTTGATTCAGAAAACAGCAGACAACAATACAACCACAACCCATATCAAACATTTGGACGAAAAAGAAAGTGTGGATGAATTGGCGAGATTGCTTAGCGGAAGTGAAATTACACAAACCGTTATAAAAACTGCAGAAGAAATGAAAGATATGGCAAAACGTACAAAATCTCACTAGAGTACATTCGTAATTTCTTCATATACTATCCTTGAAATTCACGAAAGGATAGGGTGGAGCAATGAAAGAATGGAAAAGAAAAATAAAAAAACGAATGAATTTCACCATGTGCACGGTTTTAGCCATAGGGATATTATTGGGCAACTGTTCCATAAAGGTATTGGCTGAAGAAGGAGATAAAGTCATTCCCTGTGGTATGCCCATTGGAATCTACATGCAGACCGATGGAATTATGGTGATAGGTACATCCGCTGTTATGGGATTGGATGGTCTGGAAAAAGAACCGGCAAAGGATATTGTAAAAGCCGGAGATTATATTCTGGGTTATAACGGTGTGGCGATTCGGGAAAAAGAGGAATTATTGCAGATGGTCGGAAAGAGTGGGGGAGAAGATGCGGTTTTGACCATTCGCAGAGATCAGGAAACTTTGGATGTACGTATGCAGCCAGTGACAACTTCTTTGGGAGAATATAAATTGGGAATCTGGGTGCGAGATGACACACAGGGAATCGGAACCATGACATATATTGATGAAAATGGGAACTTTGGTGCCCTGGGTCATGGAATCAGTGATATGGATACCGGGGAATTGGTAGCGATTTCAAATGGTCAATTATATCAGACACAGATTCGCAGTATTATTAAAGGCGAATCCGGAAATCCCGGTTCTCTGGCAGGAGTCATTTGCTATGGAAAAGACTCTCAGTGCGGAGATATTTTTTCCAACACACAGTGTGGAATTTTCGGGACAGTATCAGAGGCCTTTTTGGCAGATGTGAATCAAGAGTGGGTAGAAGTGGCAGAAAAGGATGAAGTGCATACCGGTGAGGCGGTAATACGTACCACATTGGATGGACAGAGAAACGATTATACCATATCCATTTTAGAAGTAAATGCGTCCAGAGAGGGTGATAAAAAAGAATTGGTTCTTCAGGTGACAGATCCAAGACTTCTTGACAAGACCGGAGGGATTGTTCAGGGAATGAGTGGAAGTCCAATTATTCAGGATGGGAAATTGATCGGGGCGGTCACCCATGTTTTGGTACAGGATTCGACAAAAGGTTACGGCATTTTCATTGAAGATATGATGCGCTAAAGGCTAAGAACAGGACAAAATGATACAAAAACGTTATTTTACAGATTGTATCTAAGGAAATACTTGATGTTTTACTGAATATGTTGTAAAATAATAAATGTATATTTATGTCAAATAATTAAATAAAAACAAGAATTGTGCGAGCTTTTTATGTTGTGAAAAACGAGTTTCTTCCCTATAATAACTCTTGTTTTTAGATTAGCCAGAAAGAGGAGGATGAAAAATGTCAAGATTAACAGTCGCAATTGCTGACGATAATGAAAGGATAGTTGAAGTGCTGGGGGAAATTTTGAAAGCAGACAGCGATATCAATGTTGTGGGGACTGCTTTGGATGGGGCCGAAGCAGTGGAATTAATTAAAGAAAAACAGCCGGATGTAGTGTTATTGGATCTGGTGATGCCGAGAATTGACGGATTGAGTGTTATGGACAAAATAAGAAATGACAGCCATATACAGAAAATACCATCATTTATTGTTATTTCCGGAATTCGTAATGAGTCGGTGACGGAAGATGCCATGAACCTTGGCGCAACGTATTATATTATGAAGCCATTTGATAACCAGACAATTTTAAATCGTGTAAAGCAAATCGGAAAATGTAAAAAACTGAAGATGAATGAATTTAACAGACAGGATTATATTCCGCAGGCATCTGAAACCAAGAAAACATTGGAACAGGATGTGACCGATATGATTCATGAAATCGGTGTACCGGCACATATCAAAGGATATCAGTATTTGAGAGATGCCATCATGATGTGTGTGGAAGATATGGATATGTTAAATTCCATCACAAAGATTTTGTATCCGGAAATTGCCAAACATTATCAGACGACACCAAGCCGTGTGGAAAGAGCAATCCGTCATGCGATTGAAGTGGCTTGGAGCAGAGGAAAAATGGATACGATTGACGAACTTTTCGGATATACGATTCACAATGGTAAGGGTAAACCGACAAATTCAGAATTTATAGCGTTAATTTCCGACCGTATTCGTTTGGATTACAAATCTAAAAAATAATTGCGGAAAAACACGAAGAGTTTTATGGAAAAGTGAGACAAAATACTTCCAAAGTTCCATTTCCTAGTGTATAATATAGACAAATATATCGCTAGGAGGGATACGAATGAAAAGAGTATTGCTTGTCGCATCAGAGTGCGTTCCTTTTATAAAAACGGGAGGACTGGCTGATGTCGTGGGTTCTCTGCCGAAGTATTTCGATAAAACAAAATATGATGTCAGGGTTATGCTGCCAAAATATCTTTGCATAAAAGAAGAATATCGTTCGCAGATGAAATATATTACCCATTTTTATACGGATTTTTGCTTCCGTAATCAGTATGTTGGTATTCTTGAAATGGAGTATCAGGGAGTACATTTTTATTTTATAGACAGTGAGTTCTATTTTGGAGGGCCATGGCCTTACAGCAATATGTATGAGGATATCGAAAAGTTTTCATTCTTTTCCAAAGCAGTTCTTTCTTCCCTTCCGCTGATTGGGTTCCGTCCGGATATCATTCATTGTAATGACTGGCAGACCGGTCTGGTTTCTGTATATTTAAACGATAGTTTTCAGGGAGATCCGTTTTTCCGGGGAATTAAGACCATATTTACGATTCATAATTTGAAATTCCAGGGAACTTGGGCGATTGATACCATTCGTTATATGACAGGGCTGTCCGATTATTACTTTACCAACGATAAACTGGAATCATATAATAACGGAAATCTTTTAAAGGGTGGTTTGGTATATTCTGATATCATTACCACAGTCAGCAAGACATATGCGGAAGAAATTAAAACAAGCTTTTACGGAGAAGGATTGGATGGACTGCTTCGGGCTCGTTCCAACAGTCTCTATGGAATTGTAAACGGAATTGACTATAGTTTTTATAATCCGGAAACAGATCCCGATATTGCTGTTTGCTACAGTTCAGAAGATTTTGTGGAGAAAAAGGCGAAAAATAAAGCTGCTCTTCAAAGAGAACTGGGATTTGAAGAAAATCCGAAAGCATTTATGCTGGGTATTGTCTCCAGACTGACCGACCAGAAAGGATTTGACTTAATCGATTGTGTGATGGAACAGATCTGTGCGGAAGATGTTCAGCTTGTCGTATTGGGAACCGGTGAACGGCGTTATGAAGATATGTTCCGATATTATGCGGATAAATATTCGGACAGAGTATCCGCAAATATCTATTACTCGGAACCAATGTCCCATAAGATTTACGCATCCTGCGATGCATTTTTAATGCCTTCGTTATTCGAACCATGCGGACTCAGTCAGCTGATGAGTCTTCGTTATGGTACACTTCCTATCGTAAGAGAGACAGGCGGTCTTCGCGATACGGTAGAAGCTTATAATGAAGTCGATGGTTCCGGAACAGGATTTTCCTTTGCCAATTATAATGCTCATGAGATGCTTAGTATCATCAATTACGCGAAAAAGGTATTTTATAACGACAAAGCAGCATGGACTACGATGCAGAAGAGAGCAATGGAAAAAGATTTCTCCTGGAATTCTTCAGCCAGAGAATATGAAAAATTGTATGATAAATTGCTGGATCCATCCGGTGATAAAGAAGACGAAACCAATATGTTATAAAATGAAAAATCAGTGAAACAATGCAGTATTACAAAATGAAAGATTACATTCAGAAGACATTCGCTGTGTAGGCTTTTGGTATAGAAAGCCCGCCTGCGGATGTCTTTTATTTGCGCGTAGACAACGAGCCGTGGGCGGACGTTATGGAATTGTAACAGTTCAGCCCGCGCCATTCGTAAAACCGCACTGCGTGCTTATTGTGGCTGTCGCCACTGTTTTACTCATTTACAGGCGCTCAGCTCATAGGTCTGACCGGTCGAAAAATTATGCAAGCATAATTTTCTCTCCCGTT
>JAPFDH010000058.1 GCA_026169045.1 Lachnospiraceae bacterium | reverse complement strand
GTTTCCCGGACGATTCCTGTACCTGCTCCTGTTCCTTTGCCCGTTTTAACCTCTCTTCCATCTCTTTCGACTGGATCTCGATCTGCTGGCTTAAACGGATCTTCTTCCGAAGTTCTTTTAATTCCCCGTTGATCTCCTGAATCCGCATACTTCCCGGTTCTTTTCGGTATAGCGTTCTTCGCTCCTTCATCAAGGAAAGTACCTGTTCCTCCAAAGGTTTCCGGTATGCTGCCAGCTCTTCCTTGGTGTTGATCCCCTCTTTTTGCAAAAACTCCATCTGCCGGATACGGAGATCCAGTTTTCGGATATCGGAACGGACCGCATAAGAAATCCGTTTCGGCTTCTGCTGAAGCACTCCCATCCGATACAGATAAGAAAAATACAGCTTTTGAAGTCCGGTAAGTTTCCTCTTTGGAAACTTCACCTGTGTTTTTCCATACACCTGTTGGATCTTTGGACGCAGGATCTTCTCCCGGATCTCTGCCTCCCCATAGCCTTTTCCCAAGGAACGCAGACGGACATACCTCTCCATATCCGGCGTCTTTAATGCCGGATACTTCCGGTTCAGCTTCCAGGCATAGCCCCGCTTCTCCATTTCTTTTACAAACTGACTCCAGGAAAAGCTCACGCCAATGGCATCCCGGATATCCATGCGGATGGCAGTCCTCCAGGTAGGTTTCCCTTCTGCTTCTGCTTTCCACTGGGCATAGTGCATGGCTTTCCCCTGGTTCGTCTGGATCACAGAAAGACCGTATTTCCTGCATAAGTCATCCGAAATCCGGCGCACTTCGGTAAAATAACTTTTGGCATTGCTGTGGTATTTCTTCCCATCCACCATGCTCACCGAATTCCATACCAGATGATTGTGGTAATGACTGGTATTCAAATGGGTGGTGATTACCACTTCAAACTGCCCTTTCAATAACTGCTCTGCCAATTCCTGTCCGATCAGATGTGCCAGTTCGGGTGATACTTCCCCTTTTGCAAAACTCTGCACCAGATGGTAGCCCTGTACCCCGCCTTTCTTATGGAAGCGCTCTTTGGTCTTTACCATGTCCGCATAGGCATTTTCACAGGTACACCCCATGGCATCCTCAAAAATGGTCTCTTCTGTTTTTTCCCGGTTTAAGGCATAATCGATGGCTTCTTCCAAAGAGCCGGCGCTCTTGGTGGTCTTCGTCCGATCCTTCACATAGTCGATGGAACGCTCCAGGCGGTGGACGGGGAGGACGCTGGTATATGCCATCTACCATTCCTCTTTCACCAGACGCCATGTCTCTTTGGAAATCCGGAGCATTTCCTGTACGCTGGCTTCCCCTGCCATCCCGGTGCCATTGGCGACATGAGCAAGCTGGTTGGCGTTATTGCAAAGCCCCGCAATCTTTCGAAGAAGTTCTGCGTGATGCTCACAGGGCTTTGTCTGAAGCTGTGCGCCTAAGATCAGGGAACGTAAAAATTCCTCCCTGCTTAGTCCACTCTTTGCGACCTGCCCGTCCAAATGCCGAAGTTCTTTCGCATTCAGACGGACAGGCACTACATGGTTTCGTTTTCTCATCCGGCCACCTACCTTTCCTCCTGTTGATATTTTCTTTTCTCCCGCTTTTTCGGTTTCTCTTCCCGTTCCTGCTGATAGGATTTCAGGCGTTTGGAAAGCACAAGGGCTTCCTCTCCGCCAATGAAACGAAGGGTATGTTCGATCCAGCCATAGTCACGCCTCCATAGGGAATCAGCAATCTCTGAACTCTGCCTCCAGAATTCATGATCCGTAAACCCGATTCCCCCATTGCTTTCATAAGCATGATTAAAAAGG
>JAPFDH010000023.1 GCA_026169045.1 Lachnospiraceae bacterium | reverse complement strand
GGAATATTTGTATTTGTTCTAGATCCTTCCAAAGTAACCATGCGAATGCGTTTGTCTGTTTTTGCAAAATTCAAAACAATATCATAAACTTCCTTTTCTGATCTCATTTTTATCTCCTCCAATTATTGAAATAGGTGTGAAACCATTTTAGGGCTTTCCCGCCTTGATTACCCTTTAGCAAAGACGGGCGGGACTGTCAACGGCGGCGCATGAAATGCGCCGTTCATCTTGACCATTGACTGGCTCGGCTGGCTTTGCTATTTATTTTCTAAACTTTTATGCTTGTAGTTTTCGAGTTTCTTTCAGAATTGTTTAAGAATTTTTCAAATAGTATTCATTCAATATATCTGCTAAGGCTTTTGGATTTTCTTCATTGACAACATGGCCTGTATTCTCAATAATTTTCAATTCTGCGCTTCTAATACTTTGTGATAAGTAATCCGCTGATTTCATATTTGCACTGTCTTTCTTTCCGCAAAGAATTAAAGTGGGGCACTTAATATTTTTCACCCTATCACTGAAATCTAAATTCTTCATAGTGTCCCCTAAAGCAAATGTGTTCTTTTTATCAAATGCCATAGTTTCAAAAATAGATTTTGGTAAAAATCTGAAAATTATATTTTGAAAACTAAATGCTACTTTCGGGACTTTATATGGCGTTCCGATTAAAACTAATGTTTTCACTTTTTGCGGGAAATCCAAAGCAAAATTCAGAGCCAAAATACCACCTAATGAAAGACCGCATAAATGAATTTGTCCGTCAAATTCGTTACAATATTTTACAAATGAAGAATATAGATTTTCGTAGCTTGCCTCTTTCCCTTCAAGGATGGAGGATAAATTTGGACATACAATATCTTCGTTGTTTGTCATGTATGAAATTGTTTTTTCCCAACTTGTTGCTTTGTGTCCTGAGCCGTGAACAAATATTTTTGTTGCCATAAGTATCTCCTTTGAATTTTATGTTTTATTTTCCTGCCTGCTCAATCATCTTCTTCGCCAACTGCTGGAACAGGTCGGCAGTTTCTTTGTCCATCGGCGCAAGCTGTCCGATCTGTCCGGCTATCATCGCTGTTACATCGTCAATGGAAAGCGGGTTTTGTTTCTGCTCCGCCATAGTGTCCCGCATGGCTTGGAACATAGCGGCGGTCACAGCTTCTCCCGGCTGTTCCCCGTTGTCAATGTCTTTCTTAATGTCCCGCAGGATAGCAAGGAACACATTTTTGATTTTCTCTATCTCCGCTTCATGTTCCCCCATCTTCTGAGCGTTCAAAAGCTGTAAATCCTGCTTTGCTTCCGCCCGGTGTTCCGGGTGTTCTTTCATCAGGTCGGACAGGGAAGCCGTTGCCATCTCGATAAGCTGGTTTCGTGCCATTATCCCCTTTGCCGCCGTGTCCTGAAAATAAATCCGTATCAAATCTATCAGCTTGGGAAAATTCCTGTGTTCCAGTAAGCGATTGAGTATTTGCACATCAACAGCACCCGTCACAAGCCCCCTCACGGCTCCCTCGGACAAGCCTAATTCAGAAATATCGTAGCTTTTGCGGACGCTCACGGTAGACAAGCCCAGTATGTAGTCTGTCGATACCTTAAATTCCTTTGCCACACCTATGAGAATATCACTGCTGACCGTTCTCGTTTCGCCGCTGACAATGCGGCTCAACTGGGAAGCGGAAACGCCTATCTTCTCCGCAAGTTCCTTTTGTGTGATATGGTTTCCGTTGCATAAATCGGAAATCCGCTGTCCGGGTGTTCCGGGTAAAGCCATAGACACGCACCTCCTCCGCATACTTCCATTATACAGGATGATTGCAAAAATGCAATTTCCAAAGTGTAAACTTCATCAAAATGCAATTCTCGCAAAATTCCGGGGATTGCATTTTTTTCGTGTAGACTTAGGATAGTTCATCGATGGACAGCACCTTGAAAACAGAATGACCGTCCGAAAAGGAATACCCCGGCTGGGGAAGCACCGCAAGGAACCGGACTTCGGGACAAAATGTCCCGAAGCTGCGGGGAGCGTGCCAAAGCTGGAAATCCTTTCGGGGAAAACGGCAACGGAAAGCAAAATGGAGGGAACGCATGAGAAATAACCCCTATAAAGACTTGCCGCCGCTGGAACGCAGGCCGGACGGTTCCCTTTACCGCATGACACCGGCACAGAGGAAACAGGCGGCCAGCCTGATACGCCGGGAGTGCTGTTGCTGTGAGGACGGCAACTGCATTGTCCTTGACGATGGGGACACCTGCACCTGCCCGCAGACGGTTTCTTTCTCGGTCTGCTGTAAGTGGTTC
>JAPFDH010000085.1 GCA_026169045.1 Lachnospiraceae bacterium | reverse complement strand
TTATACCGTATTTTTTAAGGCATAGCGACTGTTATGTCTGTTTTTCATGTCCATTTTTCACTTTTCAGATAATATTTACTTTTCAAAGATCAATGCCAGTGTCCGCTGGTTATAATCGCTCAGGATTCCGAGAGATTATAGTAATGCAGAAAAATATCTTCCAGAGTTTGTGCTTTCACATCCAAATCGAAAACAGTAATTGTGCCAAGTTTTTTGAAAAAATCAGCAGTTTCCTCTCCTCTGACATAGACGATGCATTCATCGGAAGAAATCACATCGACTCGATATCCAAAGTTCTTTACTTTGTCAATATCCGGAGTGCGGATACAATATCCTTTTTGTTTGGTGGATGTTAATTTTTTGACATCGGATTGAATCATAACGGATCCATCTTTAATAATGATAACATCATCGCAGGTGCGTTCGATCTCGTCAAAAATATGGCTGGAAATCAGAATGGTTTTTCCCCGTTTTTTTTCTTCCAGAATAAGGCGGATAAATTCATTTTGCATAAGGGGATCAAGACCGGAAGTGGGTTCATCCAAAATAAGTACCTGGGGATCACTCATAAAAGCTGTGACAATGCCGACTTTTTGTTTCATACCCTTTGAAAATCGTTGCAGATTCCCTTTGGCATCAAGCTGAAATCGCTCCATAAGTTCCTTCATTCTGGAAAGATCTTTTTGTTTGCGAAGTTCACATTGATAATGCAGATATTCTTTGCAGGTCATACCGCTGGGAAACATAATTTCACCGGGAATGTAACCGACGAGTGTTTTGATAGCAGCGGCATCCCGATAACAATCTAAGCCATTGATTGTACATGTCCCGCTGTCTGGCTTCATGAATCCCATTAAACAGCGAATGGTGGTTGTTTTTCCTGCTCCGTTCGGACCCAGATAGCCGGTTACATGTCCTTCTTGGATCGAAAAACTAATGTCGGAAATCCCTTTTCCGGTACGATATTTGAGTGTTATATGGTCTAAGGAAATCATACGCATTCTCCTGATTATAAAAAATTAAACATTAGAAAGATACATTCACTATAGCATGCTTATAGCATTCAAACAATCCTATTTTTATCAAAGTATGTACATCTCTATTTTTTGTATAGGACATGCGAAGATAACCGGATAAGAGGTGAAAAAGAAATGGGGTCAAAATTGAGATGAAAAGAAAGAAACATTGACATCCTGATCTTTAAAAGATTATACTGGGGAATAGAGAAAAGGCTGTGAAACTATTAAGCCTTTCATTCAAATTAGCCTTGGGATGGCAGAATGGAGAGATTGTGATGTATAAAGAAAAAATTGACCAGTATATTGATAGCCAAAAGGAACAAATGGTAGAAGATTTAAAAAGTTTGGTTCGCATAGATAGCCAAAAGACAGAGGCAAAACCGGGAAAACCCTTCGGAGAGGGCGCAGCATCGGTTCTGGAAGCGGGAATCAGACTGATGGAACGTGCCGGATTATCAACGAGAAATTATGAAAATTATGTAATTGTCGGTGATCTTTATCCGGAGAAAGAAAAGCAGTTGGATATTCTGGCACATTTGGATGTGGTACCTGTAAGTGAAGATTGGACGGTAACTGCACCCTTTGATCCAAAGGTTGTAGATGGAAAAATTTACGGAAGAGGAACTGCAGATGATAAAGGTCCGGCTATTGCAGCATTGTATGCCATGAAAGCAGTAAAAGACTTGGAAATTCCGTTAAAAAAAGGCGTTCGTTTAATTTTGGGATCCGATGAAGAGTGTGGCTCCAGTGATTTGGAATATTATTATGGACAAGAGAAAGAAGCTCCTATGTCTTTTACGCCAGATGCAGATTTCCCTCTTATAAATTTAGAGAAGGGAGCTCTTCACAAAACATTTGAAGCATCTTTTGAAGAAGGGAAAGAACTTCCGAGAATTTTGTCTGTGGATGGCGGATTGAAAGTCAATGTCGTTCCCGGAAAGGCTGTTGCAGTGGTGGAAGGTATTTCAAAGGATTTGCTTGTGGCAGCTGCAAATGAAGCAGAGCAGGAACAGCATGTGCAGATTCAATGGGAAGAAGCGGAGGGAAAAACGAAAATTGAAGTAAAAGGTGTATCCGCACATGCTTCCACACCGGATCAGGGTGTCAATGCAGTGACAGCATTATTAAAATTATTACAGAAATTACCCTTTGCTCCATGTGCAGGAGTAGAAAAACTAAATCGTGTTCTTTCTCTGTTTCCTCATGGAGAAACAGATGGTACATCTTTGGGAGTAAAAATGGAAGATGAAATTTCCGGTGCATTGACTATGAATTTGGGAATATTCCATTTTGAACCGACTCATCTGGAGGGAATGTTTGACAGCCGAATCCCAGTATGTGGAAATGATGAAAATATGACAAAAGTGGTGACGAAAGTTTTGGAAGAAAATGGATTTGCTGTGGAAAGCGGAATGATGAGTCAGCCACATTATGTGGATCCATCCTCTGACTTGGTACAGAAACTTTTGGCATGTTTTGAAGCATATACAGGTATTCAGGGACAGCCGCTGGCTATCGGAGGCGGTACGTATGTTCATCATCTGAAAAATGGAGTAGCATTTGGATGCGCCATGCCGGGAGTGGATAATGCTATGCATGGAGATAATGAATTTATGGAATTGGATACGCTATTTATGAGTGCTAAAATTTTTGCCAATGCAATTGTAGCATTGTGTGGTGTAGAAGAAGAGAAATAGAGATTGAAAAAGGGGTATCGTCGGCAGGCGATCCCCCTTTTTGTCATATCAGATTCAATAATATTTATGAAAGTAATGGTTTCATGTTTGGAAAAAAAGCGGTATTATAATTTAGGTGGCTATCCAAATAAGAGGATTTTGGTAGGACAATAGGAGGATGTATGAAAGTAGCAGCGATACAGATGAATGTAGGACAAGATAAAATAGAAAATGTAATAAATGCAGGTATGTATATCAAGGATATGGCAAGATTAGGCGTGGATTTGGTGGTTTTACCAGAAATGTTTTGTTGTCCATATCAGACAGAATTATTCCCCCTATATGCGGAAAAAGAAGGAGGAGTCGTATGGCAGATTCTTTCCAGTTTGGCGAAACAGTATGGTATTTATCTGGTAGCCGGTTCGATGCCGGAATTGGGAGAAGAAAACCGAATCTATAATACCTCTTTTATTTTCGATCGTGAAGGAAAGCAGATTGGAAAACATAGAAAAAATCATTTATTTGATATTAATGTAACAGGCGGACAATATTTTAAGGAATCGGATACCCTGTGTGCAGGAGAGGATTTGACGTTATTTGAAACAGAATTTGGAACGATGGGTGTATGTATCTGTTTTGATATACGGTTTCCGGAAATGTTTCATGAGATGACAAAGCAAGGAGCAAAGATGGTATTTGTTCCGGCAGCCTTCAATATGACAACAGGACCGGCACATTGGGAACTCTTATTTCGGGCGCGTGCTTTGGATGGACAGATTTTTGTTATGGGATGTGCACCGGCAAGACAAGAGACTGCAGGCTATCAATCGTTTGGACATAGCATTTTAACGGATCCTTGGGGCAGAGTTGTAAAACAATTGGAAGAAAAAGAAGGCGTTTTAATCGAACAAATTGAATGGGAAGTGGAACATAAAGTGCGACAGGAAATTCCACTTTTAAGAAATAAAAATAATAAAATGATTACGAGTAATTTGTTAAATTAAAAAGAGGTATTGGGGAAAGAAAAACAAGCTTGAAAATTTAAGGGGAATATGGTACGTTAATACCAGAAAAGAACAGAAATAAACTATTTAAAGAAACCGCTGAAGCGGAAAGAAACTGCAGAAGCAGTATGGAATGAGAAATGTTCTGAAAGTGTGCAAACAGAATACTGGGAAAATGGGGTTATGAAAACTATACTGTTCCTGAAGGAATAGAGAGATCATAGCCTTTTCTTTTATATTGTATTGGAAAATTTCTAAAAATCGATTTGCCTGATCTAAATTTCAACAGGATAGGAGACAAATGAATGGAGACAAAAGAGTTATTGGAAAGAATTAAAGCAGGAACATTATCTGTAGAAGAGGGAGAAAAATTATTACGCCGACAACCGTTTGAGGAAATGGGATATGCAAAAATAGATACACATCGAAAAATCCGTTCTGGATTCTCAGAAGTGATTTTTTGCAGTGGAAAAGCGGATGAACATCTTCTTCGGATATTTGAGAGAATTTATAAAGATGAAGGCGAGGTTATGGGGACAAGAGCTTCCCAAGAGCAGTATGAAATGATCAGAAAGTCGTTTCCGGAAACGGTGTATGATCCTGTCTCCCGGATTATTAAAATTGAAAAAAAAGAAAAAAAGAAACGGGGTAATATTGCTGTTTGTACAGCAGGTACAGCAGATATTGCAGTTGCAGAAGAGGCAGCACAGACAGCAGAGTTTTTTGGATCTTATGTTAACCGAATTTATGATGTGGGGGTAGCAGGGATTCATCGCTTATTTGCCAAGCTGGAAATGATCCAGGCAGCGAATTGTGTGGTGGCAGTCGCAGGAATGGAAGGTGCACTGGCCAGTGTTTTGGGAGGATTAGTAGATAAACCGGTGATTGCTGTTCCAACTTCAGTAGGATATGGCGCAAGCATGCATGGTCTCTCCGCATTACTTACCATGATAAATTCCTGTGCCAATGGAATATCTGTAGTAAATATTGATAATGGATATGGAGCGGGATATATTGCTACACAAATTAATCGGCTTGGTATAAGAGAGTAAAAGAAAAAAGAGTATAATATGTGGCCGTGGATTCGGCAGAATGAGAGGAAAAAAATGAGTAAAAAATTATATTTTGAATGTAATAGTGGAATCAGTGGTGATATGACCGTGGCAGCTCTTTTGGATCTTGGAGCAGATCCGTGTGTTTTAAAAACGGCACTTGATAGTTTACCTGTGAGGGGATTTCAATATGAAATAAAAAAAGTAAAGAAGGCAGGGTTGGATGCTTGCGATTTTTCTGTGATATTAGAGCAGGACAATCATGATCATGACATGGAATATCTTCATGGACATGATCACGAGAATGACCATCATCACGAACATGACCATCATCACGAACATGACCATCATCACGAACACGACCATCATCACGAACACGACCATCATCACGAACATGATCATCATCACGAACACGACCATCATCATGAACATGATCATGGCCACGATCATCATCACGATCATGAACACCGAAATCTGAAGGAAATTATGCATTTAATTTCTCATGTAGAGATGTCGAAGGGAGCACATTGTTTAGCAGAAAAAATATTTATGATTTTAGGGAAGGCTGAGGCGAAAGCCCATGGGGTGGCTTTGGAAGAAGTTCATTTTCATGAAGTGGGAGCAGTTGATTCTATCGTTGATATTGTAGCAACAGCGGTATGCATGGATAATTTGGGGATTGATGAGGTTGTCATTCCTGTATTATGTGAGGGAATAGGAAGCGTACGCTGTCAGCACGGTATTTTACCGGTTCCGGTTCCGGCGACTGCTAATATTGTGGAGGAAGCCAGATTAAACCTGAAGATAATCGATGTGGAGGGTGAATTTGTTACACCAACCGGGGCGGCGATTGCGGCTGCTGTAAAAACAGAAGATAAACTTCCGGAAAGATTTTCTATTTTAAAGATTGGTCTGGGAGCTGGAAAAAGGACATATGAGAGACCAAGTCTTTTACGAATTATGGTTATAGAAACGGAAGAAGTCAGAGATAAAATTGTTAAACTGGAGACCAATGTGGATGATTGCACAGGAGAAAATCTTGGATATGTGATGGAATGTCTGATGAAAGCTGGTGCCAGAGATGTCCATTATATACCGGTATATATGAAAAAGAATCGTCCTGCTTATCAGTTGAATGTGATTTGTGATAGGGATAAGGTTGCTGTCATGGAAGGGATTCTTTTTTCCGAGACGACTACCATAGGAATAAGACGTGTGGAAATGGAACGGACAGTTTTGGAAAGGGAAAAGAAAAATATAGAAACACCTTATGGAAGTGCGATGGTAAAGGTATGTGTCACACCCGATGGAAACAAAAGATATTATCCGGAGTATGAGAGTGTGGCAGAATTGTGTCATAAATATAAGATGCCATTTGGTGAGATGTATCATATTGTGGCGGAAGCCGGAAAAAAACAGTGAAATATACCGGTAAATCTGTCAGACGGGAAGGAAAATTGGGAAATGGAGATAAAAAACAGGCAGAAAAAAAAGACGGATTTAATGAACCGATTGAAAAAAGATACAGAACGTACGGTAGGAGTGGCATTTTCCGGAGGTGTTGACAGTAGTCTTTTGTTAAAAATGGCGTGTGAATGTGCTGCAGAGAATGGTACCCATGTAGTTGCTTTTATGATGCAGACAGAACTTTTGCCTATCGGAGATGTGGAGGTGGCTGAAAAAGTAGCTAAAGAGGCAGGAGCAGAATTGCATATTCTGTCAGCAGAAGTTTTGAAGGAAGCAGCAATTGCTAAAAATCCTGTGGATCGATGTTATCTCTGTAAAAAGATGATTTTTTCCAAGATCAAGGCAGAAGCAGAGAAAATGGGGATATCTGTTTTGATAGAAGGAACCAATGCGGATGATTGTTTCGTTTATCGACCGGGGATTCGTGCCATAAGAGAATTGGGGGTCACAAGCCCTTTGGCGGATGCGGGAATTACAAAAAGTGAAGTTCGGGATCTGGCAGCAGAATATGGTATATTTGTAGCGGATCGTCCATCATCTCCGTGTATGGCAACTCGTTTTCCATATGGTACCAGGCTGACTATAGAAAAGCTGGAACAGGTAAAAAAAGGAGAAGAATACATACGCGGACTGGGATTGTATAATGTTCGGCTGAGAGTTCATGAAAATCTGGTTCGGATTGAAGTAGATGAATGTGATATAGAAAAACTTATCAGACAGAAAAAGGATTTGATAACGTATTTAAAAAAACTTGGATACTCCTATATCACATTGGATTTAGAAGGGTTTCGCAGCGGGAGTATGGATATTGATATACAGAAAGAAAAATTCAGATAGAAAGTATATAAGTATATAAAAAGAAAGCAGGTTTTATTTTTATGGTACTGTCGTTAAAAAAGGACGGTATCAAAATAGAACCTGCTTTTTTTGAATGGATCGTTTTTGTTGTACCATTGAGATTGAGAAGATTATGATGACGACAAAACAGTTTGGAGACTTTTAGTTTTGCTGCTCCGATTATGTTGGCATATCCGTTTTTTCGGAAATATTTTGTAAAAGGATTGATGGTTGGTGGTGTAAAAAGATAAAAATATGATAAAATGGAAAAAGAAAAATGAAAGCGATAAAATGATGAAAGCAGGCGCAGCACTGACTTTGGCAGTGATGATGTTGGGTGGTTATGTATCTTAGGATAGCGATACAACCGGTGGAGCAGAAAATAATACCAATGTTCAGGAGGATATATCGTCACATTAAAATGGTATATGTCGCTGAATCCAATTGCGGCGGATACGAAAAACGTGATTGAAAAATAAAATGATCTTCTCTAAATTATGCATAATTTGCGGTATGGCGTGCTTTTTTTGTATATTATAGAGATGTTTCTGACTTATGCAAAAGTTTTGAATACAGCGCCAGTGGAAGCAGAGATTGCCGCATTGGCAGGAACCATTGAGGAATATGGAAAAGCATAGAAAAATAAAGGGGAAAAGGAGAAAAGCTATGGATATAACAAGGCAAAAAAAATTCGAACAAAAGATCAAAGAGGGGACACATGATTATAGTACGGAGAAAGATTATGTTTATCCGGAAGATCCGATTGTCAGAGAAAACTTAGAATGGTTTCAGGATCAAAAATTAGGATTTATGATTCATTGGGGACCCTATTCCCAGCTGGATGTGGGATGTTCGTGGCCACTTTCTGATTCAGATGCCATATGGTGTCGGGATAAAAGGCTGGATTGGAATATCAGCGGAGAAGAGTTTAAAAAGCAATATTTTGATTTAAATAAAACATTTAATCCTATTCGATTTGACCCGCAAAAATGGGCAGAAGAAATTCGGGAAACAGGAGCCAAATATTTGATTTTTACAACAAAGCATCACGATGGATTTTGTATGTGGGATACGAAATATTCGGATTATAAAATTACCAGTGACTCCTGTCCGTTTCACAGTCATCCATATGCGGATATTTGTGCCAACTTATTTGAAGCATGCAGAAAAAAGGGAATAGCAATTGCGGCATATTTTTCAAAAGCAGATTGGCATGTGGACAGTTATTGGAGTAAAGATGGGGAACGTGGAAATTATATGGATAGAGGACCTTCTTACGATCCGCAAAAACATCCGGAAAAATGGGAAGAGTTTGTACAGTTTACACATAATCAGATCAGGGAACTGGCGCAAAATTATGGACGAATTGAAATTTTTTGGTTTGATGGAGGCTGGGTTTGTGAACGGGAAGGTGAAGATATTCGGCTGGGAGAAATTGTGGATGAAATACGTCAATATCAAAAGGGCTTGATCAGTGTGGACAGAACCGTGGGAGGAGCATATGAAAATTATGTAACGCCGGAACAAAAAGTTCCTGAAAATCCCATGACAATTCCCTGGGAAAGCAATTTAACGCTGGGAACATCCTTTTCTTATCGTTTTGATGATACATATAAATCCGGAAGAGAAGTATTAAATCTTTTGGTGGATATTGTGGCAAAAGGAGGAAATTTGGCTATTAATGTGGGAGCACGTCCCAATGGAATGCTGCCGGAAAATGCTATGGAACATTTAAAAGAAATGGGAAGATGGCTGAAACAGTTTGGGGAGGCAATTTATGGAACCCGTGTCTGTGCTCCATATAAAAAAGATGGAATTGCGTTTACGAAAAAGGAAAATATCGTGTATGCCATTGAAACATTTGAAACTGATAACTCACCGGTAAAAGAAGAGGTATGGATTCCATATGAGGGTGATGTAAAACGGGTAGTGTTTATGGAAACAAATGAAGAATTGGAAATAAAGAGGAAAGAGAAAGGATTTGTTGTTCAGGTTCCCAAGTATGGTGAAAAGAAAGCTCCATTGGGACGGGTATTTTGTCTGGAAGTATAAAGAAGAAAAGTAGGGAATTTGTGTTTGAAATAGAATAGTGAGGTAACGGGATGAAACCACATGTAATTATTCTTATGGCAGATCAACTGAGGGCAGATGTGCTGGGAAAGGGAATCACTCCGAATATAGATTCGTTATTGGAAGAGGGTGTTGATTTTCAGCGTACATATTGTTCCTGTCCGCTTTGTGTACCGGCAAGAGGTTCTTTTTTTACCGGGACATACCCCAATCGAAATGGTTCGCTCATTAATCCCTGGGAACCGAGAGATGCCATGTATGGAAATGTAAAGGAAGGAATAAAAACCTTGTATGAATATATGGAATCCGATTGGGATAGTATCCATAGCGGAAAACAGCATTTGTTTACAGAAGGGGAAAAGCTGGAAAAAAGGAAGGATTCCAAAACCAAATGGTATTCTACAGAAGAAAGTTATAAAAATTTCTTAAGAGAAAACGAGATACCAATGCCGGGAGGAGAAAAATTTCGATGGAGAGTACCGGAATTGGTAAATGGTTTGGTAACAAAAGTGAGTAATTATTCCAATGCAGAAACTGGTTGTTACGAATATGGGGAAAAATATTATTTTGATTCCTATTTTACAGAATGTGCACTGGATGGATTGAAAAAAAGAGATCCATCCAAGCCTCTTTTGCTAAATCTTATGTTTTTGGCACCTCATCCGCCTCTTCAAATTCCGGAACCATGGTATAGCAAGATTGAAACAAAAGATGTGGAATTGCCAGATAATGTGGGTAGGTATTATTCTAAACAGTCCCCTTTGCAGATGTATAACCTGCCTGGAATCATCGGTTCCAAATATGATCGGGAGTCTTGGAGGGAAACATGGAGAGTGTATTTGGGATTGGTGGCAATGCTTGATCAATGTGTGGGACGTATTTTGGAAGAACTGAAGCGTCAAAGGATCTATGATGATAGTTTGATTATATTTACCAGTGATCATGGTGAAATGCTGGGATCTCATGGATTATTTCAGAAAATGTGTATGTATGAAGAAGCAGTAAGGGTTCCTCTTTTTATTAAGTTCCCAAAGAATTCGGGAATTTCAAAGAAAAGTATCTGTCAGGTCGTAGAACATGTGGATGTATTTGCAACATTATGTGACTACTTAGATTTGGAAACGTCTCAGTTTATGGACGGTAAATCGTTGCTTCCTTTGGTAAAGGGAGAAAAAGAAGAATGGGATGAAACAGCGTTTATACAATATGATGGAAATGGATCGCGTTCTAATTTTCAGAGATGTGTAATTAAGGGGGATTATAAGCTGATTGTTGATTTTTTCAAAGAAGAAACATTTTATGAATTGTATTGTGTGGGAAAGGATGCGCAAGAAAAGGAAAACCTTATGTTTCAGGAAAAATATGATGGAATAGCAAGAGAATTGGCGGCTCTTTTGGCAATGCATATGGTGAAGACAGGCGACAGTCTTGCTTTACCACCTTTTCAGCCGAAAAAATTCAGAGAAATATATGGTTTTCTTGAACATTAGCAGAGCAAACTGAATTGTGTCATGTGTTTTGGTTATATAATCTCTCGGAATCCTGAGCGATTATAACCAGCGGACACTGGCATTGATCTTTGAAAAGTAAATATTATCTGAAAAGTGAAAAATGGACATGAAAAACAGACATAACAGTCGCTATGCCTTAAAAAATACGGTAT
>JAPFDH010000060.1 GCA_026169045.1 Lachnospiraceae bacterium | reverse complement strand
AATACAAGAATTTATAAGAAAAAGAACCTTTCAAGTAAAAAATGCACAAAGGCTGAAAAGCCAGTATTTATAAGGCTTTGAGAGGATATGAGGAGATAAAATGGAGAAAATAAAGGTACTATTTATTTGCCACGGCAATATTTGCCGTTCTCCTATGGCAGAATTTGTTTTTAAAGATATGGTAAAAAAGGCAGGAATTGCGGAGCATTTTTTCATTGCTTCCGCTGCCACCAGTACGGAAGAAATTGGAAATCCGGTTCATCCGGGTACCGTAAAAAAACTGCGTGAGTACGGGATATCCACTGCCGGTAAATATGCGATCCAAATGAAAAAAAGCGATTATACAGAGTATGATTATATAATTGGTATGGATAGTTGGAATCATAGAAATATGATGCGTATTCTAAAGAAGGATCCGGAGAATAAAGTTCATTTATTGCTGGACTTTACCGGGGAGCCGGGGGACATTGCAGATCCTTGGTATACAGGAAATTTTGATGTCACGTATGACGATGTTTTCCGGGGATGTAAGGCTCTTCTGGATGAAATTTTGAAAGTAAATCCAGAAATTATGAAATGATACTATATGGATAAAAGAGCGGTATTATGTAACCAAAAAACGATTGAGTTTTTGATGGAAACATGATCCCGCTTTTTTTGATGATATTTTTGTTGTTTTGGTTTGAATAATAAATAAGTAGGCACAAATGAATGTCAAATGTCATAAAACGTAACTGGATTGCAGGAAGGTGCTTTCGCTATACTGAAAGAAAGATTTCGATTGGATAAACGTATTGAGGTGGCTGGAATAAAAATCCAAAAAATCTGTTTTTATTAATGGGAAGGAGGATACTATGAAAAAAAAGAGGTGGTTGGCAGCTGCGATGGCGATTCTTTTGGCAGTTTCCGGTATGGAAAATGGTGGAGCTGTATTGGCAAAAGAAGCCGATGTAGAACGGGTATTTTGGGAGGACTTTGAGCAGGAAAATGCTTTGGATGGATGGAATATTACCAATAAAACATCTCAAACCGTGGTGGAGCTGCAGGAGAGAAATGAAAATCATGTTTTGTATGTAAACCAAAATATTGATACGTTAGCGCAGAAAAATCTGGAAATTCTTCATGAAATGGAACCACAGACAGGGGATTTGGTTTTGTCATTTCAGGTGGCAGCAGAAAAATTGACAAAAGGGGCTTTTTATTTACCTACCTTTTATAGTGGATCCCAACGGTTGATGGAGATTGCGTTTAATTATTCTGGAACGCTTTCTTATAAACCGGCGGATGGTGATTTACAGTATGTGGATGGATTTCAGTATGAAGCTATGCGGTGGTACCAAATCCAGCAGGTATATCATGTAGATACAAAAACATTGGATTTGTATGTAGATGGTGAATTGATTTTTGAAGGACAGGCTGTGAAAACAGGAGAGAATGAAAATGCTCTCGAAATCAACCGGATTGCCATGTCCAGTTACAGAAAAAATGACGGTGCATGGTTTGTAGATGATATTTCCGTGACACAGGGAAGCAGTCGGCCGTTCATGGATGTGCTTCCGGATTTAGAAGAAACGACAGAGGAATCAACGGAAGCAGAAACAGAGGAGACAACCGATCATTCAGAAGAAACGGAAAGCATACAAGAGACCGAAACGTCTCCGGAATCGGGAGAAGAAACTCTTTATGAAGAAGATTTTTCAGGGGATATCGGGCTGGATGCTTCCTGGTCTATAGCTAATCGCGGAACAGCCCAGATCGCTGTGGAACATCACGGAGAAAATGATGTATTGGTGGTGAAACAGGATGGAAATGAGAAAAGTATGACCTTACGCAGACAGCTGGGAGAGACGGACACTGGAATGCTGTATTTTTCCTATAGTGTAGCAGCAGCAAACGATGCATCAGGAAGTATGTATCTGCCTACTTTTTTTGGAAACGGAAAGGAGATTGTAAAACTGCAGATGGCAGGAAGTTCCTCTTTAGGGGGAATGTTTAAATATCAGCCAACGGGACAAGCAGCCAAAGATTTGGGGGTAGCGTTTGTGCCCATGCAGTGGTATACCATACAATTGATTTATGATACGAAGCAGGGAACCTACGATTTATGGATAGATGATAAACAGGTTTTGGATGATGAACCGGCATACCAGGTGGAGATCCCGGATCAAATTGGATTTGGTGTCTATAAAGATACAAGCAATACATATTACTTGGATAATTGGAACGTAACAACACAAGCTCATGAGCCCATTGTCCCCGAAGAATTGCCTAAGGATTCGGGAGAAAGCGGTGAAGAAGAAATTACCTATGAAGAGGATTTTTCCAATGTGGAAGAAGGAAAACTTCCTGCGGGATGGAGTGTGTCCAATGTGGAAGGGAAAACAGAAGTGGCAGTGGTAAAGGAAGAAGAAAATGCTGTCTTGAAGATTTCTCATCCGGCAGTGCAATCGGTATCTATGACTGCGAAAAAACCTTTGGCCGGTAGTGCATCCAAAGGAGTACTTCGCTATATGGTGAAGGCAGAAGATACGAATGGAAGTTTGTATCTTCCTACATTTTATTCTGATACGAAACAGCTGGCGAAATTAACAATGAATAGTGGAAAGTTCCAGTATGATAAGGATGGTGCCTGGAAAGACATCATAGAATTTGAAAGTGGACGCTGGTATGAGATTGAGATTGTAATGGATCAGGATGCCGGTATATATGATTTATATTTGGATGGAAAGCTAATTCTTAAAAAAGAAGAAGTAGATGCCCAGGGAAGTATCAATCGTGTAGGATTTGGTGTTTATAAAAATACAGTGAATACTTATTATCTGGATGATATTTCGATTAGTAACTATGTGGAAGCACAATCCGCATCTTTGGCAGAAGATACATATGTGGTGGGAAAAGGAAAGGAAATTCAGATTGGGCTTAGTATGGAACCGGCAGATGCATCCAACCGTACCGCTCAGTGGGAAAGTGAAGATGAATCCATTGTCTCTGTCAACGAATTGGGGGTTATCACAGGTGTGGAGGAAGGAACATGTACGATAACTGCGATATCCGATGCCACAGGAGAAAAAATGAGTGCTCAAGTGACGGTACAGAATAAGAAAGCGGAAGAGATTGTTGTGTCATCTCAGGCGGTATCGGTCAAAGAAGGAAGTTACATATTTATAGAAGCAAACGTTATGCCGGAGGATGCGAATAATCAGGAGATTTGTTTTGCATCAGAGGATGAATCCATCGCATCAATTGACGGATATGGAGAGATTCATGGTGTAAGTGAGGGAACGACCACCATTTGGGCAATGGCAGAAGAAGACAATAACGTGCGAACTGCCATAGAAGTAACGGTAGAGGCCCGGGGAATTATGGAGGAATTGTATGTATCTCCTTCCGGAAATGATGCTTCCGATGGTCTCAGTCCGCAAAACGCTGTACAGACTTTGCCACGGGTTCAGGAATTGGTGAGAAGCAGAAATCAGAATATGACCGGTGATATTGTAGTTCATTTGGCATCCGGATATTATAATCTCTCGCAAACGTTTGCATTGACAGAGGTGGATTCCGGAACAAACGGGTATTTTGTACGCTTTGAGGGACCGGAAACAGGGGAAGTACAAATTGGAGGAATGCGAAGCATTACCGGATGGCAGGAATATGAAAATGGAATTTATGTGGCGGATGCGCCCGGATTGGAAACAAGACAGTTATTTGTGGATCAGGTGAGAGCTACAAGGGCTAGAAGTGAAGGTGGTTTGAAATCGGCAGTACAGTGGAAAAATGGAACGGAATATGTGGGATTTTATTCAGAAAATACGGAGTTTTTAAGTTATCGTCATCCACAAGATATCGAATTCGTTTTCCAGGAGCAGTGGACAAATTCACGATGTCAGGTGGCAAAGGTGGAAGAAGTCGAAGATGGGCGTGTGGCAATTACAATGGATCAGCCGGGATGGACGTATTGTGCGGATAAAGGACTGACTTCAGCCACAACACCAATTTATTATGAAAACGCACTGGAGCTTTTGGATGAACCGGGGGAATGGTATCTGGATACGGAAGAAGAAAAAATTTACTATATGCCAAGACCGTGGGAACAGATGGACCAGGTGCAGGTGACAGCACCTGTTTTGGAAGAATTGGTGACGGTAATGGGAAGTGATTATGATCATATGGTAAGAAATATTTCTTTCCGTAATATCACGTTTGCGGATACGACATGGAATCGTCCCAGCTCGTCCAATGGACATGCGGATTCCCAGAACAATCATATTAGAGAACATGGCATATCGGATTATTTGGCCGATGCAGCTGTGACTGTAAAACGTGCCAACACAATTTTATTTTCAGATTGTACGTTTACAAGACTTGGAATTA
Source organism: Lachnospiraceae bacterium (assembly GCA_026169045.1). GTDB lineage: Bacteria > Bacillota > Clostridia > Lachnospirales > Lachnospiraceae > Fimimorpha. The sequence continues at coordinate 22,307 of JAPFDH010000060.1, read as the reverse complement.
TAGGATTAAAAATGGTGGAAGGTGTACAAAACAGTACTATTCAGGGAAATCGCTTTTTTGATATTTCAGGGGATGCCATATGTATTGGAGATCCGTATACCAATGTGGTGGATAATTATAATCCATCGGATTTGCGTAAGATGATGAAGAATAATGATGTGTTAAATAATTACATACACGATATTGGAGTGGATTATCAATCCAGTGCTGCCATTTCTGTGGGATTTGCGGACTATATGGATATGAAATATAATGAAATTTTTAATATTCCGTATTCCGGATTCCATATTGGATATGGTTGGGCAAAACGTTTTGAGAATGTACAGAGAAACATGCACATAGAACATAACTTTATCCATGATTTGATGGGAGATGGGATATATGACGGAGGAGCGTTTTATACCATTGGAAATTCAGGAGGAACAGCGGAAAATCCGAATACCGTCATGTATAATTATGTGAGAAATCAGATGGATTTAAATGCACCTCTGTATTCCGATGAGGGAACAACATATTGGGATTTTGCTCATAATGTCATTGATTTGACCGAAACGGAAAAATGGCATAACAATTCTGATCCACGTTTTATGTTGGTATATGTGACGACGATTGAGCACCTTCATGTGTACGATAACTATGTGACTACAGGAAATAAATATGTAAATCCGGGTGCAGTCAATGATGTGACCGTAGAAGATATTCATGTATATCCGGATGCCAATTGGCCACAAGAGGCGCAAACGATTATCGAAGAAAGTGGATTGATGGCATCCTATGCCTCTCTTAGAAATCATCAGGCAGAACGGGTAAAATTGAATACATCAAATGATGAGATTTTTATTCCATCGGGGGGAAGTTTCCAGATCCTTGTCAGTGCTACAGATGGAAAAGACAGGACAGTGGATATGGGGCAAAACGCTATTTATTACCGGGTGGAAAATCCGGAAATTGCGGAAGTATCGGCGAATGGTCTTGTGAAAGGAAAACAGGCAGGAAAGACAAACGTTATCGTTTATGTAGAATCCAATGGAATATTGAAGACGATAGAACAAACGCTTTATGTAGGAGATATTTTTGATACGTTCCAGTTTGAGGAAATACCAGATGATTTGATTTCCATTGGTGCTACCAGCGCCGGTATGAATTTAACTCCTGTAGGTATCACAAATCAGGGACGTCATGTTTTATTGGAGGAAGTGCTTTATGAAGTTTCTGATGAATCCATTGCGAAAATAGAAGTACAAGAAGATGGAAGGATTCGTTTGATTCCTTTGCAGTCGGGGGAAACACAGTTAAAAGTTACTGCCAGTGCAGAAGGAAATAAGGTGGAAAAGATGTTTCACATTACAGTACTGACAGAACAAAAATTTGTGGAAGATAATATTCCGGAAATCTATGAGAGTGAAAATCTCTGGACAGTAGGAGGTGGTTCACTGAATATTAGTGATACGAAAGATCAGATGGTATCATCATTGACTTCTTACGCATATTATACAGGAAGTAAATATCTAAATGAGTTGCTGCATTTTAAATTGAAGATTGAGCCACAAGGAACATGGCCGAGTATTGTACTTCGTTCTCAATCCAGTCAGCAGGCTGTTTCCGGCGGAGCAACGGGATATATTATTTGTATCACACCGAATGGAGTGGAATTACAAAGATTTAATGATTCTGCCCGAACAGTAATTTACGGAAATGTGGAGGGAAATACGAGTATTGCCGGTGATGTGATTGCTCCTAATCCCATAACCTATGGGAAAGAGCATGATATAAAAGTAGGTGCTCTTACCAATGGGGATGAGGTACGCCTTTATATGGAAGTGGATGGAGAGACGGTTTTTGATTATACAGACACGCAGGAAGGAGCTGTGACATCAGCAGGATATTTTGGTTTGGTGGGAAGAAGCGGAGATACATTTACGTTGAAAAAAGCAGAGGATCCTATTGATCCAAGCGACCCGAGTGATCCAAGCGACCCGAGTAACCCGAGTGAGCCGAGTAATCCGAGTGAGCCGAGTAATCCGAGCGACCCGAGTAATCCAAGTGAGCCGAGTAATCCAAGTGAGCCGAGTAATCCGAGCGACCCGAGTAACCCGAGCGACCCGAGTAATCCAAGTGAGCCGAGTAATCCGAGCAAACCGAGTAACCCGAGTGAGCCAAGTAATCCGAGCGACCCGAGTAACCCGAGTGAGCCAAGTGATCCGAGTGACTCAATTGAGCCAACCGAATCGGGCGAAAATGCTGAATCAAATGGTTCAAATGAGGAAGGAGAAAGTACATCGACATCAGATCCCAGTCATATAGGAAGGTGGATGGTATTACTGATAGCGGCAGGTTTGGGTATACTTTTCTTTGTATTTAGAAAAGACAGGAAAACAGAATAGGAAAAAAGAACACATCTTTGCAGAAAAAATACATATGCAAAGATGTGTTTTTTTGGGAGGAAGATCGGAACAAAGAATTAATATTAGGTAATAGTATTTATTATAAGAAAGAAAAAAGATGAACGGGAAAACGTCAAATTTTGAGAGAAAATCTGAAATTTTGACAAGGATTTATTTTATATCGAAAAAAGGATTGTTTAAAATATATAAATCCGCTATAATGAAAACGAAATAGTAAGAAAGTTTCCTGATATATATTCTGACCGTGTAAACAGATTGTCTTCGCCTTAATTTTGACAATGCTGTATGGGGGAGTACTATGTACCAAATTGTATTTGTGGATGACGAGTTTGTTATTCGTGAAGGTGTCAGTGAAAATATAAAATGGAATGAATTGGGATATCAATTGGCCGCGGTTTGTGAAAATGGACGTGAGGCTTGGGAAGTGCTGCAAAAAATACCGGTAGATGTGGTGATTACAGATATTTGTATGCCATTTATGGACGGAATTGAATTGAGTGCAAAGATTAAAGAACAGTATCCCAGGATTAAAACATTGATATTAAGTGGATATGATGATTTTGATTACGCAAAAAAAGCCATTAAATATGGTGTGGAGGATTATATTTTAAAACCGATTACTTCCTACGAGCTGACAGATGTTTTGGTGCAGCTAAAGAGTAAGTTGGATGCAGAGGCAGTAAAGCGCAAAGAGCAGGAAGAAATGTACGGCGCCTATCGAAAAGGGCAGATGCTTTTATATTCAGAAGCTTTGGTAAATGCTATTATAGGAAGAACATCGGAGATGGAAAGTGAGAAAGATCTGGAAAATGTGGGCGTAAAATTAAAAGGTCCTTATTTTCTGGTTGGAATTGCCAGCCTCAGTATTTATATGGGGGATTATGAGCTGGAAGAAGAACGGAAAAAAGAGAGTGCGTTAATGTCATTTATTGTATTTAATTTGGCATTGGAAATTATGGAAAAGCACAATAAAGAAGATAAGGGGCTGGTTTGTCAGGGACATAATGATCGGGTTTATCTGTTGTTCCAGACCGATGATAAGGAAACGATGGAGAAACGGATTCATCTGGTTTGTCAGGAGTTGATTGATCAGGTAAACGAAAGCATGGGAATGCATTTAAATATAGGTCTGGGATCCTGGGAAGAGGGGACGAGAAATATGTACCGTTCCTATGAGACGGCAGAATCAGCTTTGGTCATGCAGTATACCGATGGAGAAAATTGTATTATTGACGGACGGAAGAAAGAGGACAAATCCGGTTATGTTTCTGAGATTGAACGGGTTTTGGATAATAGTGTTCGGCATATCAGAGAAAATAATAGGGAAAAAATGCAGGAGGATTTGCTGGTCTTAAAGAATATTTTTCAGATATGTGAGTTTAGTAAGAGAGAAGTGCAGATTGTTTTTGAAAAACTGGAGACTCGTATTCAGGATTTATTAAAAGCGGTCGGAGCAGAATGGAAAGATGGGCAGCAAAGAGAGCAAATGGAATCGGCTTCGGGTTTGGATGAGGCTCTGGCCAGGATGCTTTCCTATGAACAAAATGCTGCCAAGGCATTGGAAGAGATCAGTGGAAGCAGCAGCCGTTCCTATGCATATCAGGCATATGAATTTATAGAGACCCATTATAGTGACAGTAATTTAAGTTTACAGGATGTCTGCAGTCATTTGGGTGTCAGTGTAAGCAGGTTTAGCCAGATTTTTAAACAAACCTTTGGAACTACGTTTTTGGATGCTCTCATCGGAATACGAATGGAAAAAGCAAAAGAATTACTGGTTTTGACTGATATGAAAAATTATGAAATTGCCAGCAAAGTTGGATTTGTAGATCCCCATTACTTTAGCATTGCATTTAAAAAGGCAACGGGAAAGACTCCAAAGGAGTATGCAAAAGAAAGGAAAAGAAATGAAATATAGTCCGTTTCGAACCATACATGCAATGATCATCATGTGTTTTTCCGTGTTGATTTTAGTTGCACTGACAATTTTTTCCGGAATTTCCATGAAGTATACGAAGGATACAGTTTTGCAAAATTCCATAGATTATACATCCCGGCTTGTAAATCAGGTGAACAGTGATATTGACTATTATATTAATTATATGAAAAATATCTCCACTATGGTTATTGAAAACTCGGATGTACAGGATTATTTTTTCGGTACGGGAAGCAAAGAAGAAAAACTTCAGTTATATCGTAGAATTTTGACACAGTTTCAAACCGTTGGGAAGACAGGGGAAGATATTGCAAACATTGCAGTTGTGACGAAAGACGGAAGGAGCATTATCAATCAGGGGCAGGATCATTTAAATCCAAATATTCAGTTGGATGAGGTGGATTGGTATCGGGAGGCGTTTGCCTGTGAAGATTATATTCTGACCTCTTCCCATGTGCAGTATGTGATTCAAAACAACTATAAATGGGTGGTTACATTGAGCCGTCCCATACGGATGAATAAGAGTGAAGATCCGATAGGAGTTTTCTTTATCGATTTGAATTATAAACTGCTGAAAGATCTTTGTGAGCAGAATAGTCTGGGGTTCAACAGTTATATTTTCATTATGGATGAAAATGGAAACATCATATATCATCCGAAGCAGCAGCTTTTGTTTCGAAATCTGAAAACAGAACGTATTGAGGAAGTTCTTGCATGTGAGGAAAGCAGCTTTGTAAACGGAAAAGGAAAGAATAGTACGCTTTATACCATTTCAAAGTCAGAAGAAACCGGATGGAGAGTGGTAGGAGTTGTAGAACTGGCTTCGTTGATGCAGAATGAAAGAGAAACACAGAAACTCTATATTGCGGTGGCAGTGGGGCTTATTTGTGCCGGTATCTTATTGGCGGTATTGGTGGCAGGAGCAATTACTCGTCCTATGAAAGTGCTGCGTAAATCCATGAAAGAAGTGGAAAAAGGAAATTTTGAAAATGCAATAATAGAACATATGCCCAATAACGAGATTGGTCTTTTGGGAAATTCGTTTAATATTATGACGGCCCGGATCCGACAGCTGATGGCGGAAAACATATATGAACAAAAGCAAAAGAGAAAGAGTGAATTGCGGGCATTGCGAAGCCAGATGAATCCCCATTTTCTGTACAATACGTTGGATTCTACTATATGGATGGCAGAGGGAGGAAAAAACAAAGAAGTGGTCATCATGACATCCATGTTGGCAAAATTGTTGCGCCAGAGTATCAGCAATGAGGATGAAATGATTCCTTTGCAGAGAGAGATTTCTTATGTCAAAAGTTATCTTACGATCCAGAAAATGCGGTATAACGATAAATTGGAATTTGCTATCCATGTGGATAAAGAAATTGAGCAGGAAATGATGATCAATCTGATATTACAGCCTCTTGTGGAAAATGCGATTTATCATGGGATAAAGAAGAAGGACGGAAAAGGTATGATTGTAATTACCGGGAAACAGGAAGGGGAAGACATCCTTTTGGAAGTGGAAGACAATGGTGCCGGTATGGATCAGGAAACATTACAGCATATTTTTGAGAAATCCAAAGCTCATGAACTGGAAAAATCAAATGGAGTAGGTGTTTATAATGTACATATGAGACTTCGCTTGTATTATGGAGAAAAATATGGACTGACATTTTACAGTGAGGAAGGGCTGGGAACAAAAGTGGTAGCGCGTCTGGCGAAATTAGAAGATTCAGAGGGGATACAGCCATGAAAAAAAGAAAAAAAACAATCCTGGTGAGTATTGTCTGTATTTTGGGAATTATAATCAGTGGAGTGTTGGCGTTTCAGCAGCCTAAGGGTTCCGAAAAACAAAAGAGAATTATTTTTATTTCGAAAACAATAGATCAGGAAAATGATTTTTGGGTACAGTTGACGGATGGTGCAACCATGGCTGCAAAGGAAAATGGTATGGAGCTTACGGTGGTGGCGCCAGAGAAAGAAATTGAATTTGAAAAACAGAATGAGCTGATTTATTGGGCTATTGATCAGAAACCAGATGCGATCATTGTGGCTCCCAGCAGCAGTACCAAAACTGCTGCGGCAGTGGAGGATGTGAAAAAGAAAGGAATTCCGGTGGTGCTGGTGGATTCCGATGTAGAAAGTGATGAGAAATTTCCTGTAGTGGCTACAGATAACGTAGAGGCTGGAAGGCTGCAGGGAGAATATATGAGAGAATTTTTAAATGAAGAATCCCAAATTGTATTGGTAAGTCATGTGGAAGGATCTTCTACCGCGATTGATCGAGAGAAAGGGATACGACAGGGATTACAGGAATTTGAAGATCAAATAGTAGAAGTTGTATATTGTGATTCCAACTATGAGAAAGCATATGATCAGATGAATCAGGTTTTGAACGAATATGATCATATTGATATGGTAGCCGGGTTAAATGAATATGCTGCGGTCGGTGCCGCAAAAGCAATTGTAGAACGGGGATTGAATGAAATTCATATGGTGGGATTTGATAGCTCGCGCAAGGAAATACAGTTGTTGGAAGAGGGTGTATTTGAAGGAATTGTCATTCAAAATCCTTATCAGATGGGATACTTGGCTGTGGAAGAAGTAAAAAAGATTTTATCGGGAGAGGAATCGGATCGTAGGATTGATTCGGGAGAAAAACTGATTAAGAGAGATGAAATTTTCACAGAAGAAAATCAAAAGCTCTTGTTTATGTTTACAGAAGAATAGAAAAACATAAAAAGGAATTTGGAAAAAAGGTTAAAAATTTACATATAGTAAATTTTTAACCTTTTTTTGTAAGATCTTGAATTTAAACAAAATGCATAAAAAGATATAATGATGACATAAGGCGAAGATAAAAAGTGATACATGGTGAAGGAAGGTGAAATGGGTGAGTGATGTAATTTTGACAATGAAAGGAATTGATAAATCCTTTCCCGGTGTTCACGCACTGAAGGGAGTTGATCTGGAAATCAGAAGAGGTGAGGTGCTGGCACTCATGGGAGAAAATGGTGCTGGAAAATCTACTCTTATGAAAGTTCTGACTGGAATATATAAAAAAGACAGTGGTGAAATTATTTATGAAGGAAAACCAACGGAATTTCAGAATCCCAGAGAGGCGCAGGATGCAGGGATTGCCATTGTTCATCAGGAAATTAATATGATGAGTCAACTCACAGTAGCGCAGAATATATTCATTGGACGGGAATTTATGAATGGAAAACTCATAAATGATCAAAAGATGAATGAAGAAGCCGCAAAATTGTTTGAACGTCTCAATATTCAGATTGATCCTTCAGAAATTATGGATAATCTGACTGTTGGAAAACAGCAGATGTGTGAAATTGCAAAAGCGATTTCCAGAGAAGTAAAGGTAATCGTTTTTGACGAACCAACGGCGGCTTTGACAGAAACAGAAATTGAAGAGTTATTTAAAATTATCCGTGATTTGAAGGCAAAGAAAATGGGAATTGTTTATATTTCCCACCGTATGGATGAAATCAAGCAGATTACGGATCGTGTTACTGTCATGAGAGACGGAGAATATGTAGGAACGCTTATTACGGAAAAATGTACGAAAGATGACATTATCAATATGATGGTGGGACGTACTATTTTTGAAGATCCGAAGCAGAAGAGCAATGTAAAGCCGGATGCCCCGGTAGTTTTAAAGGTAGATCATCTGTGTGCCGGAAAAATGGTTAAAGATGTGAGCTTTGAACTGAGAAAAGGAGAAATCCTTGGAATGGCCGGTCTGATGGGAGCTGGAAGAACAGAGACCGCTCGTGCATTGTTTGGTGCGGATCCGAAGGAAAGCGGAGATATTTACGTAGATGGACAAAAGGTTGTGATTCATTCTCCTCAGGATGCGGTTAAGGCTGGAATCGGATATCTTTCAGAAGACAGAAAACGTTTTGGATTGGTACTTGATAAATCAGTTTCAGATAATACGTGTCTGGCGACTCTTGAAAATTTTAGAAAAGGTGTATTTCTTAACAAGGGAAAAGCAGATCAGGTAGCAAAGGATTACGTGAAGAAACTAAAAACGAAGACTCCAAATGTGGAGACAACCGTTGGAAGTCTGTCAGGTGGTAATCAGCAGAAAGTGGTTATTGCCAAATGGTTGACACGTGATTGCGATATATTAATTTTTGATGAGCCGACCAGAGGAATCGACGTTGGTGCAAAAAGCGAAATTTATCAGTTAATGAATGAATTGGTAAATCAGGGAAAATCCATTATTATGATTTCTTCTGAAATGACAGAAATATTGCGTATGAGTGACCGTATTTTAGTTATGTGTGAAGGAAGAAAGACAAAAGAAATTCCTATTGAAGAGGCAACTCAGGAAAAGATTATGCATGCTGCTACAATGAGGAAGTAAGAAAGGGAGGAATGAAACGTGACTGGAGTAGAAAAAAAAGAAAAAAAGGGGAATATTTTGACTAAAACAATAGGAACCCAAAAGCTGATTGCATTATTGGCATTGGTTGTATTGTATTTAGTATTTGGTCTGATCAATCGGGCATTTTGGAGCTACTCTACATTGATCAATATTTTTGAGGCTTCGTACTATATTGGTCTTATGGCAATAGGTGTAACATTTGCAATCACTTCCGACGGTATTGATTTGTCAATCGGTACTGTTATGACATGTTCAGCTTTGATCTCAGGTGCGTTGATTACAAAATATCAAATGCCTGTAGTCGTAGGTTTGCTGGCATGTATCGTAATCGGTGGTATTTTTGGTACAGCAAACGGATTAATGATTTCCTATATGAAATTACCTCCGTTTATTGCAACATTGGGTACCATGATGTTATCAAAAGGATTAGGTTCTGTATTTACAAAGGCACAGAGTATCACATGGCCTCAGGCTGGTACAGAAGCAGGCTGGTTCCGTAATATATTCAAATTAAACATTGACGGAACAATCATTCCTACAGGATTTATTTTGTTGATTGTTATTGCGATTATCGCAGCTATTCTGTTAAATAAAACAAGACCAGGACGCTATATCGTGTCTTTGGGAAGTAACTATGAAGCAACAAGATTGTCTGGTGTAAATGTAGCAAAATATAGAACATTGGCTTACATTATCAGTGGTGTTTTAGCCGGAGTTGCTGGTCTTGCATATGCTGCTATTTATTCCACAGTTTTACCTGGTGGCGGCGGCGGAATGGAATTGGATGCCATTGCCGGTGTTGTAATTGGTGGTACTTCCATGAGTGGTGGATTCGGAACCATTTCTGGAACATTAATTGGTGTATTTATCATGTCAGTATTAAAGACAGGACTTCCTTTTATCGGACTTCAGACACACTATCAGCAGATTGCAACAGGAGCTGTTTTGGTATTTGCAGTATTTATTGATGTTTGGAACAGAAATAAAAAGAAAAGAGTTTAATAAAACGTGATTCAAACGTGATTCCACAATAATAGATTGATTGTAAATGAGGAATGTAAAAGATGGTTTACATAAAAATTTTTTAAGGGAGGAATTTCATTATGAAGAAAAAATTACTTAGTATCTTAATGGCGACTGCATTGGTTGCGTCCATGACAGCAGGCTGTGGAAATAGTGCTTCCACAGAGACAAAATCAGAAACAAAAGCCGGAACAGAAGCTGTGACAAAAGAGGATACTACAAAGGGATCCGAAGATTCCAGTAAGGGTGGAGAAGAAACAGATATCGGCAAGATTTATTTGGTATCAAAAGGATTCCAGCATCAGTTCTGGCAGGCAGTGCTTCAGGGAGCTGAGGATGCTGCAAAAGAATATGGTGTAGAAATTGATTTCCAGGGTCCGGATAATGAATCTGCTTATGCACAGCAGGTACAGCAGTTGAATAATGCGATCAATAATAATCCTGCTGTAATTGGTCTGGCAGCACTGGATACAGAATCCTGTATGGACAGTATTAAGACTGCACAGGCTGCAGGTATTCCTATCGTAGGATTTGACTCTGGTGTTCCTGGAGCACCGGAAGGCGCTATTGTAGCAAATGCATCTACTGATAATTATGCCGCAGGTGAATTGGCAGGAGAAGAAACTTATAAATTGATTAAGGATAAAATCAGCAGTGCAAGTGGTCCGGTTCGTATCGGTGTTATGAGCCAGGATGCTACAGCAGAATCCATTATTAACCGTGGATCAGGTTTTGTAGATAAGATGAAAGCATTAATTGAAGCAGATGGTAAGACTGTTTCTGTTGAAGGCCATGATAAGTGGGCAAATAAGACTGATGGCGCAGATGTTGTCATTGAAGTAGTTGTTCCGGCATCCGTAGATGCATCTCTTTCCGCGATTGATGCACAGAACCTGTTAAATAAGCCAGATACTATTTGTATCTATGCATCCAATCAGTTCTCTGGTGAAGGTCTGGTAAATGGTGACGCTAACATTGGTAAGTTAGGAAAAGATGTTATTGGTGTAGCATTTGACTCCGGTGCACAGATTAAGGGCGCTATTAAAGACGGAAAGCTGGCAGGTGCTATTACACAGTCTCCTATTCAGATCGGATATAAGACAGTTGAGTTGTGTGTTAAGGCTGCAAAAGGTGAAAAAGTAGAAGATGTAGATACCGGATGTTTATGGTACACAGCAGAAAATATGGATGATCCAGAAATTGCAGCAAACCTGTATGATTAATGGAATCAAAAATATGTGTTCCCAAAACCTTATGCAATAATATAAGTTAAAACAATGCAGTCCATATCGGATAGAAATAAACGGTATGGACTGCATTGTTGTATTATTCTGGAAAAATTAAAATCTCCTATGGAAAAAAACGCTTTGTTATGGTAAAATGATAAAGAGTTTACGTGGCGATGAGGAAAATGGCTAAAAGTGAAGTCGGCACAATATTGGAGTCACGAAAGGGAGGATGTTATGAAACAGGTAAAGTCACAAAAAAGAGATCAGTTTCGGACACAGATGGGGTTTATTATTGCCTGCATTGGTTCGGCAGTGGGGATGGGAAATATCTGGATGTTTCCATATCGAACGGGAAAATTTGGAGGTGCAGCTTTTCTGATCCCTTATTTCATTTTTGTCATTCTTTTGGGATTTTCCGGAGTAATCGGAGAAATGGCATTCGGAAGGGCAGCAAAGTCCGGTTCTATGGGAGCATTTGAGACAGCTCTTTCCATGAGAGGAAAGAAAGGCAAAAAATGGATCGGTATGATTCCTATGCTGGGATCTCTTGGAATTGCCATCGGATATTCTGTTGTGGTAGGATGGTTCTTGAAATATCTTTTTTCCGCGGTATCCGGAAACTTGATCCAGGTGGAGGACATGGGAGCCTATTTCGGAGAATTGGCTCAGAATTTTGGAAGTATCAGTTGGCATATGCTGGGTCTTGTGATCACGTTTGCCATTATGCTGTTTGGTGTAGCCAGGGGAATTGAAAAAATGAATAAGGTGATGATGCCTTTGTTCTTTGTATTTTTCCTGATTCTAATGGTTCGTGTGGCTACACTCCCGGGAGCTTTGGAAGGATATCAGTATCTGTTGATCCCAAGATGGGAATCATTGGCTGATATTAAGACATGGGTCTATGCACTGGGGCAGGCGTTTTTCTCTTTGTCGTTGGCAGGATCCGGTACTTTGGTTTACGGAAGTTATTTGAAAGATGATGTGGATGTAGTGAAGTGTGCTAAGAATGTGGCATTTTTTGATACCTGTGCTGCGCTGCTTGCCGGTGTGGTAGTGATACCAGCAGTGTTTGCGTTTGGATTGGATGTTTCTTCCGGACCGCCGCTGATGTTTATTACACTTCCTGCTGTTTTTCAGCAGATGCCGTTTGGAACAGTATTTTCTGTGATTTTCTTTATCGCGGTACTGTTTGCAGCCATCACATCGCTTATGAATTTATTTGAAACGCCTATTGAAGCGCTGCAGGAACAATTTCATTTATCCAGAACGGCAGCGGTTTTGATTGTAGCATTGATCGCGGCAGGGATAGGAATTTTTATTGAAAGTTCCGATTCTGTAGGAACATGGATGGATGTTGTTTCTATTTATATTATTCCGTTGGGAGCGCTTCTGGCAGGAATCATGTTTTTCTGGGTATGTCCAAAAGGATATGCCAGAAAACAAGTGCAGATCGGTCGGGAAAAACCCCTTGGCAAATGGTTTGAACCGGTGACAAAATATGTGTTTGTAGGAATTACCCTTATCGTATATGTGCTGGGTATTGTATTTGGAGGAATCGGATGACAGAGAAGAAACAGGAATCGATTGTTGACAATAGAGAGATAATAGATCGGGTGATTCATCTGTTAAAAGAAACGCGTCCATTATTTTTTAATTCCGATATGGCATCCCATATCAGAGAAAAGGGGCTGGCAGATTTTGTCACAGATGTGGATATGCGTGTTCAGGATTTTGTAAAACAGGGTTTGGAAAAAATCATTCCCGGTACACAGTTTATGGGAGAGGAAAAGGATAATACAGAAATCGATTTTTCCGGTGATTTTTGGATTTTGGATCCGGTGGATGGTACGACAAATCTGATCCATGATTATCGTCAGAGTGCAGTATCGTTGGCTTTATGTGAACAGGGGCAAGTGGTAATGGGAATGGTATATCAACCCTATACACAAGAACTGTTTATGGCATTGAAAGGAAAGGGAGCATGGTTGAATGGGACACCGATTCATGTAAGTGCCAGAGAAAAATTGGAGGAAAGTTTGATCTCTATAGGAACAAGTCCGTATAGAAAAGAATTGGCAGAGGAAAACTTTAAATATTTTCAAAATGTCTTTATGCGCTGTGAGGATATACGGCGTGGCGGGTCGGCAGCCATTGATTTGGCATATGTGGCATGTGGTCGTACGGAAGCATATTTTGAGAGAAATTTAAAACCATGGGATTATGCTGCAGGTATGCTTCTGGTAGAGGAGGCAGGCGGATCTGTGACGAACTATTATGGAGATATGGTAGGGGTTTCTGCTCCGTCGGATATTGTTGCCGGAAATGGAAAAATCGGTAAGATTTTAGTGGAAGAAGTGCTTGCAGAATAGGTACATGAAAAATGTCATCGAAAGGATAGGCAAAAAGCGAAGCGAAAGGGTTCGTTATGGAAAAAGGATCGTACTGTTTGGACGAAAGCAGGCGATTCTTTTTTTATGGAAAGGTAAGGAAGAACATATGAGATTGAGGATTTGCATGATCAGTTTGGGGATATTAAGCATCGGATTATTGTATGGGTGTGGAAAAACGAATGAAAACAGAACATCGGATGCCGGGCAGGAGATTGTGGAATCCGGGGAAACAATAAAAGAAAGCAAGGAGGAAGTAATAAGTGAGGAAGAAGAAAACGATATTGTAGCGGAAGTGACGAAGGCGGCTGCCACATATCGGGATTTGTATGTGGAAGCAGAAAAAGGAGAAGCGACCAATGCGGTGATTTCAGAGGAGGCAATCTTTGCTATGGCTGAACGCATGGCAGAAGCGGGGTATACGGTGACCTGCGATGGAAATGATCGGAATATGGATCACTGGGAAGTATTGGATGCTGCTTTATTGCGTGCGCAGCAAGGTGATTCTGTATCGGCGGACTTTTATTCCATTGCAGCGTATGGAGGATTACATTATTATCATATGGATTTTGCTGATGGTGAGCTGAAACTTACCACAGCGGAAATGGACTGGTCTGAGGAGAGTGATCCATATTTGTCTTATCTGGAACGGATAACGGTATATCGTTGGGAGTATACGGAGAAGGGGTGGCTGATCTGGGAAAAGGAGCCATCGAAAAATATGGAAATGGATCGTCACAGTCTGTTTCGTATTAAGCCGTTGGATGATACAGCGAGAATGTTATGCAAAACATATATTGAACCAATCGGTTATGCGATGACCAATTTGTTTTTAACAGATTGGTCGGCAGAGGACTGCAATGATCTGGCATTGAATGATACCTATGGTATCTTTTATTTTTACAAAAACGGTGAAAATCCTCCCTATGAGAGTCAGGTTCCGGCTTTGGAATGGGAGACACTTATGACAGAATTTCTTCCTTTTTCTGTGGATACCTTGAAAAGAGAGGCAGTGTACGAAGAAGAACAGGATACGTATGAATGGAAAGCCTGGGGATATGGAAGTGGTATGGCATATCCATCCCTTCCTTTTCCGGAAGTGGTTTCCTGGAAGCAAGAGGAAGATCAAATATGGATACTGGAAGTAGAAGGGGTATCCAAAGAAGAAGGGATGGATTGTGCCTTTGCCCATGAAGTGACAATAGAAATCCAGGAAGACGGAAATGTCAGATATTGTTCCAATCATTTAATACCGGAAAAAAAGAAAAGTGTACCCAGATATCAGGCAAGGAGTGAAAATTAAAATTTAAAATGCGGGCATTTCCGAAAAAGTTACGGTATTTCCGTTCGCAATTCCGGCGTACAGTTTATCGGTATGGCGTCCTATTTCCAGCCAATGCCGTATCATATATTTAGCGGAAAAGGGCATGGAAAGATTTTCTATTTGATTTAAGGGAAACCATTGCAGGCGACCTTCAGTGGATGCCAGTGGAACGTTTGTGCCATTGGGAAAATCGGCAAAAAAGTAAAAATTTTGACGGATTTCATCATTGGTACGGCGCAGGGTAATATAACGTAAGGCCAGGTGGGTAATTTCATGTTGCGTGATATTTAGTTCTTCATATAATTCCCGCAAAACACAGGAACCGGCATCGTTTTCATCTTCCAATTCAAAGTGTCCGCCAGCTGATCCAATCCAGACTTGATTGACGACACGGGATCCTTCGCGGTATAAAAGAAGAATTTTATCATCGCAGATCAGATAGACAGATGCCATTGTGCGTTGTTTGCCAATCATCATTCATCGTTCCTTTCGCTTTTATGGTTTTAATACTACTTTTATGACATGATCCTTTTTGTGTTCAAATAAATCATAGGCTTCCAAAGCGTTGGCAAGTGAAAAGCGATGGGTGATAAGACTGGTTGTATCCAGCTTTCCCTGTGCGATCAGGCGAAGAATGGTATCGCAGTCACACCCGTCCACACCGCCGGTTTTAAAAGTGAGATTTTTTCCATACATGTCAGGCAGAGGAAGTATTTGTGGCTGTTCGTAGAGGGCGACTATACAAACGATCGCATTGGGACGGGCAATTTTCCAGGCAGTCTGGAAGGTATCTGTCCCACCTGCCACCTCCAGAACCACATCGGCACCTCGTCCGTTTGTAAGGGATTTTAGGATATCTTCCGGATTTTCGGTTTGAGGATTCACGGTGATATCGGCCATTCCTTCTTTTTTGGCCAGGGCAAGACGGAACGGATCGGTATCAATGGCAATAATACGTGCCGGATGATAGAGGCGACAGCAAAGCATGGTGCAGAGTCCGGTGGGACCGGCACCTATGACTGCCACTGTATCGCCAGCGTGGATTTCACTGATTTTTGCTCCCCAGAAACCAGTGGACAGGATATCGCCTGTGAAAATCGCTTGTTCATCGGATACACCATCAGGGATATGGTTTAAACCGTTTTCGGCATAAGGTACACGGACGTATTCGCACTGACCACCATCGATGCGACAACCCAGTGCCCAGCCGCCGTCTTGATCGGTACAGTTGTTGACAAATCCCCTTTCGCAGAAAAAACAGTGGCCGCAAAAGGTTTCTACATTGACAGTTACCCGATCCTTGATGGAAAATCCTTTGACATCACGGCCAAGAGCAGCGATTTCACCTACCATTTCATGTCCCACAATGATTCCTGGCTTTGCTTTTGGAACGCTTCCGTGTTTTATGTGGATGTCACTGGAGCAGATGGAAGTAAGTGTTACTTTTACAATGGCATCGGTGGGATTCAAAATGGCAGGTACAGGACGTTTTTTTAAGACAAATTGTCCGTTTTTTTTATAAACAACAGCATTCATTTGTTTATTCATAATGGCAGACTCCTTTTGGTAAAATAACAGAATTTGATCTGATTTTATCCTACATCGAAGCAGAAAGAAAATCAAGGCAGTCTTGTCTTGTTATTCTGTCTATGTTATACTGATTTTAGACTCTTTTCGTGTGGATTTCAATGAGAAATTAAGAAGAGGGGGGATGGGATTTAATGTATTATAATGAAAAACTTATGGAATTAAAAGAAAAAATAGAAAGAATGAACAAAGTGGAATCAGTTCTGACAGAGTTGAGAAAGCAGAAGAAAGAGTTAATGAATAAAGCTGAATCGTTAAAACAGATAAAAGAAAAAGAACAGGAAGATGTGGTGCAATTGGAGGGAAGAAGTTTAGCGAATTTCTTTTATCGATGTATGGGAAAACAGGAGAAACGGATCTCGAAGGAGAAAGAAGAGGCCTATGTAGCTGCTGTGAAATACGATGCTGCAGTAAAAGAAGTGGAAGCTGTGGACAGAGATATAAAAAAGAAACAAGAAGAGTTACGATCCTTTTGGGGATGCGACAGAGAGTATCAGTCCTTGTATGGAGAAAAAATAGATTCCATAAAAGCATCAGGAAATCAAGAGGCAGAACTGCTTTTGCGATTGGAAGAAGAGATGGTGGAATTAAAGAATCAAACAAGAGAAATAAAGGAAGCCATTTCTGCCGGAAAACGGGCGCTTAGTCAGGCGGAATCTATACTGGAAGAGTTGGATCATGCAGAAAATTGGGGAACATGGGATCTGCTGGGGGGTGGTTTTGTGGCGGATCTGGCAAAACATGGTCATTTGGATGATGCACAGGACAAGGTGGAGCAGCTGCAGATTTATCTTCGTCAGTTTCAGACGGAATTAAATGATATCAAAATGGGAGGACAACTGAAGGTAAATATAGAAGGTTTTTTGCGATTTGCCGATTATTTTTTTGATGGACTGTTTGCGGATTGGACGGTATTGAAACGTATTGGAAATTCCAAAGAACAGGTGTTGAAAGTAAAAAAACAGATTATGGATGCTATCAGTCATCTGCAAAAAATGCTTGGAATAGCAGATCAGGAATATAGGATGAGAATGAATCAAAAGGAAGAACTGATCTGGGATGCTGAGATAGAAATGAATGCAAAGTAAAAAAGGAGGATATAAAATGGAGAAAGGTATTATGCTTTACCCAAGGGCGACATCAAAAAGAAGAGTAATGGATTTAAACGGAATGTGGAAGTTTCGTTTGGATAAGAATGGAGAAGGAGAAGAACAGTGTTGGAAGGATGGCATTCCGGATGCTGACTGGATTCCGGTTCCTGCCAGTTTCAATGATTTCTATACAGACAAGGAATCCAGAGAATTTACCGGTGATTTTTGGTATGAGACGGAAATATTTGTTCCATCAGAATGGAAAGGGTTTCATTTAGATGTGAGATTTGCTGCGGTTACCCATCGTGCGGTGGTTTATATCAATGGTGTGGAAATTGCGCGGCATGAAGGCGGTTTTCTTCCATTTGGGGCTGCCATGGATGATGTGGTGAAGTGGGATGAACCCAATCGAATTGTGGTAAAGGGGAATAATGAATTAAGCTTTACATCTCTTCCGGCCGGAACGACAGTGGATTTGGGAAATGGAAGGAAAATGACAAAACCGTTTTTTGACTTTTTCAATTACGCTGGTATTCAGCGCCCGGTAAAACTGGTTGTTACTCCGAGAGAGAGGATTACAGATATTACATTAAACCATCGTCTGGATGGAACCGATGCCTATGTAGAATATCAGACTGAAACAACGGGAGAGCATGATGTTGTTTTGCAGCTGTATGACGAAGAGGGAAACGCTGTGGCAGAATCCAGAGGAAAAACAGGAACCCTGCAGGTGAAACATGCCCATTTATGGGAAGTGCACAATGCGTATCTGTATCATCTGGTAATAAGGATTATGGATGGAGATACCGTAGTGGATGAGTATTTTGATGAAGTGGGTATCCGTACATTTTGCGTGGATGGAAACCGTTTCCTTCTAAACGGTCATCCGGTTTATCTCAAAGGTTTTGGAAAACATGAAGACAGTGATATTGTAGGAAGAGGATTTAATATCGGCGTGATCAAGCGGGACTTTGAATTGATGAAGTGGATCGGAGCCAATTCCTTCCGTACTTCCCATTATCCGTATAGTGAAGAAATTTATCAGATGGCAGACCGGGAAGGATTTTTGGTGATTGATGAAGTGGCGGCTGTGGGATTTTTAGAGAGTACAGTCAATTTCCTGGATGCTGTTAATGGAAAAGTTACAACCTTTTTTGATCGCCCGACATTGCCGGAATTGAAAAAAAATCATTTGGCGGCATTGGAAGAACTGATTACAAGAGATAAAAATCATGCCTGTGTCATTGCCTGGAGTTTATTTAATGAACCGGATACCATGCATGAAAATGCTTATCCGTATTTTAAGGATATATTTGAAAAAGCCAGAGAATTGGATGTCCAGAAACGTCCGCGGACATTTGCTATGGAACTGAATTCTTCTCCAGAAAAATGTCTTTGCTATCAGCTCAGTGACTTCTTAAGCTTCAATCGTTATTACGGATGGTATTTACTGGGCGGATATGAGATGGTTAATGCGGAAGCTGCGTTTAGAAAAGAATTGGATGCATGGCTTGAAAAGGGAGTTACCTGTCCGTTTATCTTTACGGAATACGGATGTGATCATCTGGTGGGTGAGCATAAACTGCCCAGTGTTCAGTGGAGTGTGGAATACGAACAGGAATATTTAGATATGTATCACAGAGTTTTTGATTCCTATGAATGTATTAAAGGAGAACAGGTATGGAACTTCGCAGATTTCCAGACCGTGGAAGGGCTTATGCGTGTAAACGGAAATAAAAAGGGAATCTTTACAAGACAGAGACAGCCGAAGGAAACGGCATTTTACTTTAAGAAAAGATGGGAGAGTATCCCTGTTGATTATAAGGGATAAAAGGATGTGTATGAAAATATTATGCATTGGAAATAGTTTTTCTACAGATGCCACGACGTATTTATCCCGTGTAGCTGCCAGCGCAGGAATCACTTTAGAGACATACAATTTGTATATTGGAGGATGCTCTCTGGAACGTCATTGGAATAATGTAAAAACAGAAGCAAAAGAGTATCTTTTGGAAATCAATGGGATCAGTACAGAAAAAATGGTTTCGATACAGGATATGCTGGAGGAGTCGTATGATGTCATAACGTTACAGCAAGCCAGTCATTTTAGTACAAAATATGAAACATATCAGCCATATCTTAATAATCTTACCAACTGGCTTAGAGATCATGGGAAATTTGGAGAATTTGTTCTTCATCAGACGTGGGCGTATGAAGAGGGAAGTAAACGGTTGACAGAAGAAATGGGATATCAGAATCAGGCGGATATGTTTTATGATCTGAAGGAAGCATATGCACAGGCAGCCAGAGACAGTGGGATTTTAAGGATGATTCCAAGCGGACAAATGTTTCAGGATTTATTACAGGCCGGAATCGGGAAAATACATCGGGATACGTTTCATGCATTGATTCCCATGGGAAGATATGCATTGGCGTTGCTTTGGTTTACCGTTCTGACAGGAATTTCTCCAAGGAAGGTGATGTTTTGTCCGGAGGGAATGAATGAAATTCTGGCAAAAGCAGTCAGAGAATTGGTTCACGCGTCATACCTTGGATTTCAGGAAAAAAAATAAACAATATTTTTTATAAAAGGAAGTGTTGTGTAAAACAGCATTTCCTTTTTTTGATGTGGAGAAAATCGGTTTTTTGTTTTATACAAGCATAATTTTGTTTCCATGAAGAATAAAATATTCATTCCTCTGCCATATTAAGAAAAAGAAATAAAAGATTGTGAATGCAATGCGATATCAATCGCAGGAAATGAGGGAATTATGGAAGGGAAAAAAAGACCATATATTTATTTATCCTCCCCCCATATGTCAGAGGAAGGATATGAACAAAAATATATCAAAGAAGCTTTTGATACCAATTGGATTGCACCTTTGGGAAAAAACGTGGATGAATTGGAAAAAGAGGTAGCAGAAAAGCTGGGAACAACCGATGCCGTGGCTTTAGTGACAGGAACATCTGCCATACATCTGGCTTTAAAAATGGCTGGGGTACGAAAAGGAGATGTGGTTTTTTGCTCTTCTTTTACATTTGCTGCATCAGCTTTTCCGATTTTATACGAGGGTGCAGTTCCAGTATTTATTGACAGTGAGGAAAGTACATGGAATATGAGTCCGGAAGCTTTGAAGAGGGCATTTGAAAAGTATGCGTTTTTGGGAAAGCTGCCCAAAGCAGTGATTGTGGTTCATTTATATGGATTATGTGCCAAAATGGAAGAAATTATGGAATTATGCAGTCAGTATGGATGTCCTGTCATTGAAGATGCGGCAGAAAGTTTGGGAAGCAGGTATCAGATGGGATATGGGAAAAAGCGCAGGGAAATACAGAAAAATTCCGATTGTCTACAGGAAAATTGGAAGTATACAGGAACATTTGGAGATTATGGTATTTTAAGTTTTAATGGAAATAAGATCATAACCGGTTCGGGAGGCGGAATTCTGTTATGTAATACTCCGGATGGAAAGGAAAAAGCGAAAAAAGCCCGTTTTTTGGCAACCCAGGCCAGAGAGCCTGAGAAATGGTATCAACATGAAGAAATCGGATATAACTATCGGATGAGTAACGTAATTGCCGGAATCGTTCGTGGACAGCTTCGTGTGTTGGATAAGAGGATCAAAAAGAAACAAGAAATTTGTCAGTTCTATGAAAAAAGACTGAAATATCTGCCTGGTCTTTCCTTCATGCCCCAGCATAGTTGGCAAGAGAATAATTGCTGGCTGACAGCAGCTCTTTTAGCGGATATTTTTCGAAAAGGAAATAGAAAAATCACATCATTGGAAATAATGGGTAAACTGGCGGAAGTATCCATTGAGAGCCGACCGGTGTGGAAACCATTGCATTTGCAGCCGGTATTTTTCGCCTATGATTTTGTGTCAGAAT
The DNA here is from genome assembly GCA_026169045.1 of Lachnospiraceae bacterium. GTDB lineage: Bacteria > Bacillota > Clostridia > Lachnospirales > Lachnospiraceae > Fimimorpha. The sequence goes on along the minus strand of JAPFDH010000060.1, from coordinate 1,029 downwards.
CAGAGGATTTGGAGGGAAGGCACATGATACAGGATGAAATGGGAGCAGATCACAGTATTTGCGGCCAAATATTTGAAAAAGGACTTTGTCTGCCCAGTGACACCAAATTAACAGAGGAGGATCTGGAACGTATTTGTGCGGTTATATGTCAATGTTGGGAGTAAGCAGAACGGAGAATACATGCAAAGAAAAGGAGATGCAGATGAAAGATGATCATCAACCCCTTTCTTTCTCTCATAGAAAGGGAATTTATGAACGCTATTTCAAACGTCCGATGGACATATTGGGAGCAATAACGGCACTGGTTTTTCTGTCTCCTTTATTTGTCGTAATTGCAGTAATGGTACGGCTTCGCCTGGGGAGTCCTGTTATTTTCACGCAGAGACGTCCAGGAATTCATGGAACCGTTTTTTCTCTTTATAAATTCCGTACCATGACAGATGACAGGGATAAAAAGGGAAATCTACTGCCGGATGCGGTTCGTCTGACATCATTTGGAAAATGGTTGAGAAATACCAGCCTGGACGAACTGCCGGAATTTTACAATGTACTTCGCGGGGATATGTCTTTGGTAGGACCGCGGCCTCTATTGATGAAATATCTGGTTTTATATAACAAAAATCAAATGAGACGTCATGAAGTGCGTCCGGGTTTTACCGGATACGCTCAGGTCAATGGAAGAAATCAAATCAGTTGGGATGAAAAGTTTCGGATGGATCTTCATTATGTGGATCACATTACATTTTGGGGTGATTTGCAGATCCTTTTTAAAACAATCAAAACAGTTTTCAAACGGGAAGGAATCAGCAGTGAAGGATTTGTTACAGCGGAACCATTTCGGGGAAATGGAAATGGGCGAGGGTAGGTTTGGAAAACTGAGCAGGGAGGAGAAGATTGAAAATTAAAAAGTAGAGGGTATCATTTTTTTGCATGGCAAACAAGCCATCTGTGATGGCTATTTTAAAAATTGAATATTCAGAATGTTAAGGTTATGCAGTTGCTGACTTGATCTTATAACCTTGATTTTTT
>JAPFDH010000036.1 GCA_026169045.1 Lachnospiraceae bacterium | reverse complement strand
GTGGTTGGACTGGATGGGAAAATACAGGGAGATCGGAAATGGATGTTGCACATGGCCGGGTATTAGAAACCCGAAAAAGAGCTGCTTAAACAGAAAAGATAAATCAAAAAGAAAGTTGCCAATGATTACTTGACAGTAACAACTTATCTCAGTACAATATTTAAAACTTGACAGATAATCTATCCTGTGATAGGATAACAACAACACGATGATAAGGAGTTAGTAAATTTTCTTGAACATTCAGAGAGGTGTCGGTTGGTGCAAGACATTTGGGATGGAACTTTGAACTGGCCTTTGAGTGGCACGCTGAACATTTAGTAAGCGCCGCCGGTTTCTGTCCGTTACAACAGAAAGATATACGATAAGCTTGAGTCGGTCAGTTTATCCGTATCTATAGAGTGCATACAAATGTATGAATTAGAGTGGTACCGCGTAAGTAGCCTTGCGTCTCTATCGTAGGATTAGAGAGGCAGGGCTTTTTTGTATTAAAACGCGGTTGCTCATACTAAAATACATCAGAACATCTCATCTTCGATTTCTTTCAATCGGATGATGCAGCTTCTTCTCTATAATACAATCTTTGACTTCTTAACTCGTATTAAGATGTACGCGCTCACAATCAAGCGCAGAAATGGAGGCTTATTATGAATTTTCATAAGTACAAACGCGGATATTATATGCCGCCACAGGAATGTATGGATTGGGCAAAAAAAGAATATATCGAAAAGGCCCCAAAATGGTGCAGTGTAGATCTGCGCGATGGAAACCAGGCTTTAATTGTTCCCATGAGTCTGGAAGAGAAAATTGAATTTTTCAAATTACTTGTAAAAGTAGGATTTAAGGAAATTGAAGTAGGATTTCCAGCAGCATCAGAAACAGAATATACATTTCTCAGAACACTGATTGAAGAAAATTTGATTCCTGATGACGTCACCGTTCAGGTACTGACTCAGGCCAGAGAACATATCATCAAAAAAACATTCGAATCTTTAAAGGGTTGCAAACAGGCCGTTGTTCATCTGTATAATTCTACCAGCTTTGCTCAAAGAGAACAGGTATTTAAAAAGTCCAAAGAAGAAATTTTAAAAATCGCCGTGGATGGTGCCAAACTTTTAAAACAACTGGCTGCCGAAAATGGAGGCAATTTCCTTTTTGAATATTCTCCTGAAAGCTTTACCGGAACAGAACCGGAATATGCTTTGGAAGTTTGTAATGCGGTAATCGATATCTGGGAACCAACTCCGGATAAAAAAGTAATCATAAATCTTCCCAGTACCGTTGAGATGTCAATGCCTCATGTTTATGCCAGCCAAGTGGAATACATGTGCAAAAATTTAAACCGCAGAGACAGTATCATTGTATCTCTCCATCCTCATAATGACCGCGGCTGCGGAATTTCCGATGCTGAGATGGGTATTTTGGCCGGTGCTGATCGTATCGAAGGAACTCTGTTTGGAAATGGCGAACGTACCGGAAATGTAGATATTATTACTCTTGCCATGAACTTATTTACCCATGGAGTTGATCCGGAATTAGACTTTTCTGATATCCCATCCATCACAGAAACTTATGAACGACTGACAAATATGCATGTGTATGAACGCTCTCCCTATACTGGAAAATTGGTTTTTGCTGCATTCTCAGGATCCCACCAGGATGCTATAGCAAAGGGCATGAAATGGAGAGAAGAACATAATTGCCAGGAATGGACGGTACCTTATCTTCCTCTTGATCCAAAGGATATTGGTCGTAAATATGACGGTGACGTCATCCGCATCAATTCTCAGTCCGGAAAAGGTGGTATCGGATATCTTCTGGAACAAAAATACGGATTTAATCTCCCGGCAAAAATGCGTGAAGATGTGGGATATGCTGTTAAAAATGTATCCGATCATCAGCATAAGGAACTTACAGCAGCTGAAGTATATCAGGTTTTCCAGGAACAGTATATCAATATCGAATCACCTATTTGTCTGCAGGAAGTTCATTTTATCCAAAATAATGGAATCAGCACAGAAATAACCATTCAGCGAAATGGTGTCATGAAAATATATCACGGACGCGGAAATGGCCGTTTGGATGCCATTAGCAATGCTATCATGCGCCATTTTGATGTTCACTTTTCCTTAATTACATATGAAGAGCATGCACTTCAAAGCGGTTCCAATTCTCAGGCATGTGCTTATGTGGGTATTCAGGATCAGAATGGAAATGTTTACTGGGGCGCAGGAATTCGCAATGATATCATCGAAGCTTCTGCGGCAGCATTAATCAGTGCAGTAAACAAATTGAGCAATATTAACAAATAATCATAACGATGAGAAACACGCTTTGCGAGTTTCTCACGTTCGCAGACAGTCGCCGTATGCAAACATCCGCACACGGCGACTGTCTGCGCGTAAATTAAAAAGTCCACCGCTTAGCAAATTATGTATTAAGCGGCGGACTTTTATATTTATGTCCATTAAAAAATTATTTTATTTAATTATCCATCTCGGCACGAGCAGCCACTTCTCTATTCTGAATATCCATTGGCGCTTGTTCGTAACGGACAAATTCATATTCAAACTCTCCACTTCCACCGGTCATGGAGCGCAAATCAGTAGAATATCCATACAGTTCTGACATCGGAATATCTGCTGTGATCGTCTGTTTTCCTCCTGGAATATGATCCATACCAAGAACACGGCCACGACGTTTATTCAGATCTCCCATAATATCACCGGCATACTGATTTGGAACTGTCACTTTAAGTGATGCGATAGGCTCCAATAAAACTGGCGATGCATCCATAAATCCTTTTTTAAATGCCAGAATCGTTGCCATTTTAAATGCCATTTCTGAAGAATCAACCGGATGATATGAACCGTCTACAAGAGTAGCCTTCACACCTACAACCGGATATCCTGCCAAAGGTCCTTTCAGCACAGATTCCTGCAGTCCCTTTTCTACCGCTGGGAAGTAATTCTTCGGAACAGCACCACCTACAACTTTTTCTTCAAATACATATGGTTTTTCCAAATCACCGGATGGCTCAAATTCCATCCATACATCTCCGTACTGTCCATGACCACCTGACTGTTTTTTATGTTTTCCTTGTACTTTTACTTTTTTACGGATAGTTTCACGGAAAGCAAATTTAGGTTTACTCAGTTCAATTTCTATTTTATAGCGGTTAAGTAATTTGCTGGCAACAATATCTAGCTGCTGATCGCCAATTCCATACAAGAGTGTCTGACGATTTTCCGCATCATTTACACTTCTCAATGTCAAATCTTCTTCCATAATCTTAGCTAATGCACTGGCAATCTTATCATCATCACCTTTGTTCTTTCCCTTATAACTCTTATATGTGTATGGGGTAGAGATTTCAGGTGGATTATAAATAACCGTAGCTCCCTTTGGTGCTATCGTATCACCGGTTGACAACTTATCAATTTTGGTCAATGCACCAATATCACCAGCATGAAGCTCTGTCACTTCAATTGGTTCTTTTCCGCGAAGAACATACAGCTTAGAAGCTCTCTCTTCTGTCTCCTTGTTTACATTATAAATAGTGTCCCCTGCTTTTAAAACACCCGTCACTACCTTAATTAAAGAATACTTTCCGATAAAAGGATCCACTATTGTCTTAAACACTTTAGCAGAAACATGTTTCGTACAATCATACTTTAAGATCACCATTTCTCCATTGGAAACATCATTTCCATAAATGGAACACATATCCGGTGATGGGAAATATTTCTGAATCGCCATCAACAACATTCTGGATCCCTGTGCATGAAGACCGGATCCCATTAATACAGGAACAATCTGTCCGTCCAATACATGTTCTCTCAGTGCACTGGAAACCTCTTCATATGTAAATTCTTCTCCAGCGAAATAACGTTCCATATACTCTTCGCTTGTTTCCGCCACCGCTTCAATCAAGGCTTCACGGCTAATAGTCAGGTATTTTTCTGAGTAATCCGGAATATCACATTCTTCATAATCACTTGTGTCATTGATGAAACGACGGCCTTTCATCTTAACAACATTTACAAATCCCACAAATTTTTCATTTTCTCTAATCGGAATATGGAATGGTGCAATTCGTCTTCCGTACATTTCACTTAATTTCACGACCACTTCACGGAAAGACGCATGATCATCATCCATATTGGTTACAAAAAACATTCTGGGCAAATTATATTTTTCACAAAAATCCCATGCTTTTTGTGTTCCTACTTCAATTCCAGATTTTCCATTTATAACAATAATCGCTGCATCGGCAGCACTTAAAGCTTCTTCCACTTCTCCAACGAAATCAAAGTATCCAGGAGTATCCAATAAATTAATCTTAATACCTTCCCACTCAACGGGAACGATAGATGTACCTATGGAAAATAAACGCTTGATTTCTTCTTTGTCGAAATCACTAATTGTATTTCCATCTGAAACTTTTCCCATGCGGTTTGTGACACCCGTCACATATGCCATGGCTTCGACCATCGTTGTTTTTCCGCAGCCGCCGTGCCCTAATACAACTACATTACGAATCTGTTTTGTTTCATAAATGTTCATCTTGCCTTCCTCCAATGCTCTATTATTATATGCGATTTCATCCGGTCAGGATTGTTCCCAAACAATGGAACTTGCATATCGATATTATACTAAATTTTCATCAAACTTGCAATATAAATATGCAATTTATCAATTTTTTATGGTTTCGTTTCCTAATTTTTCATAATGTTGTGTAGATTCTATTTCTTTTTTAGAAATAAGTATAGGCAAGATGCTATTCTTTACTATTCTTATTGTATTTTCTCGCTTTAAGGCGTTACGCTTTAAAGCAAAAAGCGTTGACAAAAGAAATATTACGTACTAAAATGAAAACCAGACATTAACTTCACAATCAAATAACACTTTATCCAACTGAAGTTACATTTGATTTCCTAGTCTATTTTTTATGAAAAAACAATTTATTTATCATGGAGGAATCTGATTAATGATTATTGTAATGAAACCACAGGCAAAAAAACAGGATGTGGATCATATTATTCAAATAATTGAAGCAAAAGGCCTGACTGCCCATCTTTCCGTGGGATCAGAAGTTACGATTATTGGAGTCGTCGGAGATAAAAGTCACTTAAATGACTCAAATCTGGAAATTGCCAATGGAGTTGACAAAATAATTCCAGTCACAGAATCATATAAATTGGCAAATAAAAAGTTTCATCCGGATCCGACTTCCGTTCGCGTCGGTTCTACAGAAATTGGTCCCAGAAATTTAACGCTTATGTCCGGTCCCTGTGCCATTGAAAGTGAAGAACAGTTATTGGCTACTGCAAAAGCCGTCAAAGCTGCAGGAGCAAATATTTTGCGGGGTGGTGCATATAAACCGCGTACTTCTCCGTATTCCTTTCAGGGATTGGAAGAAGAAGGATTGCGTTATATGAAAACAGCAAGAGAAGAAACAGGACTTGCTGTCGTATGCGAAGTAACCAGTGCCAAAGCTATAGAGGCTGCTGTTAAATATGTAGATATGCTTCAGATCGGAGCACGTAATATGCAGAATTTTGAGTTACTTAAGGAAGCTGGCAAGACGAATCTTCCTGTCCTATTAAAAAGAGGTCTTTCTTCCACCATCGATGAATGGTTAAATGCTGCCGAATATATTATCGCTGAAGGAAATTACAATGTAGTTCTGTGCGAACGAGGAATACGGACTTATGAAACTGCTACACGAAATACACTTGATTTAAGTGCTGTTCCTGTGATACGCACCAAAACACATCTTCCCATTGTTGTCGATCCAAGCCATGCCACAGGTGTACGTGCCTATGTTGCCCCACTGGCAAAAGCTGCTGTCGCTGCAGGAGCGGACGGACTCATGATAGAAACCCATCCCTGTCCCGAACATGCCCTGTCGGATGGCCCACAATCTTTAACATTTGAGCAATTTGAAGAACTGTGCAAGGAACTAAAGCCCTATGCTGCTTTGGCGGGAAGAGTATTTTAGAAAGGATATTTTTGTTATGAAAACCATTGGTTTTATTGGATTCGGTCTTATTGGCGGTTCTATTGCAAAATCCATTCGTTCATCTCATCCGGAATATCATTTAGCTGCCTATTCCAGAACACGAAGTTCTCTGGAAAAAGCTCTTAACGAACACACCATCGATCAGATATGGGATCATGTAGACAACAAATTTTCCTGCTGTGATTACATATTTTTATGTACTCCCGTAACATGTAATGCAAATTATCTAAAAGAATTAAAACCGCTTGTAAAAAAAGGATGTATCATTACTGATGTGGGAAGCACAAAAGAAAATATTCATGATACTGTGTCTTCCCTTTCCATGGAAGAATGTTTTATTGGCGGTCATCCTATGGCAGGATCGGAGCGGACCGGTTATGAAGCCTCCAGTGGACTTCTTTTAGAAAATGCTTATTATGTAATCACACCCACTTCCCAAAACAAACCGGAAGATATCGAACAATTAAAGGCACTGGTATCGGATATGGGAGCTATCCCCCTTATATTAAATCCGAAACAACATGATCAGGTTGTGGCTGCTATCAGCCATTTGCCCCATATCATTGCTTCGGCTCTCGTTAATTTGGTTCGGGATTCCGATACAAAAGATGAAATTATGAAACAGGTGGCGGCTGGCGGCTTTAAAGATATTACTCGTATTGCATCCTCTTCGCCCGTTATGTGGGAACAGATTTGCATGGAAAACAGAACAAACTTAACACAAATCTTAAAAAAATATATCACCTCTTTAAATGGAATATTAAAGGATCTGGAGGATGCTGATCATTCTGCAATTCATAATCTATTTGAAGAATCTGGCGAATACCGCAATTCCCTTCAAGATCATCGCAGCGGAGCGCTCCCGAAGGAATATTCCATATACTGTGATATAATTGATCAAGCAGGTGCAATTGCTACTATCGCCACCACCCTGTCTGTCCACCAACTGAATATCAAGAATATAGGAATCATTCATAACCGCGAATTTGAAGAAGGTGTTCTGAAAATAGAATTTTATGATGAAAATTCTTGTAAGAAAGCCAGTGAGATTCTTTCCTCCTGCCATTATCAGGTATATCAGCGGTCATAAAGAAATCATTACGTTTTCTATATTTTCCATAAAAAATAAGAGTGTATATCACAAAATGATATACGCTCTTATTTTATCAATCACAGAACTTTGGGAAGTTTCTCCTCATCCCATATTAATCTGCGTATTCTCGTATGTCGACATGGATCATATAAAGGATGACAGTTTGAATAGCCACATGTTCCTTTATCATGTTCAGACGGACGGGCATGATAAACAAATAATGTCGTACCTTCTTCATCTTTCACTACAGAATTATGTCCTGGCCCATATTCGTCAGGTACATCCGCTGTGGAAAAAATGGGATGATCCAATTTCTTCCAGGAAGAACAATCCATCAAATCAGAATCTTCCTCGGCATACATACATCCTACACAATATTCTGAACCTGTACCGGAAGCAGAAAAGAACAGATAAATACGTCCGTTCTCTTTCCAGAAAAAGGGGCCTTCATTTACTTTTTCATTCACAATTTCCCAGGGATATTCCGGTGTTGTCAATAAGATTGGCATGCTATCCAGCTGCCATGGTGTTTCCGGACGAATTTTTGCCATATAAATATTGGATTTCTCTCCTTTTTGAGCCCATGCCATATAATGATTCCCTCTATTCTCCAAATATGTCATATCCAGGGAAAATTCACGGAAAGAAAAATGATCCTCTTTTAAAGCCTTCACATGACCAATTTCCTGCCATCCAGACTTCTCCATCATTTTTTCCTCATCCACACAGCGAAGCATACATGGGCGAATCTGCCAACGGTCGCTTTTCGGTGCTGCTGTAAAAAGAATATACCAGATTCCGCCGATTTTGTGAATTTCCGGAGCCCATATATGATAGCAAAACTCTCCATCTTCATGTGCTTCCCAAACAGTTACCTCTTCAGCACAGGAAAGCCCTTCTACCGTTGAGGCACGCCGCAGAATAATTCTATCGTATCCGTGTTCCACATCACCTACAGCAGGATATGAGGCGGTAAAAAAATAATATTCTTTTTCTGTTCCCATAAAACATACAGACCCTTTTCCAATAAAAGGGTCTGCACGTTCTATTAGGAATGGATTCTTATAAGTCTTCATGCCATTCCCTCACTTTGCTTTATTTTTTTAACATGTACGGATCAAAGCAGCCAGCATAGCCAATGCAAGACCTTGTCCCCATCCCTGGATCCATGCCTTTGGCACATTGCGGTATCCTTCACGATCCTTCATTACTGCAGTTCCGCCAGATACATTTAACACTCTTCCATCTTCAGAAATATTAGCCAAAACACCGTCTACCGCTTTCTGGATATATTTTGTATGAAGTGGATTTCCATTTGTGATCATGGCTGCTGCAATTCCGGCAGTAGCAGAAACTTCACCATAGGATTCCGGATCATCCAGAATTGTATGCCACAAGCCATCTTCATCCTGTACTACTTTTAATGCGGAAAGCTGGTCACGTAAAGAGCAATCCACATCCATAAACTGAGGATATAAGTAAGGTGCCTCTATTGTTTTTCCAACACGGGACATGGTATAAGCAGCCCATGCATTTGCTCTTCCCCAGTAGAAACCAGACATATGGTCCTTATTAATGTTATTATATCCATGATACCACAAACTTGTTGTTTTATCCTGAAGGTACTGGATATGCCAATAATATTGATTCAACGCGTCATTGATAATATCCTGATCTTTTAACTTTGCCCCAACTCTGAGAAGGAAATATGCAGCCATGAACAATGTATCTGCCCAACACTGCTCCGGGAAATCATTTTTTGAAGAAACCGTATGCTGCAAAACATGATCCCCGAAACGAAGAGCACGATTTCTCAGATAATCCACCTTACTCATAACAATATCCCAATATTTTTGATCTCCGGTTACTTCATAAAGAGTAATCATCGTATGCCCCATAGCACAGGTGTTTACATTCCAATCTGGCAGTCCCAGTTCGATATATTCATCCACACGTTCAATAAGAGCATCAATATACTCCTGCTTTCCCGTCGCCTCATATGCTCTTGTGATTCCGTAATACGCAACACCACATGGCCAATCCCAAGTTAAATCCATGTTCATTGTCTTCTTAACTACACTGTCCATTACATTCAAAACATGATCTTTGTCATAATTGATCTTTAACATATTGTCACCTCTTCTTAATTATTGATCTTCTTAATTATTGAATATGTGTCGCAAAAGGCTCCAAAGTCACTTCTACGCTACCCTTTTCCGTATTAATAACTGCCTTCTGCACATCTCCTGTATTATTAATAACAACCAACTTATCAATTGCCGGATAATATGCACATTCTGTATTCAAGTTATCGCATACATACAATTTCATGGCATCCGTATTCTGGCTTACTTCGCAAATGGCACGCATCAGGAACCGAGTTGCTTCTAATGAGAAACGGAAGGATGACAGATACATAGCGCATCCCTTACCAAAATGATTTAAGGTAATTACAGGTGTTCCATCTTTTTCAGCCAAAACTTTTACATCTTTATTCAATACATAAATTCCCTCTACAACCTTCATGGAATTTCCAATCGCTTTTGTATCTTCCATAACAAAGTTGTCTTCTTCCACAGTGTACTGATATTTTCCAATACATTTTTTAGAACCCAGATCACGGTCAACACCTAAAAGATGGCTTAACTGGAAATATGTACCGTTTGCATTTACAGCTGATGGTTCGTTCACACCGATAAATCCGCCGCCTTCTGCTACAAACTGAGTCAGTTTTGCTACCAGCTCTCCATTCTTCCAATAATCACCGCCACTCCATGCGGATCCCTGCCAACCGGCATTGATAATAACTTTTGTATCAGATGGAATTCCATGTTCCAGCACATCATCAAAGCTCATAAATGCTACATCTAACGGCAAACCGGATAAAGACTCCAACATATTTGTCAAATCAATTTCCGGATGCTCATGCAGATGGCCACTACAGATCCAAGAACGCAGAGATCCCCAAGCTGTAAGCACAACCACTTTTCCATCTACCGTATATGGTTCAGCGCTGGCATTAAAACTTTTTAACAGACGAAATTCATTTGCCACTTCTTCAATATAATCACAAAAATCCGGGAAAGGTTCTACTAAATGAAGATATCCTCCTAAGCCGATACGATCTACCGGTTTACGAAGCAGAGCCCGTCTTACATTAACCCAATATTTGCTGGCATCCAGCTTTGGATTTCCTCCTGGTGCAAATGTAGGTTCCCCGGTCAGTCCTGTTGGGAACAAATATGGATGGAAACGTAACTCATGAGCATCTACTCCCTGCACGCCTCCGCCAAGACGAGCTTCAAATCCATTAAATACACATTTGATAATTCCATCAAAACCAAACTCTTTAAAGCGTTCTCCATATGGTTCTACTCCGATCCAGCTGTCATCATAGAAAACATATGCTTTCTTTCCATAGCTGTGAACCAAATCAATCAGTTTTTTACCAAACTCTACAACAAAACGATTGATAAAATCCATCCATTCGCGATACTTTTTACTTGGAACATTATGAGTGGATGTGTATTCTCCTCCATTCACAAAATCTTCCGATGTCATTTTGTATCCTTTTTCCTTCTCAAATTCGCGCAAAGCCATTGGGTTTGCAGTCATTGCATAAGAACCCCAATCACTGAAGAGAGAACGATTCTTCAAATCATCTCCCCAGAACCAAGCAAAGTTATAAAACATGGAAGTGAAACGAACTACAGTTGTATCAGGATTTTTTTCGCACCAATCCTTCAACCAGCGCAGCATATTTTCCTGTGTTTCCGGATATCTTGGCTCTGTAGCCATCAAATGTTCCTTATCACCCCAATCATTTGTAATATGATTATACATGGAAATTTCTTCCCAAATACGAACAGCCAAAAAGTTTACTGTATACTTATGCCATGGTGTTATTCCTGTCACAGTTACTGTCTCATTTACAGGATCAAAACTCCACTGATCTAAAGATACTTCTTCTCCTGTTGTACGGTCAAAAACCTGCCAAAATTCCTTTGGATCATCCTTTTTATTTACAAGGAACTGCTCCTTAAAATATCCCTGCATCAGCGGAATCACTACTGTATCTGACTCTGCCACTACCGGAATACTCATAAGAAAGTTCTGTTGAAGCTTATCCATATTATTCTTTGCCCATGCATTATCTGCACGAATAATACAAATAGTGGAATAAATTCCGTATCCTGCACTTGTAATTTCATCAGAAAGTTTTGTACCATCACTATCACGGATTACATCCGCTCCCCATTTTTTTGCCATACGAAGTGTAAGGTCTTCATATACGGCTTCTCCTGGAAGCGTAAAACTACCCTGTGTAAAATCTGCCATTTCTTTTTCCTCCTGTTAACTTTATTCCGCAGTAAATGCCCCACAAATTGTGCCATTATGTCTTAACTTTTGCAGTACACCATATCTACTCTTTTAATGAATAGGTAGATTCCTCTTCTTTTGCATTGTATATGATACCTTTAAATTCGTATCAATTCAATCCATTCACGAATAAAAACTTTGCATTTTTGACCTAATTACATTCTAAATCTTGTATTCTCAATCAAATTTTATATAATACCCAAGTAAATAACCTACATATGCGGGTAACTGCATTTCACTTTCAGACAGAAGAAAAAAACGGAGGAATTTTCATGAACCAGCTTACATACCGATTTGGACAAAATTATATTCATTCATCTGTTCTATATTCCAAAGAAAACGGCTATGGATTTGTCACTGATCAAAACAGGAACCAATCTCCTGATCTTCAAATTGCCGAACTAAATTCTGCCTTTGAACCATATTACTGGCTTCAAAACCAAAATCTTATTTCCATATCTGATGACGAAACTTCCTGTTTCATCCATCATGGTAATTCAACTTCCGATACATGGGATCGGATCCCTCTTATCTTTAAATCAAACGTCCCAAAAAGCGGCAACTATCTTGTCACCATCACTTTTTCTTCTCAGAAAGATATCAAAAACGCTATGATTTTCACAGGGAGAAGACGCTTAGCTTTTTTATCGGATGTACAAAAAAATGAACAATATATTGTCACTGTAACTATCAATGTAACCGATATTATCCCCAGAGGCTATCACTCCCGTTTCGAGGATCGTTCCATTGATATCACTTTAATTGGAGACGGACTTCATCTGCATTCTATTTCTATTTCTCCAGCAGATATCCCTACTATTTATATTGCCGGTGATTCCACTGTTACGGATCAGTCCGGTTCCTATCCTTATTCACCGGAACAATGCTACAACGGATGGGGACAGGATCTTTCGTTATATTTGAAACCGGAAATTGCCATTGCAAACCACGCCCATAGTGGTCTTACAACAGAAAGTTTCCGCAAGGAAGGTCACTATTCCATTGTTATGGAAACGATCCGTCCTGGAGATTTCTATTTTATACAATTTGCACACAATGATCAAAAATTATCTCACCTTCAATATAATGGTGGTTACAGAGAAAATATCATACAATATATTAAAGAAGTAAAAGAAAAAGGAGCGTATCCTGTCATTGTCACTCCTCTGGCAAGAAACACCTGGAAAGGAGATGGCAGTTATAACGATCTATTAAAAGATTACGCGGAAGAATGCCGAAAAATCGGTAAAGAATATCACATTCCTGTTTTAGATTTAAATCGACGCAGTACAGATTTTATTCTAGACGGTGGTCTGGAGGACAGAAAACGATATTTCTATCCCGGTGATTATACACACACAAATGATTATGGCGGTTATATCATGGCAGGTTTCATTGCCGAAGAAATTCAACATAACCTGACACAATTTCCTTATTCTAAAATCGCCTCATTAATAAAGGAAAATCATGCTGATTTTTGCCCGCCGCAAAAAATAGAAGCCAAAAAGCCGCCAAAGGATTTTGATAACACAAAAAATGATACCACCCTTTTCAAAAATCTGGAACGGCCCGATGCACTTGCCACAAGAACGGATGCATTGTCCTTTATCATTCAAGCTGCGCATTTTTTTCCTACCAATGTTTATAACGATATGTATAATGATGTAGTGGGACACGAATGGTATGCCGGAACCGTAGAATGTGCTTACCAAAATGGGATGATTGATCCGGCATTGACAAAAGACGGAAAAATATTTCCTTTATCCCCTATTACATTGGAAGAATATCTGAGTATTTGTATCTGTGGCTATAAATGCCGAAAATCTATTTCCATTCCCTCCTCCTGTCCGTTGGATGCTGTATGTCATGACTGGGCAAGAGATTATGTCCGTGCTGCCTTCTATTTAGGTTTGATTGACTCTACAGCACGCCTGGATCAACAAATTTCCAGAAAACAAGCCGCCGATATTGCGAGCGCTCTTAATATCTGATATACTGTGTATGATAAACCTTTTGTTGAAAAGAAATCACAATTTTCCAATTGGTTTATCATACACAGATACAGGAGGAAGTAATAAAATATGAGAGTTTCCAATGATGTACTTTTAAAGAAAATCGACTTGGTAGTAAACAAGCTGATGAATCTGGGCGCACCGGAAGTTGAAGGTGATTTGTCCGATAAGAATACACAGGAAAAAGGAATGATTGTCCGTGATTTTGGTATCCAGGAATGGGATTGGCCTCAGGGTGTTGGTCTCTACGGTTTAATGAAATTGGAAGAACACACAAAAGACGGACGTTTTGATGAATTTTTAAAAAATTGGTACGAAACAAACCTTGAAATCGGTTTACCATCCCGCAATATCAACACCACAGCCCCTTATCTTCCGCTGGTTGATTTGTTAGATAAATGGAACGATCCGAAATATGAAAAGCTTTGTCTTGACCGTGTAGACTGGCTTATGAAACGTCTTCCGCGAACAGATGAAGGGGTTTTTCAGCATGTAACCAGTGCCATCGGTGATCGTTTAGGTGTTCGTTTAAATGAAAATGAAATGTGGATCGATACCCTCTTTATGACTGTTTTATTCTTAAATAAGATGGGTCAGAAATATGGCAGACAGGATTGGATCGATGAAGGAATCTATCAGGTAAAGAAACACATTCAATATCTCTGCGATGATAAAACCGGTCTTTTCTATCATGGTTATACCTTTGATGCAAAAAATAATTTTGGTGGCATTTTCTGGTGCCGTGGTAACTGCTGGTTTACATTTGGTATCATTGATTATATTGAAGCATTCCATGGCAGTATGGATCCTGAGTTCAAGTCCTACTTAGTAGACAAATTCAAAGCTCAGGTGGATGCTCTCGTAAAACTACAGGCTGAAGACGGATTATGGCACACCGTACTGACAGACGATACCAGTTACGAAGAAGTATCCGGTACAGCAGGTATTACAGCAGGTATCTTAAAAGGAATTAAATTAGGAATTCTGACAGATCCAATCTACAAAGAATGTGCTGATAAGGCTGTAAATGCTATCTGTGAAAACGTTTCTGAAGATGGTACGGTATTAAATGTTTCCGGTGGTACCGGCATGGGATATGATGCAGATCATTACAAAAATATTATTATCGCGCCTATGGCATACGGACAATCTTTAGCTCTTGTAGCATTGACAGAAGCCCTTCAATAACAACAAACAAAAACAATAATTGAAAAGGGTATTTATCTATTGGGGAACTGAAACATATCCCAAATAGATAAATTACCCTTTTCTTTTTTAATCAAATTTCACCATCCAATTACCATCCATATAGGCATCAAAGCACATAGCAATCTGTGCTTTCGTATTCTTCTCTTCTGCCAGTTCCGGCAATTCATCCAATGCAAAATAGCCACTATCCACTGTCTCAATATTTTCCTGGAATTCTCCTCCAATTATCTCACATAAGACAAATGCCTTACAAATTCCGTAGGCGTATCGAGGCAAATTATGCTGGTTTCTATCCTGTAACGCAATTAGTCGAACAGCTTTCACCATAATCCCAGCTTCTTCCCATACTTCCTTTTCTGTATTGGAGCGAATTGACTGATTGACATCCACCCAACCTCCCGGAAGAGACCATGTTCCATTTTTTTCTTTTACCAATAAAATTTTATCATCTTCAAATATGGCAGCTCTTGTATCTAACTTTGGTGTCTGAAAACCTGTCTCATTACAAAATAAAGTTTTTACCTTTTCCAATGGCAAATCACTTTGATGAGCAATCATTTCTGCTGAAATTTCCCTAATTCGTGTAAATCTCTCTCTATCAAACGGATCTTTTGTATAAGTTAAACCTACCTGTGCCAAAAACTGTAATTCCACTGCCCAGTCTATCCAAACATCTTTTCTCTTTTTAGGTTTTCTCATCTATTCCCCTCACTCCTTGTCTCATAATTCTTCAAGTTATTTTTCTATCTATCATACTCTTACTTTTTTTATGTTGCAATGTTCGGATTCTTTTTCTCAGAATAATTATTCTAACAACAATACGAAACACATTTTGCGAGTCTCTCACGTTCGCGGACAGTCGCCGTATGCGTATGCAAGCATCCGCGCACGGCTCATTGTCTACGCGCAAATAAAAACCCCTGCTTTTCACCATGTCAAAGCACAATGAAAAACAGGGGTTATATTCTTATGAAAAATTATCTCTGAACACGTCCGGAACCGTCTCCACCAACTAAGTTTTCTACGTCAGCACGAGATACCAGGTTGAAATCTCCAGGAATAGTATGCTTCAGAGCAGAAGCAGCTACACCATATTCCAAAGCTGTCTTGTAATCCTTTCCATCCAGGAAGCCACAGATTACACCACCTGCGAAGGAATCACCACCACCAACACGGTCAACGATAGGATTGATAGTATACTTCTTAGAATGATAGAATTCCTTATCATCACGAGAATAAATACAAGCAGACCATCCGTTATTGGATGCAGAATAACTTTCTCTTAAAGAGCTGATCACATACTTAAAATTGAACTTTTCAACCATCTGCTTGAAAATATCAACATAACCAGCCAGTTCCAGTTCACCACTGGTAACATCTGTATTACCTGGCTTAAATCCAAGAACTTTTTCAGCATCTTCTTCGTTTCCGATACATACATCAACATACTGCATCAGATTTGTCATAACCTTCTGTGCCTTTTCAGAAGACCATAATTTCTTACGGAAGTTCAAATCTACAGATACTGTCACGCCGTGCTTCTTTGCTGCTTTCAAAGCAACTTCTGTTAATTCAGCAGCAGCATCAGACACAGCTGGTGTAATACCTGTAAAATGGAACCAATCTGCACCTTCAAAAATAGCATCAAAGTCAAAATCTTCTGCAACAGCTGTAGCGATGGAAGAATGAGCTCTATCGTAAACAACATTGGAAGCTCTCATGGAAGCACCAGTTTCCAGGAAATAAATTCCTAATCTTTCTCCACCTTTAGCGATGAACTTTGTATCTACTCCATATTTTCTAAGAGCAGCAACAGCACATTCACCGATCGGATTCTGTGGAACCTTTGTCACAAATGCAGCATCATGACCATAGTTTGCTAAAGAAACTGCTACATTTGCTTCTCCGCCGCCATAATTTACATCGAATTCATCTGCCTGAATAAACTTTTCATTTCCTGGAGTGGATAATCTTAACATGATCTCACCCATAGTAATAACTCTTGCCATTGTATGATTCTCCTTCAAAAATTTATGTATTTTCAAAATTTTATTTTTAAAGCACCAATTCTCAAAGTGCTTTAAAAGCATGTATCATTTTTTAATTATTTACCCTGTGCCTTACGAACAGCAGCAACAAATTCAGCAGCCTTTGCTGTTACAGCAGCAAAATCGCCCTTCTTTGCACCAGCAGTTAAATTGGAACCTGTACCTACAGCAACAGCTCCTGCCTTCATCCATTCTCCTACATTATCCACATCTACACCGCCTGTTGGCATAAATCTTGCCTGTGGCAACGGACCGTTAAATGCCTTAATGATGGCTGGACCAAATGCATTACCAGGGAATACCTTAATTACATCACAACCCAGTTCCAGAGCTTCTACAGCTTCTTTTACAGTCATAACACCTGGCATTACAGGAATTCTGTAACGATTACATAACTTAACTGTTTCTGGATTTAAAGATGGTGATACTACAAATTCAGCACCTGCCAAAATTACAGCTCTTGCTGTTTCTGGATCCAGTACAGTACCAGCGCCTACTACAACATCGGTTCCTTTATACTTTGCTGCCAATGCTTTAATGATATCTACAGCACCTGGCACAGTCATGGTAACTTCGATATACTTAATTCCACCGGCTACGATAGCATCAATAATCTTTTCTCCCTGTTCCTGATTTTCAGCACGTACAACAGCTACAATGCCTTCTTCTTTCATGTTCATGATAACCTGTTCTTTGTTCATGATAACTTCTCTCCTTCTTGATAAATTTGTGAGTACGAAGTATAAAACCATAATACACCCACGCAGAAACAAACAAAATGATACTTCCTGTCCATTTCAACTTATCTCACAGATACCTATATTTTAATCTTTACCCTATCAGTTGTCAATGTATTTTCATAAAAACATCATCACCATAAACTAAAAAACTACATTTTAAAAATCCATCTTACATCAGAATATTCCATTGAAGAAGCCCGAAAAATCTGCTACACTGTATTGATGGAGCTGATTATGCGAAAGCGTTACTATAATATATTTTAAATACGCTTCGGAATGGAGGAAAGTAGTATCATGAATAAAATTGAAAGCTTTCAAGTCAATCATCTGACTTTAAAAAGAGGAATTTATGTTTCACGTAAAGATCGCATTAATGATGAAATCGTTACAACATTTGACTTACGCATGAAAGTCCCCAATCAGGAGCCTGTTATGAACACTGCTGAAATGCATACAATCGAGCATCTGGGAGCTACATTTTTGCGCAATCATCCCATTTATAAAGATAAAACCATATATTTCGGCCCTATGGGTTGCCGCACAGGTTTTTATGTTATCTTCTCAGGAGATCTGCAATCCGAAGATATCGTTCCCGTTATTCGTGAACTATATGATTTTATCGCTTCATATGAAGGAGATGTGCCTGGTGCAGATCCGAAATCCTGCGGAAATTATTTGGACATGAACCTTCCAATGGCACGTTACGAAGCGCGTAAATATTTTATGGAAGTTCTCAATTGTCTTACTGCGCAAAACCTTCATTATCCTGAATAAAACCAGCATGAAACTATATTAAGTCTATATAATATTGCTGATAAAAAGAGGGTAACACAAAATTATTCAATAAAATAATTACGTGCTACCCTCTTTTTATATCCATTTTCATTCAGTTCTGTGTGATTCCATTAGATGTTGGTTTTTAAGAATTTTGATTATTCATCCCAGTTATGATATACTTCCTGAACATCGTCATCTTCATCCAGAAGATCCAGAATTCGATTCATCATTTTAATATCCTGTTCGGATGTTAACTCTACATATGTCTGAGGAATCATCGTCACATCGGCGCTGGCCATCACAATCCCAGCCTCCTCCAAAGCTTCTCTCACTTTAGAAAAATCATCCGGATCTGTAACAATTTCAAAACAATCTTCTTCCTCAGCAAAATCCTCTGCTCCGGCATCCAATGCCATCATCATCAGATCATCTGCCTCTTTCTCACATTCCTCTTTATCAATAATAATCTGTCCCTTTTTATCAAACATAAAGGATACACATCCAGGAGTACCCACATTGCCGCCGCCCTTTGTAAACGCATTACGCACATTGGATGCAGTACGGTTTTTGTTATCTGTAAGGGTTTCCACAATAATAGCCGTTCCATTTGGTCCATATCCTTCATAAACAGCCACTTCATAATTTGCCGCGTTGGCATCACCGGCAGCTTTTTTAATACTTCTGTCTATAGTATCATTTGGCATATTATTGGATTTTGCTTTTGCAATGACATCACGCAACTTGCTGTTATTAGCCGGATCTGCACCGCCTTCTTTTACAGCAACAGCAATTTCCCTTCCGATTCTGGTAAAGATTTTTCCTTTCGCCGCATCGTTCTTTTCTTTCTTATGCTTAATATTGGCAAACTTGGAATGTCCTGACATGATATTCGCTCCTTTTCTTTAGATATTCAAAATACACTAACAATAAATTCTATCATGAAATCTATATTCTGACAACCCTTTTTTCATGGAGGCAAAGTACATATATGAACGATTAATTATAAAATGAAATAGGACACACTGTCAATTAATCATATATTTGACAACAACTTTCATGACACCAAATTTTTCAACATATTTAATTAGGAAATCTATCCTCACTTTTCAAATATCCAATTATTATACATGTATGATAATCCTACACAAAAAATTAGGAACATTTTCATTTTCGCTTGACAGATCAAATACATGATATTTTTGAATGCCCCCTATACATTCTCTAACTATCCGAAAATACCTTGCACGTTTTTTTCACTGGATATATTATGAAATAGCATTCTCTTATTCGGTTACTTTCGTATCATTTACAATCTTGCCATCCACAATAGAAACAATTCTACCAGCCTGCTTCGCGATAGCCAGATCATGGGTTACAAGAATAACCGTTGTTCCCGATTTATTTATTTTCTTCAACACATCCACTACCTCCTGCCCGGTCTTTTGATCCAGAGCCCCCGTCGGCTCATCCGCAAGTATGATGGGGGTTCCTGCCGCAATTGCCCGTGCAATGGCCGTTCTCTGCTTCTGACCACCTGACATCTGACTGGGATATCTTTTTTTCAATTCTAAAATTCCCATCTCATTTAAGCAGAACTCGACGACTTCCTTCCTTTTTTTTCGACGAACATTTCTCGCCACTAGAGGTACTTCCACATTTTCAAAAGCTGTATATTGATCCATAAGAGCAAAATGCTGGAAAACAAAACTAATTTTTTCTTTTCGAATCTTCTCTTGTTTTTCCTTCTTACATTTTGTTACCTCTGTCTCATCCAGCCAATAATAGCCTGATGTAGCCGTATCCATACATCCGATGATATTCAACAATGTGGATTTTCCCGAACCAGATGGTCCCATAATAGCCACCATTTCACTTCGATTTATTGTCAACGAAATATTCTCCAATGCAATCGATGGATTGGTGTTCTGCTGATATACTTTGCTGATATTTTCCAATCGTATCATAATTTTCCTCCTACGAAGTGAATTGAAAAAGAGCAACTTTCAAACACATTCTAACGTACCAATATACTGATCTCCGTTTTCCGCAAAACGCATCTCACAACCATCCATGCTAAAACTGCAATCACAATCACAAGACCCATGCCAATCATCAGGGTTTCTCTTCCATGCACTGTCCGCATCATCCAATCAAAAGATTCCTGCGGATCTCCCATTATATATGGGCCATTCGCATTTTTATAAAGTTCCCATCCCCGTAGTCCATAGACTAACCCCCAGGAAAGAAACGCTATTATCAATTCTTCCAAGCAGAGAGATACAGCCAAATCCTTTTTGTTCATGCCGCAGGCACAGCAGATTCCAAATTCTTTTTTTCTCTCCCAAATCTGTATCACCAGATGCACTGCCACAAACAAAAAAGCCACCATAATTACAATAACACAAAACTGCATTTGTTTTTCAAGCGATTCATTCATGGTATCCATCATATCATCCAAAAGTTCTGTCACCATACCCGCTCTTCCAACAACCCCCTTTTCTCGAAACAAATTCTGGATATTTTCAATCACTTTCTCGCAATGATATCCTTCTTTTACCAAAAAATAAAACTCTGCCTGCGGTTTCAGTAAATAATCAGATGGCATAGGAATCGCCTCATCATTAAGAATCACCATACTGCGATCCAAAGTCTGCAGTCCCCTTAAGTAAAAAGCATTTTCTCCATACCAATGACTGTCTTCTTTCAGAATACCGATCACCTGAAATTCCGTTTCTGACGTATCCTGATATTTTTTTAGAGAAAGAATATCTCCCACCTGCACAATGCCTAAGAAATCCGCTCCTACTAAAACAGGAGATATCCCTTCCTGAGACAAAAAAAACTGTTCCAGATTTCCCTCCTGAAGTTCTATTGTTCCCAAATCTTTTCCTTCTCCATTCAACTGAAGGATTGGAATACCCACACTTTCCCAATCCGGAACCTCGCCGTAAGCGTTCGCATACCACTGTCTGATTGTCTCATTTTCCCATAGTTTCTTCGACTCCATCGTCGTGTACGTAAATGAACCAAAGCTCTCGATTTCCTTCATGCTTTGGATTTCCTGTAAAATATTTATGGTCTCAGCTTGATATTCCACAATTTCTTCCTGCGTTTCCAGACTAAGCCCCTCATTAAATAATAATTTTCCGGTACGTTCCGGCGGAAACCGCATCATATCTATCTGCATGGTTTCAGTTTTTTCCTTATAGATATAATCGGTCGCCAGCATATCTGTAATATAAAAACACAGAGCCAATACGGCAAAATTAAGCAGAAACAAACCATATCGTTTCTGAATCGTCCGGATCGCGTATCCCAAACACATTCTCCACTTCATCGTATCCTCCGCCCTAATCTTCATACTCTTTCAGTAATACTGATGGCTGAATTTGCCGACAACGCCAGATGGGTATACCCACACAGGAGATGATAGTCAATATAAAAAATGCCAAAAGAGCCGTCAGATTCTCTGCATTAATGCGAATCGTAGGAATCCAGGCAGGCAATATCGTTTGTACTGCCATATGCAGAACCGCATACAAAACCAAGGTCCCCAAAATCATACTCCCACTCTCGCGCATCAACAAACACGCCAACTGCCATCCGCTCATTCCAAATGCTTTGCGAACTGCCATTTCTTTTTCTCTCTGTGCGATCCAAAATCGGGATACTACCAAAAAAATACCAATGCAAAATATATATACCCATACAGCAAAGTATACATGAGAATCGTAAATATGTATAAATCCTTTCCCATTTTTCGGTACTACTGACGCCGTAATCTCTGCATCAGGAACGTATTTTCTGATAATCGCAGCCAATTCCTGCGCATTAGAATCTATGTCGCCTTCTTCCATCTGAATATGAAGTTCCAGAACCCCTGTCTTCTCCATAATCATCCGTTTCAATGATTCTGAAAGTGCATCATAATCTGCCACGAGAAAACGATCCTGATAGTCAGAAGACGCACTGCCCAGTATACCTGTCACGTTCATTTTTTCATATCGGTTTATATATATGTACTGACTGCCATCTGCTTCGGTATGGATCAGATCCTTCTCTTTTCTACCCACAGCAATTCCCGAAATTCCGGATTCCTCACCGGGAAGTTTTCCGGATTCTACCTGAAATCGAGATAAAATCCCTTGGTAATATATGGTCTGCAGGGTTCCAACTGTCCCATCCTCACTATAGGGTACCATAATATCTGTCAACTGAATATTGATCGGCATCTCCTCCAGTCTCTCTCTAGGCAGAATGATATCAAGATTATATGTACCTATATCCTGCATTTTCCCTAAATCCACTTTCATAACTGCCTCAATCGGATAAACCGACTGATCAGCATCTTCCTCCTGATTCTGAAGATCACTGTAAATCCCCATCAAGTCAAATAAAGTAATACAGGAAATCAAAATACCAACCATAAAAAAAATGGCGGACGCTGAATACCGAATCCTCCTTTTTTTCAATACAAAGCACCTCACATTATATACCTCACAGTAAAATTACGGCACGAGAATCTCGCTTCCGCCATCGACACGCTCCACCTCTTCTGACAACAGAGGAACCAGAATATAACACATCTGACTATTTTTATCCGTACCGTTTTCCCTCTCTTTTCCGCCGTCACTTATCCATGTCAACACACACTCTTTCGCAGCCTTTCCATTTATCTGAAAATAGAAAACGTTACTTTCATCAATATTGCCTTCTTCCCATAGAATTTCTCCACTCTTCGTTTCTATCTGCAGTTTGGTTTTTTCTTCTTCTCCTTCTACGATCATAACCATAAGACGGTATATGAGGCTTTCATCCATTGCCCACTCATATGCAATCGGATCATCTCGGGAAAATATGATTCCTCCCTGCACTATATCCAGTTGATGAACCAATCCCTCCGCATCTCCTCCAAAACGATTATAAAACTGATACAATACTTCTGTCGAATATTCATCATAGGTTCCTGGTTGATTTTCATCATCAAATTGCTTTAAATATGCCAAATCCGGCACATCGAATTGATCTCCCCACTCCGCTTTTTTCAGCTCTTTATAATAGTATTCCAAACTTCTCTCTGATTCTGAATAGTTTCCTTCCAACGCCTGTCCGGTTTCTATTTCAATTGTTCTGTTTACAATCTCCTCTTTTTCTTTATCACATCCAGTCGTTCCCATCATTAAGCACAATATAATAGCTACTATCCCAATATTCTTATTCATCTTTTTCCCCTGTTCAGTTTTCTCTATATCTCAGCGATTCCTAACCGGAAATAGAATTACAGACAATGTTATTCTTTATACTTAATTGTATCCAGTTACTTTTTTATACATGTAAACCTTCTGTCAATACAAGAGATAATAAATTATTATATAATCTATGTAATGAATTTGCCCCTACAATATCTCCCACACTCCATGCCATATAAGAACGTGTCACATTTCTTCCCATTTCACTGACAGACGTTGAAATAACACCTGCCACCTGGTCATTCACAGTCAAATGTACGGTTCCTAAACCTTCGGCCGAAACCATTTTTGTATTCGCATACGCAGAACCGGTGCTATTGTTTAATTCTATGTTTGCTGTACAGCCTTTATTGCTCATAACAGCACTGTCATAACCAGCAAACGCTTTTATTCCCCCGACCAGAACGCCACAAGCCAATAGCGTAAGTAAAACTTGCTGCTTTTTCATTCATATACCTCACTTTCATTGTCTAATAAAACAATAACATTGTCTGTAAATACTATCTTTGTATTATAATATATCATTTTATCTTCTTTTTTTCAATACATTTTTATTTATTTAAATGTATATGTATGTATTACAAATATTATAATATTCTAACAAACTATAAATAAAAATGTGCTTATCATAACTCCCTGCGAAAGGAGGTGCTATTATTAGAAAAGTAACACTCACAATGGATGAACAGAAAAAGACCGTTTGAAACATCTCAACCCTAGCCTACAGTCGAACTACTAAAACAGGCAAAAGCCCTGGCGAACCACAATGTCATTAAGTTAGGTCTGAGTCAATTGCACTAAATATATAAAAAATGGTATAGGAAATGTATCATAGATTGAATTCTATTTCCTATACTATTTTTTTGTATTCTAAATAGGCAGATTTCCATCTGCCTTCCTTCCAATATCATCATTATTATGCTATTCTATATACGAATT
>JAPFDH010000102.1 GCA_026169045.1 Lachnospiraceae bacterium | reverse complement strand
GATGACGTATAATAAATTTCGCAAAAATAAAATTTCATAATAATAAAGACATGGACTATAGCCGTTTGGTAGAATTAAGTCACCACAACAAAACCCATCAAAGGAGGCTATAGAACCATGTCTGATAAGATTATACAGCTAAATGAAGACTTAATAAAGCATGATTTAAAGGATCTTGTCCGCAACAGTGTCGAAGAAACCCTAAATGCTCTGCTTGATAAGGAAGCAGATGAATTAGTCAACGCTGAAAAGTATGAGCGTTCCTCTGAGCGCCAGGGATATCGTTCCGGACATTATAAGCGAAATCTTCATACAACAGCAGGAGAAGTAGAACTGAAAGTTCCTAAACTCAAGGGCATTCCTTTTGAAACAGCCATTATTGAACGCTACCGCCGCAGAGAATCTTCTGTTGAAGAAGCGTTAATTGAAATGTATCTCGCAGGTGTCTCTGTCCGTCGTGTGGAAGATATCACCGAAGCTTTATGGGGAACGAAAGTATCTCCCGGAACAATCAGTAACCTGAATAAAAAGGCGTATGAGCATATCGAAACCTGGCGTACCCGTCCGCTTTCCGGGGAATATCCCTATGTTTATGTAGATGGCGTCTACCTGAAACGCAGCTGGGGCGGCGAGATCCAGAATGTTTCCGTTTTGGTTGCAATCGGTGTCAGTCAGGATGGCTGCCGTGAAATCCTTGGTGCTGCTGAGGGTATGAAAGAGGATCGTGAGAGCTGGCGTTCTTTCTTTGTATGGCTGAAAGAACGAGGGCTTACTGGCGTACGTCTGATCATCGGTGATAAAAATCTCGGTATGCTGGAAACCATCCCGGAAGTCTTTCCGGAGGCCAGATATCAGCGTTGCACCGTACATTTTTACAGGAACATTTTTTCTGTTACACCTCGAAACAAGATGAAAGCGGTAGCTCTTATGCTTAAGGCCATTCATTCTCAAGAGAGCAAGGAGGCCGCCCGTGAAAAGGCGGTCCAGGTAGCCGAAAAGCTGAAAGCCATGAAACTGGCAAAAGCTGCACAAAAGGTTGAAGATGGCATTGAAGAAACCTTAACCTATATGGATTTTCCCACACAGCACTGGACCCGGATCCGGACCAACAATACCATTGAGCGTCTCAACCGTGAGATCAAACGCCGGACAAAAGCAATCGGCGCTTTTCCCGATGGTCAGAGTGCTCTGATGCTCGTATGTGCCAGACTGCGTCATGTAGCAGCAACCAGCTGGGGAGCCAGACGTTACATGAACATGGATCATCTTTTCAAAGGAGAAAATGATCTGCTGTCTGATATCATAGCCGGTTGACTGCCGACTACCAAACGGCTAGATTTATTTTTGCGAAAAAATGTTGACACTATC
>JAPFDH010000124.1 GCA_026169045.1 Lachnospiraceae bacterium | reverse complement strand
TTGAAAATGCTTCATCCAATACCACCAATCGAATCGTAGGATTCTGCTTGGAATTTACCTGGGATCCGATTTTATAAGCCTGCGCGAAACTAGCCAAAAGAGCAATATATTGGGGATTTTGTCCTTCTCCTCCTGAGTTTTTACGTAACATCCGACTTAATCGAATTTTAATGGTTTCCTCTCCCTCAATGATCTGCTGCATGTCAAAGGATAAATATGTCCGATAATCCGCATACTTTTCCATATTTTTTCTGGCCGTTTCCTCTTCTTCTGCGCTGGCATGATCCGGTGGGATAAACATCTCAATCAACTCGTTCATCATTTCCCCATAACTGCTTTCATGGGCCATGGTAAATAAGTTCATTTGATTTTCCATAGAATCCGTGAGAAATGCCGGATTGATATCCAGATCATCGTCCATAAACATATTAAAGTATTTTCCATCCGGTCCCTTACTCTTTCCTACCACAAACTGATAGCGGTCTTTTCCAAAATCCAGACTGCTGATGATTGCATTCAATTCATCCTTTCTCTGAATTGCTTCCCGGATAGCACTTCGAATCTTATAAATAAAATCCTGCTTAAACATCAGAACCGCTTCTCTTGCCTGCTCATCTGCCTTTTGATGAAGCTGATCCAAATCCCGAAACTGCAATTGTTTCAAAAGGTTTTCATACTCTGTATTATCCACACCTTCAAGAGAAAACGAACGATTGGGATTTCGTTTCAGATATTCATATCTGACCTTTCGAAGCTCTTCCATGATCTTATCTGCTTCGCTTTGCGCCCGATTTGCCCGTCCAAAAAAGCTGGCACGCAGACGCTCATAATTGGGATCTTTTTTATCTGCCAAATATATATGAACCTCTTCATACCATGCGGTATTCTGAAGTACATTCGGTTCCAACCGGGATAACGCTTCCACCTGTTCCATGTAGTCCTGTTTTGTCTGTCCCATCATCTGTTCTGTTTTGGTGATGGCAGCAATCAACAAATCTCTCGCCTTCTTTTTTTCTTCCCAGATCTGTTTTATTTCACTTAATTTTTCTTTCCAGCTTTCCACATCCGCTTTCAGCAATTGATCTACTTTTATTTGAAGTTCATTCTTTTGTTTTTCACGGATGGATACCGCAGAAGCATCTTCCATCCATTTCATATATACTCCGGTTTCATAAGGCAAAGATTCCAGCTTAAGCTTTTCTTCACAGATTTTTATCTGTTTTTCTAAAGGCTCCTTTTCCGTACGGAGACGCATCTCCTGCTCTTCCAGACGACAAATTCTTTTCTTTGTGCTGACTTCTCCTATATAGGCTTTTCTCGTATAATTTTCCGGGTTTATATATTGCAGACGGAAGCTGTGATATAGCATACAATCGGTTGTCACTCCGATATTCGTGGCACGCAGTTCTTCCACAGAGTGACATTTCATCACATTTCCCAAAAGAAAATGAATATATGCCTTTACAAATGTATAACGGCTGTCCACCTCATCTGCCAAAGCATTCTCCATAACAGGATATTCTTTTTTACTTATTTTTTCTGTATCCAATATCGCCACTTTGCTGAACTTTTTCTTATCCAGGGTCTGATATAATTCCATAGCCTCAGATGCATATGCCGGTTCCACCACCAACAGTAATTTCTGATTTCCCATGTAACCTTCTACTGCATTTCTCCATTCCTCACTTTTGATTTCCAAAAGATCAGCCAGGATTTCCACCGCCACATCTTTTCCTGTCTTTTCTTTCAATCCCCTGCGAAGCAACGTTTTTGCCTCTTCCAATTCTTTCGGATACGCTTTTCTCCCCTGTTTTAATTCTTTTAACTCGATTCGGATTTCTTTCTCTTTTTTTTGTTTTTCCCTCAATTCAATCTGTGCATCATGTTTCCTGCCCTCGATCTCTTTTCGAACCTCTGATAACCCAGTTTTTAAACGATTCAATTCATCTGATGTAATTTGTTTTTTCTGGAAACGGGCAATATCCCATAACACTTCGTTTGGTGTTTCTTCTTCATCCTCCCATACCGCAAGTGCTGCTGCCGTCTGATTAAAGTTTTCTGTACTTTCCTTCAGGCGCTTTAAAATTTCTTCCTCATTTTCCAGCTGTATTTGAAGATCTTCATATCCGGAACGGGCAATTCTTCCCACCAAATCTTCCCGATGTTTTTCCAATTGAACAATTGCATTCTCCAGTTCTTTCAGATCTGCCTTTTGTTTTTTGCAATCTTCCTGATAAAACACTTCTTTCTGCCTTAGTGTCTGCACCTTCATTTGCAGTGCTTTCACTTCCATGGCATCGGCAAAGTACAGGAACCGTTTTCTGTCCTCTTCTGTCTTTACGAATTTTTTATGGACATCCTGAATTTTTTTCAAATCACCGATTTCTTCCCTGGTATCCTGGATTCGCTTTCTCATACGCCCATACTGCATGACACTTTCCTGCATATCAGAAATATGAATGTTTTCTTCCATAAAAATATATTCCTTCAAAAAGTCCTCCAGACGCATGTCCATGCGGAATGGAATTGCCTTTTTAAATAATTGGGGAAACCGTTCCATATTCAGTCCGCCCAGATAAATATCATACAGATTTTTCCGAAATCGCTCATTGCTGGGACCAAAATAATAATTTTCCTTTTCAAAATTTTGACGAAGGTATGTTTTTATTTCCTCAATCGCCATGGTGCGTCCCTGGGTTCTGTATCCATGCTCTAAAAGAGGACCCTTATGCCAAAAGAATAAGCGGTTTGCCTCATTGACTGCCGGTTCCACATCAAATACTACACCAATGCATTGATATTCGTTTGTATCTGTCTGCTGCAGCTCCATCACAATGGTAGTGGAAAATTTCTGATTTCTCAAATATGTAAATTCATTGTTGTCTCCGATATTCACCATTCCCCGTAAATATTCCATAAGAGTACGGTCAGAATCATCCGCTGCTGCTTTGTTAAAAAAAGCCCTTCCATCTGTGTTGGCATACAAAAGAATCTGTATCGCGTCAATAACGGTAGATTTTCCGCTTCCGGAATGTCCCGTAAAAAAATTAATCCCCTTATGAAAGGATAAAATTTTTCGATCAATATAATGCCAATTATTCAGACAAATTCTGGAAAGTGCCTCAAATCGATTATTCTGTATCATCTTCTGTTTCCTCCTCACCAAACATCCGGATCAAAGCACGCACATCATCTCCCATAAGAACCATGTGAATGCTGGGATAAATCACGATTCTGCTTTCCAGAGAAAGTTCTTCCATAACATCAAATGGTTCCACAATTTGAAAACGTTTTAATACTGCTATCGCGCGTTTTACTTCTGTCACAGATGGCTGTTTCGATAAGAGCTGAAAATTTCCAAGTCTTCCATGCATTTGTGCTATCGTGGTAAACACATGAACACTGGAAGATGCCTCTGCCATTTGCTCTTCATAAATCAACTTTAAAATCAAAATATAAAGTGTGGCAAGCCTGGATAATTTATCTCCAATCAATTGATTTCCCTGAATATAAATAATCCCTGTCTGGATATTTTCTTCCACACGAATGCCTGCAATGGAAAAATATGCTTTTAAAAACTCCAAATGGCTTTCACAAATGGAATACTCCCGGTTTAATACCATTCTTCCGCTTTTTTTATCATACTTACGTTCCAACACAAATGTCTGACGGTATAAAAGATCTACGGTCTGTCTCACCTGATCCTTTTCCTGGTCTGAAAGCTGTTCAAAATATTCAATCACGGTTTTTTCTCCTTTTGTAAAAAATCATAGCCGGATAAGAATATCCGTCTTCTTTTACTTCTCGTTCCAGCTGTTTTACATAAAACGGACTGTCTTTTCGAAATGAGGAATCATAGGCAAGAATCAATTTTTCAAAATCCTCCTGATTTTCCACAAATCCTTCTTTTATTTCCAGTTTTCCCTCTTCCATACGTTCTTCAATAAATGCCTCTATTTCCTTTTTACTGAACCTGGTATGAAGACGGTTCAGCCGCAAAACTTCTTCTCTGTTCAGTTCCGGCTGCTTCTCATCGGGAACCAGTTCCTTTGTAAATAACGTTCTTTCTCTTCTTTTCCGATAAAGAGATTGCTGGGATAGCACCTGCATTTTTTCAATATGAATCTTCCCAGCCACAGCTTCCAGCATTCCCTCTCTCTCTTTTCCTTTGGAGATCTGATTTAATAATTGAATCATCAGTCCCTTCATGTCCCGGTCAGCATTCATCAGATAATTCATTCTCGTCACTGTGGCACGGACATATTTCATATGTTCCCTGTCCATATTGGAAATTCTGCGCTCAATATCCGAAAAACCTCTTCGGATTTCTCCGATCAGTAAAAGTGCCTCCTGCTTTTCTTCTATTTTCTTATACCGCACAGTTTTCATTTCTTCCACTTTTTCCGTTTCGCCTTCTGCTATCTGCTTAAGTTCTTCTGTCAGCTGTCGCAAATCCACACGTGCCCGCTGTTCGATTTCTCCAAGCCAGATTTTTATATCATTTTTATACTGATAAAAGTTATCGGAAGTCTTTAAAATATGATATTTTTTACGGACAATCTCTTCCACATAACCATTTAAATGTTCCCTGAGCAAGTCTCCATACGTATTTTTTTCCAAAAGACTGTTGAAAAAACGATTCATATTATGGAGCATATCCTGTAACGCTTTATTCAGTTTTTTTGTATTCACCGCAGCCGTTTTTAGCAACGTATTTCCCGCTTTTGCATCTTTTCCATAGGAAAACAAAATCGCATAAATATTTTGAATATAGATTTCCGCTTCCTCTTCTTCCCCATTCGTAAGACGCTCAAACGCATCAATCATAACAGCAGCATAATCAGGGATAATAATATTTGTCACACCTTGCTCATAATCTTCCAGCCGTTCCAACCATCCCGTTTTTAATAACCAATTTAAAATTCTTGCCGCAGGAGATTCCATCATATCTTCCTCTGACTCTTGTTCCTCCCGCATGATACTGATTTTTTTTCCGGAAAACTGTTCGCTTAAAACCTGAAGACACATCTCTTTACTTAAAAAATAATTATTATATTGATATTCCTCATGAATCCACAACAACGCTTCTATATACGTTTCCCGGTTATACGATCGAAACAGCCGGTAAAAATGATCCGGTATTTCATAGATAAAAGGCATGATTGATATATCTCCTCTCTTGTACGATTTCTCAGCATAAACAGTGGGCGGGGGATCCTACTCTCCTCGCCCACTGTTATCATTCTATTCCATATTTATTTAAAGCACAAATTTCTTGAATGGGACGACTGCTTACTCCACATACGCCACTTCACCAATACGCGCTTTTTCCTCATTGGCGGTTTCTGCCGGATATCCCATAGCAGCCATTCCATATACCACATGCTCCGCCGGAATTCCCAATTCATCCAACACCATTCTGATTCTAGGACGGTCACAAATTCCCTGCAGCTGATTAATCCATACACTTCCTACACCATAAGAGTGGGCTGCCAAAAAGATATTTTCCAATGCACATGCATTGTCTTCTCTTCCCCAAACTGTATCTCTGTGATTGGATGGAATAATCAGAACGGTGGGCTGATACATGTCATATCCGGTTCTGCCCAATTCATTTCCGATTGCTTCACTTAATTCTTTTATTTTTTCCTGATTCATGACCACTGTAAATTTCCAGGTCTGGCGGTTCATAGCACTGGGCGCGTAAAGAGCCGCTTTTACAATATCACCAATGATTTCCTTTTCCAATGGCTGATTGGAAAACTTTCTCACACTTCTTCTTGTCAATAAGTTCTTCATTACTTCGTTCATAGCAATCTCCTTTCCGGTAAACCCCTGACAAATCTCACACATTTTTATCCATCATATGCCTGGATTTTACTTCCGATTATCATGATCCGCACACACAAATTTCGTACTGTTTCGTGTTGCCTGCATTTTTATTTTCCCATATATTATACCATAAAACGGATTTCCTTGCGAACATTTATTATCATGGAACATTTCTTTTATTTGATTCATAGCAATGACAGCCGGACTTTTATAGCCCGGCTGCCGTCATAAAACAAAAAATCTTCTTTTACTTTCCTTCCTTCTCCGGCATGGTTACCTGGATTCCTATCACATTCTGACCTGTCATTTTATGTAAAAAATAGGCTTCGCCTATTCAACTCCCCTTCCCCTCAATCTCGAGGGGTTAGGGGTTTCTTTTTTTTCATTTTCATGCATAATAGAGTTATGAATATTTTACAAAGAATCTTTACCGACTATTATGAAGAAATTAAAT
>JAPFDH010000017.1 GCA_026169045.1 Lachnospiraceae bacterium | reverse complement strand
TCCCATCCGCATCAGCTCCGACACTATTTTGCGGAGGAAAGAAGAAAAGAAGGATGGGATTTGAATGACATTCGTTTTGCCCTGGGGCATAAGAAAGTTGAAACTACCATTAAATACTTGGGTGAAAATAATGAACGATTGGTAGAAGCGACAGATCAATACTACTCAAATAATGAAAATTTATACCAAATTGCAGATTTTCTGTAAAAGGAAGGAGGGATTACCTTGGCAGTATTAAAAATTGTTCCGAAGTTATATCAGGAAAAAATACCTGAGAAATTAAAGGAGGAAATATCTTTAGTTACGACTGGAGAAGCAAAATACTATAACCGGTTATACAAATTTTTTCAGTATACAGATATACAGTGTACTGCAGATATTAACTATGAAACGAGAAAAATGTATATGGACTCTCTTGAAAAAGAGGATATTTCAGAAAAATATAAAGCGGAATTACTGAGCTTATTTGATCGTTTAAAAATAGAAAATATGCCAGATGTCTATTCACAAGGAAAGCCCTTCTCTGTAGAACAGGAGTTTTTTAAGCAAGACAAATTGTTTTTGCTGTATGTCCCCAATAAGAAGAAAGCACAATCTTTCCGTCAGGTGGTTGATAAGAATGATTTGTTATGGGACTTAACGAGGATACATTCATCACAGTTGGTGCGACAGACAAAAATATTGCTGTGTGAAATTCTGAATATGGATAAGGTACAAAGACATCGAAGATATTTTTTAGAACCATTAAAAGCACTTATACGGTTTTGCGATAAGTACGGAATAGATGATATTGAAGAAATGGAACAGGCAGACGAAAACAGATTTTATCTGTATTTAAACAAGGAGTCGGAAATTATAAAAAAACAGGCTTCTAAGATTGTTGAGTTTGCGAGAAGAACGTTATTTCTAACAGATCCAGAGATAAATTGGCGAGCGTGTATCTGGTATATGGATAGGTTTCAGTTTGATAAATCGAGAATCAATGCCAGTTCACCTGTTAAAAGCCTTTCATTTATTAATATTTACGAAAAAGAAAATCGTTGGTATTTACAATTATACGCAAAATATTTGGTCGGGATATCGGATCTGTCTTTATCAAATATCCGAAATACAATAAGTTTTATTTCACAATTTTTAAAATATCTGGATGGACAGAGTAAGAAAGTAACTGAACTGGAGATACAAGATATAGAGGGTTATGTGTCTGTTTTGGATAAGTCCGATATTAAGTATTCTACTTTTAACCGATATATCACACATATGCATACATTTCTACAGTTTTTGAAAATGAAAAATATTGAAGTGTTGAAGTTTTATCCGGAACGATTTTTAAAAAAAGGTTTTTCAGAACACAATGAAAGAAGTGTTCCAGAAAAAACAATTGCTCATCTGATTAAGGAGCTGCCGGCATTCCCAGAGCATTTACAGTTGATGTATTTGATTTTGTTTTGCACAGGAATTAGGAAAAGCGAGGTTTGTACAATAAAATCGGGAGCCTTTTATTCACAAGGCAATGAGAATTGGATGCGCATA
>JAPFDH010000066.1 GCA_026169045.1 Lachnospiraceae bacterium | reverse complement strand
TTTTCCTTTATCATTGAATTCATCATACAGACTCCTTATGTTTTTTCTCGTCAATTAAACAATAAGACAAATCTGTATGATTGGGAAGAGGTTTCGGTCTCTTCCCTTTATTTTTTTTGCCAATGATAATTATACTCTAAGTTATCATCAAAATAAAAAAAGGAAGGGCGACAGGAAAAACCTGCCGCCCTCATCTTATTTTGCCACCAGCTCGGAGAGCTCCCGCAGCACCTTTGACACCTCGCTCCACAGCTTTTCATAGTCCCGCTTCAATCCGTCGATTTCCTCCGGGTACACGCCGTAGGTGTGCGCGTGTACGGCGACCTGATTGAGATTGTTGGAACAGCGCCTTTGCAGAGAGATCAATTCTTTTATGGGCGCAAGGTCAACATGCAGGATATACCCGTTCAGAGCCATCTTCCGCACATAAGCCCCGGCATTGGAAATGCCCGCTTCGGCCATCCGCTCATGGATGGCCGCCAGCTCGTCAGGCGTCACCATGACGTGCAGATGGACATTCCGCTTTCGGTTCTCCATCAGCGTTCCAGCTCCCGGCCCTTTCTGCGCTCTTTGGGCTCCTTCACTTTGTCCAGCGGCTTTGCGTTCAGCTCCGGGGGCGCAGGCGGGATGGGCGTGTTATTGGGTACGCCGTCGATCATGTTGCAGTTCTGCTCCGTGGAGAGCTCGGCGGTTTTCAGATAGTTGTCTTTTTCGTGCATAGCGATCCTCCTTCTGTTCTGAACCTCGGGTCAACATGGCCCGAAGTGAGGTATGTTACGAAATAAGGGAGCAAACCGGGGCGGGATGGGTTGCAGTATTCCCGCCCCGGAAACGCCCTCAAAAAAGCCCGGAATATCAAGCCTTTCGGGGCGGTAAATCGTAACCGCCGCCCGGCCTTTTCTCCCGCATTTTCCTCATGCGTTCCCGGCTTTTCCAGCGGTTCCCTTCGGCTTTGCAGGCGTCGGAACAGTAGGCTTGACGGCCTTCGGGTAAAAATGCCCGCCCGCAGACCGCACAGGCCCGAAGCTCCGGGGAGCTGCCTTCCACGGTCAGCGCCGCAAGAAGCTCCGGGTCAAGGGGCAGGACGGCCTCCCGGAAATAGCGGCAGTACGCCCCTGTCCAGCATTTGTGCAGCATATAGCAACCACAGTCCAGCGGCAGGCACAGGCCCGTTTCCCGGTCATAGTTGGCGCACATTCCCGTGACAAGGGAACGGATTTTTTTCTTCTCGTCACGGGTCAGCTCCCGGGCGTCCATTCAGGACTTCGGGCCACGATGGCCCGAAGGGCGGGGCTCCACGATCAGCGCCCGGAATTTCTTCCGACACTGTTTTTTCCTGCCTTTGCACTCCTTGTAGTAGCGGCATCCGGTACAAGGGTCATCGCTGCCCCGGCCCGGCCAGGGCACCTCCTTCATCATCCGTTCAAAGGGGCTGCTTGTGAAATTCAATGCTCGTCCTCCTTTCCGTCCTCGTCCCAGGGCGGAGTATCTTCGTCAACGGTTTCCTCGTAATCCTCCACAACTTCCTCCGGGGCTTCTTCCTCATACTCGCAGTAGTCGTCCTCCAAATCCGGGGCCTGATGTTTCGGTTTATAAATCTTGAAGTAATACCCGGCACCGCCGCCGATCAGCACCACAGCCCCCACAAGGAGGATGGCAAGAAGATTGCTGTCCGGGACTTCTGCCTCGGGTT
Source organism: Lachnospiraceae bacterium (assembly GCA_026169045.1). Taxonomy (GTDB): domain Bacteria; phylum Bacillota; class Clostridia; order Lachnospirales; family Lachnospiraceae; genus Fimimorpha. Next base: position 9,016 of record JAPFDH010000066.1, on the reverse strand, counting down.
CCGGTTCGGGCTCTGCGGTTTCCTCCGGGGTCTCCGTAGGCTCCGGCTCCGGTTCCGGCTCGGGAGCAGGCTCCGCCGTTTCTTCCTCGCTCTTTTCTGCCAGCGGGAGCAGGTCCGCCTCGGTCACGGCATTGAGGAAATACACGTTGTCCGTGGTTTTCTGTTTGTCGATCACCAGATAAAAGATGTTCTCGTCCGGCGTGGTAATGGTGTAAAACTCCTTGCCTTCCTCGTCGGTGGCATTGTCTACCACAGTCCCGGTGCCGTCAGTGCTGAATGGGTTCTGCGTTTCCGGCTGGGCCTCGGTTTCCGCCGGGGCCTCCTGCGCCGGGGGCGTTTCCTCCTGCGGCTCGCTGCTCTGGGCGTAAGCCGGGACCGTAAAGATCAGGCAACACAAAAGGCTGGCAGTCATCACCGCCAGCCTGCGAAATTTAGTTTTCTTCATGGGCCGTGTCCTCCTTTTCGGGTGCCTCCGGCTTCGGGCCATTGTGGCCCGAAGCGGCAAGGCTGTTTTTGGGGTCGTTCAGAAATGCCATCAGCTCGGCGGGGGTCAGTTTGAGAGAGCGCACCGCCTGCACGATCTGGCTGTTTTCTTCCTCCTGTTTCTGCTTTTCCAGTTCCCGGATTTTGGCCTGCCACTCGGCGGCCTTCTCCCGGGCCTTTTCCAGCTCCTTATCGAGCTTGTCGATCTTGTTCATGCAAGGACTCCTTTCTTCTGGCTTACAAGCGCCCGAAGGCGTAGAAATGTGTCTGCCAGTAGCTTGAATTGATATTTGCGTATTGGATGGGAGAACCACAATGGAGCATCATCCCGTCGCCCACATAAATCCCCACATGGGACACAGGGCCGGGGCTGTCATAAGTTCCCGTGAAAAAGATAATGTCGCCCGGCTTTGCCTCGGAGGGGGAAATGATGGCGCACTGGTTGTAAATGCCCTGCGCCGTGGTACGGGGCAGGTTATGGACGCCGCTGGCCGTGTACACCCAGCAGACAAATCCCGAACAGTCAAAGGAGGTGGACGGGCTGGAGCCGCCCCACACATAAGGCCAGCCGATGTACTTTGTCGCCTCCGCCATGAGCGCCGCAAAGGCCGGGTCATCCAGCGCCTCGCCGGGTATCTCATAGCTGGGGCCGGTGTCCTCGCCGCCGGTATAAATTCCTTCCCACAAATAGGGCTTGTTGCCTTTGAGCTGCTGCATGACGGTGTAGATTTCCCGCTGCTGTTCATCCAGCCTCGGCAGGATCACGGCAGGCAGCGTTTTGTTTGTGAGGGTCACATTGAGGATGTAATACTCATAGGGGACTTCCTCGGTGGTGGTTTCTCCGGTTTCCGGGTCGGTGCTGGTTTCGGTGCGGTAGCGTATCTCGATTTCCTCCGTCAAGGTCAGCTCATACTGCGCCTCGAAGATCTCCCGCAGCTCGTCCTGCACCTGCTCCCGGAAATACACATGGTACTTTGCCGAGAGATAGGACGCCAGCTCATAGGGGTTGTGGCCGATCTCGTCCACGGAATAGCGGTACTCGTCATAGCCGGGATGGGTGCTTTCGATGTTCGCCACCGTCTGCGCCAGCTCATTTTCCAGCGCCGTGTAGTCCTCGTCCACGCCAAGCAGGTCGGCGTCCTCCGAAGCATAGGAGGTGCCGGACACCGCATTGGCAAGGCCGCTGCCAAGCGTGGGAAAAATGGAGCTTACCGCCGACAGGAGATAGCAGACCAGCAGCAACAGCACCAACACCAAAACCGCCACAGGATGACGGGTCACAAACTGCGCCGCCCGCCGGGTCACATTCCCCGAAGCGGCAGCGGCTTTCTTTGCGGCCTTTGCGCTCTGTTTTGCCGCCGCCTTTGCCTCTTTGGAATACCGGCGTTTCAGTTTCCACTTCTGCTGTATCCGGGACAGCGGATTGCTGGCAAGCTCCGGGTGTTCGGCGGCCATCTTCTGAAAATCCACATTGGCCCGGGCTTTTATGTCCTTCCGTTCCCACTTTGCAACCTTCCGGGCCGGGTGTTCCCGCCAGCGCCGTTTGGCATACCGGGTCAGTTTCCGGGTCCCGGCCTCGGCGGTCAGCTCGGATTTATGCGCTCCTTCCACGCCCACATTTTCATGCTCGACTTCGTGGATTTTGTTGTGGAGATAAAACCATGCCTCGGTGCGGGCTCCCCGGACGGCTTTTTTTGCAAGGCCCGGCGGCTTCTGCGCCGCCCGTTTCGCCTCGACCTTATCCAGCTTCTCCCGGGCCTTTCCCAGCTTTTCCCCGGCGCGCTCCGCTTTGGCCTGCGCCTTCTGGTACTTGTCCTTTTTGCTCCCGGCTTTCTCGGCGGAGCCCTCCGGCTCCTGCGCCTTGCCGGTATCCTACGGACCGCCCCGGTCATCCTCCTGCCTCATGCGGTCAGAAGGGCGGGCTTTGCGGCTGTCCTCTTGAAACTTGCCGCTTTTGGACTTCGGGCCATCATGGCCCGAAGCGCCGGTCTGCCCGGTATCCTCGTCCTCAAACCGCAGTCGTCGGGACGGTGCGGGGGAAGGCCCTTCCCGGTCAGCCGGTCCGGGGCGAGTGCTCCCGGTATCCTCCGGCGGTCCCGGCCTTTGAAAATTCCGTTTATCCGGTTGCTTTCCGATGGCGTATCCCTCCTTTCCGAACCTCGGGCCAACATGGCCCGAAGTGTGTTACGCTCGCTTCATTTCCTGTTTCTTATCCTCCGGGCGGGTGGTCATAATGGCGTACAGCTCGGTATTCTGCGGGAAGCGGTCAACAAACGGGATGGTGGTGTTCCCGAAGAACAACAGCCCTTCGCCGGAATTGGCGTGGGTCACATAGGAAAGCTGGTGGGGGCTGATACCGAGCTGTTTGGCTAAAATCTGGCGGTCCCCCTGCGCCTGCGAGAGCAGCACAAGGAAGTCCGAGTTTTCAAAGATGTTCTCGATCTCCGGGCTGGCAAGGAAGTCCTTCACATTCTGCGTTAAGGCGCTGGGTACGCAGCCCTTCTTACGGAGCATTTTCCAGATCGCCACACAGTAGCTTGCCGTCAGCCGGTCACGGAGCAGCACATGGAACTCGTCGAAGTAGCACCATGTAGCGATACCGCGCAGGAAGTTCATGGACACCTGCGAATTGACAAGGTCCTGCATAATGAGCATGGCAATCGTCCGAAGCCCGGCCCCCAGCTTTTTCAGGTCGAGGCACACAAGGCGGCGGTTCAGGTCCACATTGGTTTCATGGTTGAACACATTGAGAGAGCCCGACACATAGATTTCAAGGGCCGTCGCCAGCCGCACCGCCTCGCCCTCGGGCTGGGAACAGAGCAGGTCATAGAGGGTTTGGAGGGTCGGCATTTTCGCCGTCTCCGGGTTCTGCAAATGCTCCCGGTACATCTGGCGCACACAGCGGTCAATGACGGTCCGTTCCACCGGCTGCAAGCCGTCCTTGCCGCCGACGATCAGTTCCATCAGCGACAGGATAAAGTCGGCTTTCAGCGCCATCGGGTTTTCCTCGTCGAAGCTCAAATCAATGTCCATCGGGTTAATGTGGTGCGGGCTGTCCGGGGCGATCTCGATGACCTGTCCGCCCAGCCGCTTGATAAGGGGCGAGTATTCGCCCATCGGGTCCACCACGATAATCCGGTCACGGGTGGCAAGGAACACGTTTACAAGTTCCCGCTTTGCGGCAAAGGATTTGCCGGAGCCCGGTACGCCGAGGAACAGGCCGTTGGGGTTTTTGAGCTTCTTCCGGTTCGCCATGATGACGTTATGGGAAAGAGCGTTGAGCCCGTAATAGACAGCCTCGCCGTCCATGCGGAGCTCCTGCGTCATAAAGGGAACAAAAATAGCCGTGGAGCTGGTGGTCATGCCGCGCTTGATCTCAATGCCGTTATGGCCCAGCGGCAGGCTGGAAAGAAAACCATCCTCCTGCTGGAAGTCCAGCCGCTTCAAGGTGCAGTTGTATTTCTGAACGATACCCGATACCGTGAACAGGTCATTGTCCAGCTCCCGACGGGTCGGAGCCATGTTCACCACAAGGAAGGTCAGCAGGAACATTCGCTCGTTCCGGCTCTGCAAATCTTCCAAGAGGGTCTTTGCGTCGTTGCTGTACGTCACAAGGTCGGGCGGGAGTATGTCCATGTCATACCCGGCCCGGGCGGCCTTCTTCTGTTCCTCCACCTTCATCTTGTCAATATCGGAGACTTTGGCCTTGATGGATTTCACGGCGGCGGCCTGATCGACGGTCTGGATATGGAGCGTGATGGTCATTTCCGCATCCATTTCCAAAAGCTCCGCCAGCAGTTTGTCCGAGAGCTCCGAGGCCAAAATCTGCAAATAGGAGGCAGCGCCCCAGGTCGTCCCCACCCGGAACAGGCGGCTGAAACGGAAGTCGAAGCTGTCCGGGGCGATAAAGTCCTTTGTGGAAAGGCCGGTCTGGGGTATCATATCCCACGAAAACCGGAAAGGGTCGGTGCCGCCGGGGTGGAGCTGCCCGTGAAGGAGCTCCAGCCGTTCCAGCCCCGAGAGGGAGCGGCATTTGACGCCCAGCTTTTTGAAGTTGCCGCAAATGTCCGCCTCCACACGCTCCAGCCTCGCCCTTGCGGTGGAGAGGTCGTCCACGTTCACACCGAAGGTCAGGAGCTTTGTGCGGACAATGCCGTTGTTGCTTTTGGCGATCTGGTTCTCCAGCATTTCCACATACTCACGCCGGACGCTGTTGTAGTCGTCCTCCTGCATGGGGATGTTGACGCTGTACCGGCTGCCCGGGCGGCTCCGGTGGTTGAGGAAAGAAAGCTGAAACGGCAAGGAACTGTCAAAGTAGTTCAGGCAGGCGCTCCACCCGTCAAAGATGGCTGCCTGATCTTCGGTCTGGGCGAGCTGGTAGTTGATGTCCTCGTATTCAATGGTTTTGGTGTAATAGCGGTCCTCCACCCGGCACACCCCATCCCGGTACATTTCCCGGTAAGGGAGGGTTTGCTGGGCGGTGGTGGGAATGTCCTTTCCCTTTGTGAACAGGCCGAGAAGGCCCGTCTTGTCAGGCTTTTTGCCTGCGGGCTTTCCGGCCCTTCTGTTGTTTTGCAATCGGCTGCGCCTCCTTTCTGGCGCCAAGCAGCGCATAGAAGTTTTCGGTTTTGTAAGGCCGCACCCGGGGATAGAGGAACCGGGTGCGGATGATGTTTTTCAGCACCTTTTCCAGCGGCAGGCCGTCCCGCTCATACATGGCGAAAAAGAAGAACGGGAGCATGAGGCCGATCATCAGGAACATGGCGGCGCTGTTTCCGATACTGCCACGGGAAAACAGGTAGGCCGGAAGGCCCACCGCCGCCGCGCCGGAAAAACAAATAAGCTGGCGCTTCGTGAGATTGAAGGCCAGCTTTGTCTTGATTTTGGACAGGTCTTTGGGTACTGGCACATAGGCCATTTCGTTACACCTCCTTTGCCGCTTCGGGCCAACATGGCCCGAAGCTACCTTGCGGCCTCTTTGGCCGGGGCTGTGCTGCGGGCGGCTTCGGCGGCCTCCCGTCCGCTCTGCCTTGCCCGCCAGTATTCGGGATTGTATTGCCGGATGGACTGATTGAGGTTTTCTTCAAACCGCTCTTTGTCCTTGATACGGTCGGGGATCTTCCAGAGCTTTTTGTCCAGCAGCTCCCGGAGCACCACACTTTCCTGTGCGTCCTCCTCATAGCAGATATAGCCCTTGTCCTTGAAACCGCATTTTTTCGCCGCCGGAGAGAGGACGGCGGCCACCTCGTTTGCCACCATCGTTCCGCCGTGGCTGGCGGTGGATACCAAAAACACGCCCGGACAGAGAACTTCACAGCTCTGCACCTCTCCCCACGGGGAGGTCCGGGGCGCATGGAACATCCCGCCCGTCCGGTTCCGGTCCGCCTGCATGAGCGCCGCCTTTTCCAAGATGGCCTTCAGCTCCGGGGAAAAGTAGGCGTATTCCCGCAGGACACGGGCGGCGTCCCCGCCGCAGGCGTTCATCAACAGGGTATAGGCGTCGCTGTCCGCTTTGGTACAGCGGCCCAGCAGCTTGCCGTCATAGTAGCAGGCCGCGTCATAGCCCGTCCGTTTGCGTGGCATTGGTTTCGCCTCCTTTCCGCTTCGGGCCAGCATGGCCCGAGGTCAACGCTCCGCACCACGGCTGGACTTTTCCTTCGGGGACCGTTCCGCTTTTGCCTGTTCGGCAGCCGCTTTCCCGGCCTTGAGCTGTTCACTGATGGACGCACGCCCGGCAGAGCCGCGCTCCGCCATCTGTTCCAGCTTTACTTCATAGGCTTGCAGAACAGCGGTGTTGAGCTGTTCCCGGAACTCCTTCGTGACAGGATAGGCCATATCCCGGTAGCCGCCCTTGCCGTCCGGCTGGCTGGGCATCCCCACGAAAAGGCCCTTGCTGCCCTGCACGATTTTCAGATTTTCCACCACAAAGCAGTCGTTGAATTTCACGCTGGCAAAGCCCATCAGGTTTTTCACAGGTTCGATGACCCGCACGCTTACATCCAGCTTCAACGGTGCGGCGGGGGTGGCGTCCGCAACCTTTTCCTGCATGGTTTCCTCCTTTCCGGCGGGAACAAGGTTCCCGTCCTTGTAGTCATAGCCTTCCGCCCGGAGTGCCGCCAGCGTGTCCGCCGATACGCAGCCGGACAGTTTCAGATCGGTTTCCACCATAAAGCGCATGGTGTCTGTTTTAGAAAATTCCTCGGGGAGCTTTCCGTAGAAAGCCGGGTGCGGCTGTCCGTCCGCGCCCTGTTTGTAGCGCCGGGGCATACCGCCTCCTTTCCGCTTCGGGTCAGCATGGCCCGAAGTCTCTTAATGGCAGCCGAAGATGGATTTTGCAAGGCTGCCCGTTTTGAACAGGGTAAAACACAGCAGCACCGTATAGCCCACACAGCCCCAGATCGCCCCGATGGGATCGCCGTCGGTGGCGATACTCTGGATAAGCACCGCATAGATGGCGACACAGACCAAAATGAGCAAGCCTTGAAAGCCCACCGCAAAGAGGGAGCGGAAATAGTTCTGCCCCATGTGTCCGGTTTCCCGGTTGGGGACGGTGGCAAACGGGATGGGTGCCAAACTTGTGAGTAAGTAAATTTCAATCATACGGCCATATACGATAACGAAGATCACGATGTTTAAGGCAATCATGGTAAGCTGAATCAGGAATGACTGGAGCCAGAGGCCAAACAGGGGTCCTAACTCCATTGCCTCCAACTCGGTCCGCAGACTGTCCATTACATCCGTTGTGATCTCTGTCCCGTTCTGGATAATGCCCGCCGATTGCTGGATGACGTGCTGGCTCACGTCAAAGACGGCCAGTACGATATTGAAGGTATTCGTCAGGATCATTACCGCCACAAAGGTTTTGAACACCCACTTGAAAAACATCCATGTGTCAATGTCATGGAGGTTGTTGCGGTCAATGAGCATTTGTATCAGTTCATAGGTCATTACAAAAGTGAGGATGACCCCGGCGATTGGCAGGATGGCGGTTTCAGAGATTTGCCGTATCATGGAAAAGACCCCGGCGTTCCAGTCCGCCGGGGTCGTGCCTACCTGTGTGGCGATCTCGCCAACGCTTTGATTGACGTTATTGAAAAGGCCATCCAGATTTCCCATGATACCATCGACAAGCAAACCTTTGAGCCATTCAACGATTGCGTCGATGATAAAGTCCATACATCAGCTCCTTTTCTGGAAAAAGGGACAACGGGTAAGGGTTAGCTGAACAGGCCGGACAGCAGAGGGATAAGCTGCATACCGATCAGGACGACACCGCCGCCCGCCATGAGCTGCTTAATACCCTGGCTCTTTGCCGCGGGGTTGTCGGACCCGTAACCTTCCAGCAGGTTGATGACGCCCCACACCGCCAGACCAGCGCCCAGAGCCATGACCAGAATCTTGAGAATGTCGATAGCAGAGTTGAAAAATTCCATATACGTTCCTCCATTTTGTTTGTTGGTTTTGGGTACAAAAAAAGCCGCCCACATTGGCGGCGCTTCGGGCCATCATGGCCCGAAGTTACACAAACTCGTCGCTGTCCAGATCGTCGAAATTCAACAGGTCAGTTTCTTCGTCTGTGTCAGAGCCGTCCACCTCGTACACCGTGTATTCGTCCTCCGGCTTTAGTCTCAATGGCCGGTGGCGGAACAGGCTTTCCAAGTGGAAGGCGTTTTTCTTTTTGTCAAACTCGGCTGTGTACTTGTAATTGGGGTGCTTTTTCAAATCATATTTGGGAGAAAAGAAGGGCGGAAGCCCTCGAAGCTGCAAGATACACTTGTCTCCCGGCATGGTGGTGATCTCGCTGGTCGTCATCAGCTCCCGGCCAAGCCGCTGCATATTCTGGCTGTAACTCTCGGACTGGCCCCGGCTGCGGCCCTCGGTCTGCATGGAGATGGTGGCCTTGCCCAGCCAGTTTTCCGAAATATCCTTTAGGGTGGAAGCCTCCCGGCCTCCGAGGAACACGATACTGTCCATGTTTCCCATGATAGTTTCGGAATGGTCCTTGTACAGCGCCTTGCATTGGCTCATGGCCTGATAAAAGAGCGTCAGGCTGATCTCCCGGGAACGGATAACGGCAACGATTTTTTCCAGCCCCGGCACCTGTCCCGTGTTGGCCGCCTCGTCCCACAGCACCCGTACATGATGGGGCAGGCGTCCGCCATAGGTGTTGTCGGCCCGTTCACACAGAAGGTTGAACATCTGCGAGAAAGCGAGTGCCACAAGAAAGTTATAGGTGGTGTCCGTATCGCTGATAAGGAAAAACAGCGCCGATTTTTCATCCCCCAGCCGGTCAAGCTCCAGCTCGTCATAGGACATGATCTCCCGAAGCCGGGGAATGTCAAAGGGAGCGAGGCGGGCTCCGCAGCTAATCAGTATGCTCTTCGCTGTCTTGCCAGTAACAAAATGTCAATAGTTTTTTAATCACTTTTCTCAAAAACTTTTCTCAAAAAGGCAAAAAAATAGAACGTACAGTTTATTTCCATACGCTCTATCTCACATTTCATATTAAATTTGCTTAGTTCTTTTCATCTTA
>JAPFDH010000040.1 GCA_026169045.1 Lachnospiraceae bacterium | reverse complement strand
TCTAAATTGCAAAACTAAGTTCCACCCCCTTCTCCTGTTACAGTGGAAATTAATTTTACAATCTCCGGAGTGGATTTTACTTTTACAGTTTTTTCCTGTATCCTTTATCCTGTGATGCTGGTTTCATTACAGGAGGATATTATTATGCGTAAAAATAAACATCTGTCTTTTGAAGAACGTTCTACCATTAAATTCATGCTGGACCAGTCCGCTTCTTTTAAACAGATTGCCAGATCCCTGGGCAGGGACTGCACTACGATCTCTAAGGAAGTCCGCAACCATATCTCTTTCAAAAAATCCGGCTGTTTTGGACATTCCTTCAATGATTGTTCCAACCGCTCCCACTGTCCTGTTTCAGGCTTATGTTCCAATCCTGACTGTCATTCCAAAAGATGTTCCAACTGTTCCAGCTGTCATTTATACTGTCCCCATTATTCCAAACAACTCTGTCCTGCTCTCTCCAAACCGCCTTATGTCTGTAATGGCTGTTCCAAACGGACGCGGTGTACCCTGGAAAAACATCTGTATTCTGCTTCCTTCGCTCAGATGGAATACCAGCAGACCCGTTCCGAATCCAGATCCGGCATCTGTCTTTCGCAAGCGGAAGCTTTACAATTGGATCGCTTTATTTCTCCTCTTCTGAAAAAAGGGCAGTCCATCCACCACATCTGTATTTCTAACCCTTCCGAAATCATGTTCTCTGAAAAATCAATCTATAACTATGTGGATGCCGGGATCTTTTCTGCCAAAAATCTTGACCTTCCACGCAAAATCACTTACAAGCCAAGAAAATCCCGCCATGATTCCTTCAAAGTCGACCGTTCCTGCCGCATTGGACGCTCCTATCAGGATTTTCTTGATTTTCTGGATGGCTGGCCTGATTGCCCTATTGTCCAGCTTGATTCCGTTGAAGGCCGTAAGGGTGGAAAAGTTCTTTTAACCATTCATTTCGTTAAAACCGAATTTATGCTTGCATTTCTCAGAGAACGTAATACGGCTGCCTCCGTTTCCCAGATCTTTGAAAGACTCTATTGGGAACTTCGTCCGGATCGTTTCATGAAACTGTTCCCGCTTCTCTTAGCGGACAATGGCACTGAATTCTCTGATCCTGTTTCCATCGAAAGGGATTCCCAACATTCCCTGAGAACCCGCATGTTCTACTGCGATCCCTCAGCACCTTACCAGAAAGGTTCTGCTGAGAATAACCATGAATTTATCCGCAGGATCCTTCCTAAAGGGGTATCGTTTGATGGCCTGACACAAAAGGACGTCGACCGGATGATGAATCATATCAACTCGTATACCCGGGCAAATCTGGGTGATCGCAGCCCTTATGAAATGTTTCGGCTTTTTTACGGGCAGGATGTCTTAACACTTCTGGGCGCAGATCTCATTCCCGCTAATGAGATTATCCTGCGCCCAGAGCTTTTAAAATAAAACAATAAAAACACAACCAGCATCACCTGAGAAAACCAGCATACAGTCACTAAAACCGGGGTGGAATTTAATATTTCAAAAAAATGATTAAATTGGATCCTCGGTACACTG
>JAPFDH010000112.1 GCA_026169045.1 Lachnospiraceae bacterium | reverse complement strand
ATGATCTCTCGGAATCTTTAAGCCAATAAATATAAGGCTTTCAGATTCCTTTTTTATTAAAATCCCCCACTTTTTTGTCAAAAACCACTTGACAAATCGCTCAAAATTTGCGGCGAAGCCGATTGAATGTATTTTATTTCTTTCGACTGGAGGGCGATTTTTATGTTACCTGTTAATCCCGGCGGACATGCCGCCTATCAAAACTTTGTTATTACAAATCTTCGTAAATATTATCCGCATCCAGATGCTCTTTCACGGGCTACCTGGGATATCATTGAACGGTTCTGGAATCTTGATCTTTCTTATACCGATGAACTTCTGCGTTCAAAATACTCTGTCTTTGGTCCAAAGCCAAGGATTCCTTCCTGTATGCAGCGTTCTTATCTGCTGTCTATTGATTTTAAAATTCACTCCCTGACTGACTGGGCAGCCCAGCTGAAGATCAATCCTCTTTATGCCATCCTCAGCGGTTTCGAATTTGGGGACACTCCCGGTGTCGGTACCTTTTACGATTTCCTCAGCCGACTCTGGGATTCTGAGGAGCCCAATCTGTCTTCTCATTTGCGTCCTGCAAAAGAAAAAAAGATCAAAAAGCCTGTTCGTCAAGGTGCCAAAGCGGAATCCATCGAAAAGGTTTCCGTTGAGCAGTTACTGGAACAGTTGGAATCCACCTCTTTTGTATTAGATGAACACCCCTATGCTTCCCTGTTTAAAATCTATCATCGAGAATTTCTGAGCCGCTCCATAACCAAAGGGTTGATTGATCCGTCGGATCTTTCCATCGCCGGTGACGGGACACCTGTTGTTACTTCCGCAAGGGAACGAAAGCACCCTGCCTGTGACTGTTCGGAAAAAGGGATCACGGATTGTTCCTGTGACTGTTTCTTTTCCCAGCCTGACTGCGATATTGGTTGGGATTCTTCCAGAGGCCATTTTTATTTCGGTTACGACTTATATATGCTTGTCGCTGCCAATTCGGAAAGCGACCTCCCTGTTTTTCCTCTGTTGAATCCTGCCTCAAAACATGATTCCCATGGATTCCTGGAAACCTGGTTCCGGATGAGGGCTTTCCTTCCTGACCTTCATGTCAGCAAGTGGCTCCTGGATTCTGCCCATGATGCAATGCCGTATTATCTTTACTGCAGCAGGAACCATATCCAGCCTTTTATTGACCTGAATGTGAAGCGGGGGATCAAAGTAAAATATAAACATGATTTCACCATCGCCGAAGACGGCGTCCCTGTCTGCAAAGCAGGCAGGAAAATGCACCATGACGGTTCTGAGCCTTCCAAGAGAAGGCTGAAATTCCGCTGCCCTCTGGCCAGCCGGAAACACGGCTGTTCCTGTACGCAACCCTGCTCGGATTCCAAGTATGGAAGGACAGTCCATCTGGCCATGAAAGATAATCCAAGACTGATTAACTTCCCGCCCCGTGACACGAAGGAATGGAAAAAGGAATTTAATGCCCGGACTTCAGCAGAACGTTCCAATAAACGTGAGAAAATAGACTTTCAATTAGAAAGCGGCAGACACCGCTCAACTAAGATGTGGTACTGCCGCCTCTATCACATCATGATGCTGCAACATCTTGATGCATGGGATCTGCCCTACGAATCCACCCTAAGAAAGTTGATTCAACAAACAGCATGATCCTATAAGGATTATACCGTATTTTTTAAGGCATAGCGACTGTTATGTCTGTTTTTCATGTCCATTTTTCACTTTTCAGATAATATTTACTTTTCAAAGATCAATGCCAGTGTCCGCTGGTTATAATCGCTCAGGATTCCGAGAGATTAT
>JAPFDH010000082.1 GCA_026169045.1 Lachnospiraceae bacterium | reverse complement strand
TTAATTTCTTCATAATAGTCGGTAAAGATTCTTTGTAAAATATTCATAACTCTATTATGCATGAAAATGAAAAAAAAGAAACCCCTAACCCCTCAAGATTGAGGGGAAGGGGAGTTGAATAGGCGAAGCCTATTTTTTAGTTCAAAACGAAATGGGGAAAAAAGATGAACCAAAAATCAATGAAAAAAAGAGAGTGGTATAACTATCTGTGGAATTTGCTGAACCATAAAGACGCGGTACAGACAGCGGTTATTCTGACAGAGCCATTTGTCGGAGTCCGGGTGTTGTGGGAGGATGGAGGGATCGTCGGCACAGCGGAAATGATGGAGCCATTTTGCAGTCTGTTTTCTGAACAGGAAAAATGGGTGCCCGGGCTTCATACCATGGAATGGGAAGGAAAAAAGACGGAAATTTTTGTGGAAGTACTTTCCAAGCAACCGCGTTTGGTGATTTTGGGAGGCGGACATATTTCTCTTCCCCTTTGTTCCATGGGAAAAATGTTAGGATTTTCTGTGACTGTTATGGATGATCGGCCGGAGTTTGCCAATTCCTTGCGGTTTTCAAACGCCGATCAGGTGATTTGCGATTCCTTTTCCCAGTGTGGAGCGCATATTTCGGATTTGCCCAATACGTATTATGTGATTGTGACCAGAGGACATATGGGCGATTTTGTATGTGCTGAACAGATTCTGCGAAGAAATTGTGCCTATGTGGGGATGATCGGAAGCCGAATGAAGGTGGAGAAAACGAAGGAACGATTGTTGGAAGCAGGGATATCGAAATCCCGTCTGGAAGAATTGTATGCCCCCATCGGATTAAAAATCGGGGGACAGACTCCGGCAGAGATTGCTGTGAGTATCATGGCTCAGATCATACAGGTAAAAAATAGCCATGCGTATCATGAATTGGATGGACAGATAGGCAGTTTTTTGGAAAAGGATGAAAAAAGCCAGGCTGTGATGGCAGAGATTATCGAAAAGAAAGGTTCTGCTCCCAGAGGCGTCGGCAGTCGGATGCTGCTATGTTCCGATGGACGAAATATTGGCAGTGTGGGAGGAGGAAATGCAGAGTATGCAGTGATGGAAACAGCGAAGACGATAAAACAGCCGCAGGTTTTGGAGTTTCAGATGGATGGCCGGGAAAGTGCCGGTCTGGGTATGATCTGCGGCGGAATGATTCGGGTTTTAATGGAAGGATTGGAATAGGAAAGGAGAAGCGTATGAAATTTACAGAGGGGTATTGGCTGACCAGTGAACGGGCAAACAGTGTGTCAGCAGCAGAGGCATATAAAATTGAAAAAATTCCGGGTGGTATGCGCGTTCTGGCGACAACAAAAGAAATAAAATCCAGGGGAGATACACTGAATCTTCCAACGATTACGATTCTTTTTCAGGCGTGTACGGATCATACGATCAAGGTGGAGGCATGGCATTATCAGGGGTATCAGGATGCCTCTTTGGAATTTGAAAAAGCAGAGAAGAAAATGGAGCCGGAAGTAACCATTACAGAAGATGGTGCCGTTATGGATACCGGATGTGTACAGGTGCGGGTTCAGAAGTATCCGTTTTGTTATCGCTTTGAAGCCGATGGAAGGGTGATCACATCCTGTGGCTTTAAAAATCTCACCTATGCCCGTTGGGACAGAAAACCTTCCACCATGTTTGGAGAGGATACGTATCTATCCAGTGCATATACACCGTATATGAAGACCGAACTGTCTCTTCAGGTGGGAGAATGTGTCTATGGATTGGGGGAACGTTTTACATCTTTTGTAAAAAATGGTCAGGTGGTGGAGACCTGGAATGAAGATGGGGGAACGGCTTCCCAGGTGGCATACAAAAGCATTCCTTTCTATATGACGAACCAGGGATATGGTGTGCTGGTGGATAGCACAGATGCAGTTTCCTTTGAAGTGGCCAGTGAGAAAGTGGAATATGTGGGATTTTCGGTACCAGGAGAAAAGTTGTCCTATTACTTTTTCCACGGACCGGATCCAAAGAAGGTAATGGAAGAATATACCGGACTTACAGGAAGACCGGCACTTCCGCCGGCATGGTCCTTTGGATTGTGGCTGTCCACATCGTTTACCACAAACTATGATGAGGAAACGACCAGCAGTTTTATTAATGGTATGCGCGACAGGGAAATTCCTCTCAGTGTATTTCATTTTGACTGTTTTTGGATGGAGGAATTCCATTGGTGTGATTTTGAGTGGGATCGTCGCTTTTTCCCGGATATAAAAAAGACCATTCAAAAGTATCATGACATGGGACTGCGTATCTGTGTCTGGATCAATCCCTATATTGCCCAGGGAACACCTTTCTTTCAGGAGGGAATGGAGCATGGATATTTGCTGAAACGGGCAGACGGAAGAGGTGTATGGCAGACGGATCACTGGCAGGCCGGCATGGGGCTGGTGGATTTTACAAATCCGGAAGCAGTAAAATGGTATACCGATAAGCTGCGTACCCTTTTGAAATGTGGTGTGGATTGTTTTAAGACGGATTTTGGAGAACGGATTCCCATTGATGTGGTATATTATGACGGAAGTAATCCAAAGGCAATGCATAATTATTATTCGTATTTATATAATAAAGCAGTATTTGAATTGCTGGAAACAGAACGGGGGACGAATGAGGCGGTGTTGTTTGCCAGAAGTGCCACTGTTGGAGGACAAAAGTTTCCGGTGCACTGGGGCGGTGACTGCTCAGCAAATTATCCGTCCATGGCCGAGACACTCCGGGGCGGTTTATCCTTTGCCATGAGCGGATTTTCATTCTGGAGTCATGATATTTCCGGATTTGAAAGTACGGCCACACCGGATTTGTATAAGCGCTGGGCGGCCTTTGGCTTATTGTCCACCCATAGCCGTCTCCATGGTTCTTCCAGTTACCGGGTGCCTTGGATGTTTGATGAGGAAGCCGACCGGGTGGTACGTTTCTTCACGGAATTAAAATGCCGACTGATGCCATATATTTATCAGAAGGCGGTGGAAGCCCATGAAACAGGAACACCTGTGATGCGGCCTATGGTATTTGAGTTTATGGAGGATCCGGCAGTGCCGTATCTGGATCAGCAATATATGCTGGGGGATGCTCTTTTGGTGGCACCGGTTTTCCGGGAAGATCATATGGCATCCTACTATCTTCCCTGGGGAATATGGACTCATCTTTTGGATGGAACCACAAAAGAAGGGGGAAGATGGTATCAGGAAGGGTATGATTATTTTTCTCTTCCGCTGTTCGTCCGTGAAAATACTATGTTGGCATGGGGAAGCAGAGGAGATCGTCCGGATTATTCCTATGAGAAACAGGTTGAAATCCGTATCTATCAGCTTTTGGATGGAAAACAGTGCGATACGGTGATTTCCGATATCCACGGAACACCGGTTCTTCATGTTTCGGCAACACGCAGTAAGAACCAGATTTTGATTTCTGTGGAAGAATCCCATGAAGATCTTACGGTCGTAGTTTATGAAGGAGAAGAAAAGAAAACCGGATGTCTGGAGGCAGAGAAAAACAGCCTGACTATTTTGCTATAAACGGAAGAAGGGGAGAGGGTGCGATGATTCGGATACAGCAGATGGATGTGTCGTTTTTAAAGGATTATGATAAAATTCCTATGCTGGTTCATGTGAAATCGGTCTATCAGTTAAAAAAAGTGAACCGGGGGCTTGGGGGAGTCTTATTGGAAGAAGTGCCGGTGAAGCCTTATGTGAAGGATCTTGGAAGATATGATGTGGCGCGGGAATATGCCCATCGATTCGATATCACCAACTGGGTCTTCTTTGCGGCATTTGACGAGGAAGAACCGGTGGGAGCTTCGACTCTGGTATGTCGGACTCCCAATGTGAATATGCTGGATGGACGGGAAGATTTATGTGTTTTATGGGACATTCGTGTGAAGGATTCCCATAAGGGAAGGGGAGTCGGACAAATGCTGTTTGATGCCGGTGTCAGATGGGCAAGACAAGAGGGATTTTCCCAGATGAAAATCGAGTGTCAGAATAATAATGTGCCAGCCTGCCATTTTTATCACAAACAGGGAGCCGTTTTGTCTCAGATCAATGAGTATGCCTATTTTGGGGAAAAAGAAATTCAGGATGAGGTACAATTGATATGGTACCTGAATCTGTGAGAGGATAACTATGGGAGCAAATAAAGAAATGGCTGGAAGGCAGACCAGCAGAAACAGAATTTATCGGGTCATATATGAGAACAAAGGAGTCAGTCGGCAAACGATTGCGGATACCCTTCACATGAGTCTGCCCACGGTTGTGACCTATCTGAATGAGCTGAAGGAAGAAGGCCTGGTGAGAGAAACAGGTGTTTTTGCGTCTACCGGTGGAAGAAGGGCTGTGTCCTATGAAATTGATGAGGATAGCCGCATGGCTGTGGGAATGGAAGTGACGGCTGATTATGCCAAAGCGGTACTGGTGAATTTGCGGGGAAATGTGCTTGCAAAAGAAAAAGTGGAACATCCGTTTTCCTACACAAAAGAATATGCCGGTTTATTGCATTCGCTTTTAAAGCGGATAAAGAAAAGGGTAGATCAGGAAAAATATCTGGGAGTAGGAATCGCGCTTCCGGCCATTTTAAGTCCCGACGGAAAACAAATTTTGCATGCGGAAACATTGGGAATAGAAAATGTGGAAACGGATTTGCTCAAATCCGAGATGCATGAGCCGGTATTGTTTTTCCATGACAGTGCTGCGGCTGGTCTGGCGGAAGGATACGCCCGTCCGGTCACGGATCATCTGGCATATCTTTACCTGAGTGATACGGTTGGCGGAGCTATTTTAGACGGACGGGAACTGGTATTCGGAAGACACGGACAGAGTGCCGAATTTGGTCATATGATTCTGCATCCCGGAGGAAAGCGGTGTTATTGCGGTCGAAACGGATGTGCCGATACCTGTCTTTCCGCAAAACGATTGGCACAGGGAGAAGCGGATGGGCTTGCCGGTTTTTTCAGACAGCTGGAACGGGGAGAAATAGAAGCAAAGAGCCGTTTTCAGTCTTATTGCAGGGAATTGGCCTTGCTCATCAGCAATATCCGTGTAACGTTGGACTGTGATTTGATTTTGGGAGGAGATGTGGGAGGATTTTTACCTCCATATATGGAAGAGGTAAAAGAAGAAATCCGGCGTCTGGACGGTGGAATCATGCCGTTGGATTATCTGAAGACCTGTGTATATGGGGAAGATGCCGCAGCCAGAGGCGGTGCTTTCCTGTTGATTCAGGAGTTTGTAAAAAATAGCGTTCTAGTAACCGTTCAGCCATAGGGCTGTAACGGTCGAAAAATTCCTTTCTTTCAGGGGGAGTGCATTGTGCATCTTTTCCGGAAGAAAGGAATTTTTTTGTGTGCATACAATGATCCGTATGCCAGACAATACTTTTGTAAAATATTTTATAAAAGTATTGACTTTCCAATCAAAGAGAAGTATGCTGATTATAACAGACATGTATAGGATGAAAGAATGGGAAATTTGTAACAGTTCAGCCCGCGCTATTCGTAAAACCGCACTGCGTGCTTATTGTGGCTATCGCCACTGTTTTACTCATTTACAGGCGCTCAGCTCATAGGTCTGACCGGTCGAAAAATTATGCAAGCATAATTTTCTCTCCCTTAACAGCCCTATGGCTGAACTGTTACGGAAGTTTACGATTCTGTTCTTTGAAAAAGAATCATGAAGGAGGATACAACATGGCATTGGTGACAAGTAAAGAAATGCTTTTGAATGCACAAAAAGGACATTACGCAGTAGGGGCGTTTAATGTGGAAAATATGGAAATGGTGATGGCTGTGATAGCGGCAGCGGAAGAACTGAATGCGCCGGTAATGCTTCAGACGACTCCGTCTACGGTAAAGTATGCGGGACTTTCCATGTATCTGGCAAATTGTAAAGCAGCGGCAGAGCAGGCCAGTGTGCCGGTGGCGATGCACCTGGATCATGGAGATAGTTTTGCTCTGGCTATGCAGGCTCTTCGTACCGGTTATACATCCATTATGATCGATGGATCCCATAATGTTCTGGAAGAAAACATCGCTCTGACAAAACGGGTAGTGGATGCATGTGCGCCATCGGGAATTCCCGTGGAAGCGGAACTGGGAAAAGTAGGCGGAAAAGAAGATGATCTGGATGGAGGAGACGGCGGGTATACCGTACCGGAGGAAGCCAGAGAATTTGCCGAAAAAACAGGAGTGGACTCTTTGGCGGTGGCCATCGGAACAGCCCATGGTGTGTACAAAGGTGAACCGAAGCTGGATCTGGATCGTTTGAGTAAGATTCGGGATATCGTTACCATTCCGCTGGTTCTTCACGGAGCATCGGGCTTATCTGAGGAAGCGGTAAAAGAAAGCATTAAGCGGGGAATCTGTAAGGTGAATTTTGCCACCGAACTTCGCATTGCTTATACGAAGGGAGTACGGGAAGCATTGAATGGAGATCCGTCCATGTTTGATCCGAAAAAATATGGAAAAGCAGCTATGGAACAGGTAAAGGAAATTGTGAAAAGCCGGATGCTGATGTGCGGATGCGACCATAAAGCCTGTGTGTAAGCAGGTAATCGGATAACCCGTAACTCTTTTATATGGAGCGATAGTGATGAAAGATTTGCTTTTAGGAATTGATATAGGAACGTCGGCATGTAAAGCGGCTCTGTTTTCGCCGGATGGCAGTGTTATGGCTATGACCAGCGAAACGTATCCGGTTTATTATCCAAAATCCGGATGGGTGGAACAAAATCCACTGGAGTGGTGGGAGGCTGTTTGCCGTGCAATCAGACGTCTGATGGAAGAGGGAAAGGTAGAGCCAGGCCGAATCGCCGGTATCGGGGTCGACGGACAGAGCTGGTCTGCCATTCCTGTGGATAGAGAAGGAAACTGTCTGGGAAATACGCCCATCTGGATGGATACCCGTGCCAGAGATATCTGTGCAAAGGTAAAGAAACAGGGGCTGGAGGATGTGATATTTTCCGTATCGGGAAATGGATTTACCCCAAGTTATACGACGCCGAAAATGATGTGGATGAAGGAAAACAGACCGGATATTTATGAGAAAACGGCATATTTTCTGCAGAGTAACAGTTTCATTGTGATGAAACTGACCGGTCAGTTTTCTCAGGACATGTCTCAAGGATATGGCATTCATTTCTTCAATCAGGAAACCGGTAAGTATGACAGCGATTTGGCTAAGGAATTGGGGTTATCTTCTGCCATGGTTCCGGAAGCTGTGGCATGCCATCAGATTGTGGGAAGGGTAACGGAAAAAGCCGCCGGGGAAACCGGATTGATCAGTGGCATTCCTGTGTGTGCAGGCGGACTGGATGCGGCGTGCGGTTCTCTCGGAGCCGGTGTGGTAACGGTGGGACAGACACAGGAGCAGGGGGGCCAGGCCGGAGGTATGAGTATTTGTGAAGACAGACCGAAATCCCATAAAGATCTTATTTTAAGTCCCCATGTGGTACCGGGAAGATGGCTTTTACAGGGAGGTACCGTGGGAGGCGGAGGCATTCTCCGATGGATGAAGAAGGAGCTGGCTCCTGAAATGAGTTTTGATGAGATAACCAGTCTGGCAGATACGGTTTCTCCGGGAAGTGATGGCGTTTTGTTTTTGCCTTATATGGCGGGAGAACGTTCTCCCATATGGAATCCCGATGCAAAGGGGGTATTCTACGGATTGGGATATGAAAAGACATTGGCGCATATGCTCCGCGCCGGTCTGGAAAGTGTGGCGTTTTCTCTGGAACATAATTTGCGCTGTGCAAAGGAAGCGGGTGCACAGGTAACATCGTTGTATGCCATGGGCGGAGCCGCCAACAGTTCTATGTGGACGCAGATGAAGGCTGATGTGACAGGATGTACCATTTATGTTCCGGCATCGGATACAGCTACCACATTGGGAGCCGTAATTGTAGCGGGAGTCGGCGTCGGACTTTATTCCGATTTTGAATCAGCGGTGAAAAAGACAGTAACGATTCAAAGAGTCCATAAACCGGATGCAAAACGATCCGAAATTTATGGAAAACAAATGGAGCGATACCTTACATTAAGTGCATGCATGCAGCAGGCATTTGATCAATTGGAAAATGGAGGAGAAAAATCATGAAAGCAGCAGTTGTACATGGAGTAAAAGATATCCGATATGAGGAAATTCCTACACCGAAAGCAGAGCCGGGAAAGGTTTTAATAAAAGTAAAATATACGGGAATCTGTGGTTCTGATGTACCTCGTGTAAATGCAGGAGCCTGTCATTATTATCCCAATGTATTGGGACACGAATTTTCCGGAGTGGTGGAAGAAGTGGGAGAAGGCGTTACTTCCGTGAAAAAAGGAGATCGTGTAGCCGGTGTTCCGCTGGTGCCATGTATGAAATGTTCTGATTGTCAGAAAGGAAACTATTCCTTATGTAAACATTACAGTTTTATCGGTTCCAGGGAGTTTGGAAGTTTTGCAGAGTATGTTTCTGTACCGGAAAAAAATGCCGTAAAATTTGATGATACTGTTTCTTTTGAACAGGCAGCCTTTTTTGAACCGGCTACCGTAGCTCTTCATGGATTGAAACGCGTGGATTATGTGGGCGGAAAACATGTGGCTATCCTGGGAGGAGGAACCATTGGCATGTTTACGATGCAGTGGGCAAAAATATTCGGAGCAAAAAGTGTAACGGTATTTGATATCAATCCTGTCCGTCTGGAATTGGCAAAACGTCTGGGTGCCCATCATGTTATTGATACTAAGGATGAGGATTTTATGGAACAGGCCATGGCTCTGACCGGGGGAAATGGATTTGACTATGTCTATGAAACAGCCGGAAATACAATTACCATGAAAATGGCTTTTGCGTTGGCGGCAAATAAAGCCGGTGTATGTTTCATTGGAACTCCTACAAAGGAATTGTCTTTCTCGGTAAAGGAATGGGAGAATATGAACCGAAAGGAATTTACACTTACCGGTTCCTGGATGTCTTACAGTGCACCTTTCCCGGGAGAAGAATGGGAATTGACCGCTCATTATTTTAAAACCGGAGAGCTGAAGTTTGATGAATCCTTCATTTACAAAAAATATCCGCTGAGTCAGGCGGCAGATGCCTTTGCACTGTTTGAAATTCCGGGAGAAGTGAAGGGAAAAATTTTGTTGGATAGTGAAGCGTAAGACGGAAATCCCATTGATTATAAGAGAGTGTTTGAACGAATGATAGAATGCTGAAAAGAGGGAGACGTAGTATGATATTGACCGTGACCTTAAATGTGGCTGTAGATAAATCCTATGTAATTGAAACACCTCTGCATGTGGGCGAGGTGATGCGGGTCAAAACCTGCAGCAATACTGCCGGAGGAAAGGGACTGAATGTATCAAAAGTAATCAATCTTTGCGGAGAAGAAATTTTGGCTACGGGGTTTACCGGAGGATTTAACGGCGCCTATGTGGAAAAAATGCTGGAAGATAAAGGAGTAAAAAGCCATTTTGTTCATGTGAACGGTGAAACCCGATCCTGTATCAATATTCTTGCAAGTGATGGCACATCCACAGAATTTCTGGAACCCGGTGTTTTGGTGGAAGAAGAAAAAGTAGAAGAATTTTTATGTGAATTTCAGAAGCTTTTGGATACCTGTGATGTGGTAACTATGTCAGGTAGTGCACCCAAAGGAGTGGGGGCTGATATTTATGCCAGAATGATCCGTATGGGAAGAGATAAGGGGGTAAAAATGCTGTTGGATACCAGTGGAAGCTATCTGACAGAGGGATGTAAAGCCCTGCCGTATCTGATAAAACCAAATCAGGATGAGATTGGCCAGCTTTTGGGGCATGAAGTTTCCGATGAGAAAGAGATGATTGAAGGAGCGCAAAAATTATGCGACCAGGGAATTGGCTATGTTATTTTATCCTTGGGAGCAAAGGGTGCACTGGCAGTTTGTAAGGAAGGGGTATTTCGGGCCATCCCTCCTAAAATAGATGCTGTAAATACCGTGGGATGCGGGGATTCTATGGTGGGAGCGATGGCTGTGGCAATTCATCGGGGGATGGATGTACGGGAAATGATGCGTTATGCCTGTGCGGTTTCTGCGGCTAACGCTTTAAATCTGGAGACCGGTTATTTTAGAAAAGAAGATATGGAAACCATTTATCCGCAGGTTGTGGTAGAACAAATTCATATGGAACGATAAAAAGCAGCGGTTTCACCTATTGGGGAAACCGCTGTTTGGCGTTTATAATATTATCGGATCCATAAGTCATTGGTTCGTTTCAGCCATTTGTTCAGACGCGCGCGCATTTCTTTTACAATTTCCGGGTGCGAATCAGAACAGTCATGGAGCTGGAACGGGTCACGGATACGGTCATACAGGAGGTTTGTCTCCCTGTCATAGCGGTCACGGAATACGACCAGCATATGGGTTGCGTCGCAGATACCGCGGGCATTTAACTGAGGATTGTTATAAAATCCTTCTCCGATTTCATTGGAACCTTTTTTGGTATCATCCATGATCCATTGGGCCTGGCTGACTCCTTCGATGGAAGAAGGGATCAGAGAGGACAGACCGCACAACTCCAGAAGAGTCGGCATAATATCAGGCGGATTCAGGAAGGCAGGACAACTGCTGTTGGCAGGAATATGTCCGGGCCAGCGAATGAAAAACGGTACTTCAAAACATTCCCGATACCATTCTCCTTTATACATGAGAGAATGGCTGCCCATCAATTCGCCGTGGTCGGATGTGAAAATCACAATGGTATTTTCGTCTAATCCGGTTTCTTTCAATGTGGAGAGAATGCGGCCAAATTGATCGTCGATGCCGGTGACACAGGAAAAATAATTTTTTACACTTTCCCGGGCTGTCTGATAGAGTGCCCGGTAGTCTTTGCCGGAAAAATCATAGGCGGATGGCGGGGTACATTCGGATTTGGCATTGGGAAGAGTAAGAAGGTCATCCGCTGACATGGTTTCGTAGGGCTTTTTGTATTCTTCCGGTACCTGGTCAAAAGGCATATGAGGAGGATTGGGTGCCCAAAACAGAAGGAATGGCTGATCGGGATCACGCATGGATTGATCTTTATTTTCCAGATAGCGGATAACCATGTCTGCTTCATGTTTAGGAGCCCACTCATTGACATGTTCTACCTGGTCAACCGGAGCATCGTTATACCAGTAATGAGGAGTGAAATGCTGGTCATTGCACCCATAGGAATACCAAAAACGGAAGTGATGGCGCTGTGAAACGGGGGTATAGGCATCCCAGACTTTTCCGTCATCACGCCGTGGTTCCAGATAAGGAAAGTCTTTGGGTTCAGGAGCGGAGAGATGCCATTTTCCCACATATCCGCAATCATAACCGGCTTCATGAAAAAGGTCGGATAGGCAAACTTTACGGGATGTCAGGTAAACACCAAAGGGAGCTGTGGAGGTATTGCAGTTTCCTACGACACCGTTGGTAAAGGGATAGCATCCGGTAAAAAGCTGACCACGGTATGGACTGCATACCGGATAAGTGGATACTGCATTGGAAAAGGACATACTTTCCGATACAAACCGGTCAAGATTGGGCGTGTATACGGGATCCATGTTCAGACAGCCGATGGAATCTTTTCGAAATTCATCGGGAAGAACAAAAAGTATGTTTGGTTTTGATGATCGCTGTTTCATGAACTTCTCCTTTCTTGGATTAAAGTATTCTGTATTTTTATCTATGGATGAAAGAAAATAATTAATATAGATCAGTATAACAAGGAACGAATTTTCTGTATATGGAAAAACGGATAATATCCCCCATAAATGGCTTTAAATGGGGGATAAAAGCAAAAATTGCAAGATTAATGTGGATATTCAGACAAATTTTGCATAGAAATGAAACGTGGAATGGGTATAATAGATCATGAAAATCAGAAAAGAGGAATGGTAATACGTGCCGATTGATTTTTTCGGAAAGAACTGGGGGATTGTCCACAGAGATTCTGAAAAATACGGTTAAATTGTGAGAAACTATTGAAACCACATTCAGTCGCCAAAACCGATATGGCTTTATCAGTATTTTGCAGCATATATTGTGCATTGCAAATCCGTGTCATCTGTATATAGCGGGTGAGAGTATATCCGGTTACATTTTTAAACTGGTGGGAGAGGTAACAGGGACTTATGAAAAATTGTCTGGATAAAGATTCCAGTGACAGAGGTTCAAAATAATGGGTATGGATATAGTGACATATTTGATGCATTTTCTGTTCACAAAAGGTGGAATAAGAAGAATTTTCATATATATTGTACTGGGAAAGTTCCCGGAACGTATAGAGAAAATCCAGAAATTTTTGATGAACCATTAGTGTCATGAGATCCGAATCTTCCTGACGGAAAGAAAAGTGATAAATTTCATTTAGTTTTTCACATATCGTAATCTGTTTTTGAACAGGAAAGCGGTAAATGGGCACCATAGAATGAAAGGGTGTAAATAACTTTTCGTATGGTGCAGGGTTATCCCACAGAGAAGGGGGATAAAGAAAGTTTATGATCAGTCTTTTACTGGGCTGAATATTGGAATAATCGGAACGATGGAGGATGGAAGGACGGAGAAATACAAAATCACCGGGACAGAGAGAATAATGGATTCCCTCGATCAGGTGGCTGGCCTGCTGTGGTCCCAGGTATACCATGATTTCATAGAAAGGATGGGAATGCTGAAATTCCATATTTACTTTTTGAGAGCGTTCATCGTAGTCAAAATAATAATAGAGCGAATGGGTGATATCGTTGATGCAGAGGCAATGTTTTTTCTTATAGAGTAATGGAAAATCCGCTCTGTCCATGGGACAACCTCCTTCATTTATTATTAGGATAATTATACTTTAGAATAGTACATTATAGAAAAAAAGGCAAGAAAAAGGTAGGTAGAGGAGAGAATAGAAATGAAGCGATATATGGATTTTTTAATTCGATCTGCCGAAAAGAGAGCGGATCATTTTCTGAATCATCAGGTGTGGGATAAGCATTCACGATTTTATGGCGGTATGAGTGATACGGTTTTGAATGTAAAACCAACGGTTTATGCACTTTCCAACGTGAGTGCTGTATATCTCAATGCAAAAAGCCGGTATTATCAAAAGGAAAAAGTATTGGAAGCAATCCATGCGGCGCTGGTATTTATCGAAAAAAATCAGAGAATGGATGGAAGTTTTGACTTTCCGTCCTGCAATTTTCACTCGGCACCGGATACATCCTTTTGTTTCAAACGCCTGATTGCATCATATCGATTATTTCAGCGATTTAGCCCGGATTCGAAATATTTGGAGATAAAACAAACGTTATACAGGATTATGGAACGGTCATTGCATGCACTGTTGTATGGAGGATTTCATACACCCAATCATCGATGGGGGATTGCGGCGGCGTTGATGCAGGGAGCGGAATTGGTACATAATACGGATCAAAGTTTTGCGCAGGCCCTCCGGAAAAGAGCAGAACAGTATTTACAGGAGGGAATTGACGGAAATAAGGATGGTGAATACGCAGAACGTTCCACAGGAAATTATAATGCCGTGGTGAATCAGGCGATGATGAGTATGTATGAAGAAACAAAGGATGAAACGTATCTGGGATATATGGAAAGAAACCTAAAGATGATGCTTTATTATATGGAACCGGACGGAACAATTTTTACACAAAATTCCACAAGACAGGATCAGGGAAAACGATTATATCCGGATAAATATTTCTATCAGTATTTGTATATGGCAGTATGTAGAGAAAAGGAGATCTATGCCAATGCTGCCCACAAGATTATCCGGGATTGTCAGGAAAGAGGTGATTTGGCACCGGATTGTCTTCATATTTTAATGCTCCATCCGCAAATGGAGCAATATGAACTGAAAGGGTATGGTTTTTTACAAGAATATCGAAAATATTTTGAAGAGTCTGGTGTTCTTCGTGTAAAGAATACGCATTATGGGTATACCATTTTAAAAGATAAGGCGGCTTTTCTTTATTTATCCTTTGGTACAGCAAAGATTCATATGAAAATCGGGGAAAGTTACTGTGATATCCGCAATTTTATTCCGGAAAAACTGGAAAGAAAGGAGGACGGCTATAAGCTGGAAGGATCAAAAAAAGGATGGTACTATCTGCCATTTCAAGAAAAACCAACAACATCGGATTGGTGGAAGATGGATCATGGGAAGAGAGAGCTGTTATATGGGGAAGAATTAAGTATTTCCGTGGAAGTTTCAGAACAAAAATATGGAGTAGAAGTTTGTGTACAGGCAAAAGGGTTGGATCGGCTGCCGCTTCGTGTGGAAATTTGCATTCCAGCAGGAAGCATTTTGGAAAATGATCAGTTCTATTTGAAAACGCAGAAGGGGGAAAGTCTGATTTTACGTAATGGTATGGTTTCTATGCATTGCGGGGAAAACGTAATTGATATTGGACCCGGATATGGTACACATGAATTTGAAGGCCATTATTCCGGTGAAGAAAAAAATTCGGAAGGGTATACGATATTTTTTAATGAATATACCCCTTATGAAAAAAGATTTTCTATATGTTGCCGTGAAAGGGCATCCATTTAGTCGCGAAAATAACAAGGAGAAGCGGTATAAAGGGAATACCTCTTCTCCTTGGATAAATATCGTTAACGATCAGTCATACTCAGAGATTCAATGGCAACACTTCCGCCGCGAACCACCTCAATATTTTTGTAATGTTTTCGAATCAGTTTAATGAGATCATTGTTTTTGGTTTCTGTCTGCACGCATTCTAAAATAAGGGCATCTGTATCACAGTCAATAATGGAAATTTGGAAAATCTGAGCAATTTGGAAGAGTTCCTGTACATCGCGGGAAGAACAGTTCATAACCTTGATAAACATCAGTTCCTTCATATGAATGGAATTGGTGGTGAAATCAAGAACTTTGATTACTTCCACACAGCGGTTTAGCTGTTTTTTTATTTGTTCAAAGGTTACATCATCACTTTCCACACCGATGGTCATACGGGAAATGGTAGGATCTTCCGTGGTTCCAACAGTCAAGGTTTCCAGATTATATGCTTTACCGGAGAATAAACCGGCTACTTTACAGAGTACACCCACATCATTTTCAACATAAAGAGAAATCCATCTTTTTTTCATATTCCGCCTCCTTTAACAGTCCAGAATCATATCAGATAATGCTTTTCCGCCTTGTACCATGGGATAAACCAGTTCGTCGCATGCGATGACGAATTCAATAATGGTCGGACCGGTTTTATTATGTAGTGCCTGATCGATAGCGGCCTGAATCTGGCTTTCTTCCTGGACACGGATGCCCAGACAGCCGTAACTGTCAGCCAGTTTAATAAAGTCCGGTGTGTAATCGGGACAGATGCTGCTGGGTCCGCCGCAGCGGGGAGGACAATTCTTACGTCTCCTGGTACATACGCTGGAATAATGACGGCGGTAGAAAAGAGCCTGGATCTGGCGAACCATACCAAGATAATGATTATTGAAAATACAGATAATAACAGGAAGTTCCTGTGCCACAGCTGTGGCCATCTCCTGGATATTCATCTGCATTCCGCCATCTCCGGTGACACAGAAGACCGTTTTATCCGGATTGGCAAGTTGGGCACCGATGGCTCCCGGAAGACCATATCCCATGGTACCCATTCCTCCTGAAGTCAGAAGCTGGGTAGAAGCTTCCATTTGAAGATACTGGGTAGTCCACATCTGATGCTGTCCAACATCAGTTACAATGATGGAGTTTTCTTTGTGGGCATTGATTGCCTCTATAATGGATTCCGGTGTTATGCCATTACCTTTTTTCATATGAAGAGGATGTTCGGCATCCCAGGCACGAATCTGTTCCATCCATGCGGTCGTTTCCGATTCCTTCACGTAGCGCAGCATAGCCTGAATCGCTTCTTTCGCATCGGCTACGATCGGAACATCCACCACGATGTTTCTGGAGATGGAGGAGGAATCAATATCGATGTGAACGATCTTTGCATTTTTGGCAAACTCACTGATCTTACTGGTAACGCGGTCACTAAAACGGGTACCGATGGAAAAGAGAACATCACAGTTGCTGATGGCCATATTTCCGGCGTATGTCCCGTGCATACCTATATTTCCGATATAATAAGGATGGCTGGTATCTATGGCACCTTTTCCCATAATGGTGGTGACAACAGGAATATGGGTTTTATCTACCAATTTGGTCAGTTCAGCACCGGCACGGGATATATTGACACCGCCTCCAATCAGAAAGAGCGGTTTTTTAGCACTTTTTAAAAGATCAATTCCTTTTTTCAATTGTCCGATATGTACACCTGTGCTGGGTTTATAACCACGGATATCAACACTGTCCGGATATACGCTGTCACCCAATTGGGCCATGACATCTTTGGGAAGATCAATGATGACAGGACCAGGCTTTCCTGTCTGAGCAATATAAAACGCTTCTTTTAATACACGTCCCAAATCCTGGCGCTTTTTCAGAATAACTCCATATTTACAGATACTTCTGGTAATACCGATGATATCGGCTTCCTGAAAGGCGTCATTTCCAATGAGATTGGAAGGAACCTGTCCGGTGAGCACAAGAAGTGGAACACTGTCATAATAGGCAGTTGCGATGCCGGTGACAGTATTTGTTGCCCCAGGTCCGCTTGTCACAAGACAGACACCTATTTTCCCGGTGGAGCGGGCATAGCCGTCTGCTTCATGGACGAGCGCCTGTTCATGACGGGGAAGGATGACGCGAATATCATCCTGATTATATAATTCTTCAAAAATATCGGTAACCATACCGCCGGGGTATCCAAAGACGGTATCCACTCCTTCTGCCCGAAGGGCTTTCATCAGTAATTCGGTTCCTGGAATTTGTTTCATATCCTGCCTCCTTTACATTTCCAAATAAAAAAACGCCCAAAGCGAAATTGCTTAGGGCGAATAAAAATCCGTGTTACCACCTAAATTCAGACGAATCTGCACTCAGTCTGTACAGGAAAACCAATACAGTGTTTCCGATAACGTGGAAACAATCCGTTGGAGCCTACTCAGGTTCTCTTTTCGATCCAAAGCTCGAGGGCTACTTCCTTATTTCTGATGAAAGGCTTTCACCACCCACCTTCTCTCTGAACATCACGAGAATAAGTACTCCTCCCTGTCACAGCTGTTTGCATATGAAATAATGATTCATCAGGTAGAATTTAGTATAACAATATACTTTATTCTTGTCAAGTGGTAAATAAAAACAGATGCGTAAAACAGTGGCGACAGCCACAATAAGCACGCAGTGCGGTGTTACCAATGGTACGAACGGAACGGTTATTTTAACGATGGAACGATCCCCATTTTTGTGGTAAAATTTAAAATAACAAAACGAGATACGGTTATGAAAGTACAGAGGTAAAATACTATGAATACACCTACATTAAAAACAGAGCGGCTGATTCTGAGAAGATTTACAGAAGAAGATATCCAGGCACTTTTTCTGATTTTGAAAGATGAGGAAGTCAATACATTTTTGCCATGGTATCCTGTAAAAAATCTGGAAGAGACAAAGAAATTTTATGAGAACAGATATGCCTCCCAATATGCACAGCGACAAGGTTATGCGTATGCCATCTGTCTGAACGATGACAATGTGCCCATCGGTTATATTAATGTTGATATGGGGGAATCCCATGATCTGGGTTATGGACTTCGCAAAGAATTTTGGCATAAGGGAATTGTCAGTGAGGCAGGAAAAGCCGTTTTAGAGCAGGTGAGACGAGATGGCCTGCCATATGTTACAGCCACACATGACAGAAATAATCCGAGAAGTGGTAATGTAATGCGAAGGATAGGTATGAAGTATTGTTATTCCTATGAAGAACAATGGCAGCCAAAAAATTTTCCGGTTATTTTCAGAATGTATCAGCTCAATTTTACGCAAGAGGATGATTTTGTGTATATGAAGTATTGGAATATTTACGAAAATCATTTTGTTGAGACATTATCATGGGAGAATAAACAAGAATGAATAACCCAAGAATGGCGGAACAGCCTGTAAACTGTACCGCCATTCTTGGGTTATTTGTTCTTAAATGGAATAAAAATGTTTTTTGTTTTTCGCTAATTAACCGAAATATCTCTTTAACAGACCTTCAAAAGCTTTTCCGTGACGAGCTTCGTCTCTTGCCATTTCATGAACAGTATCATGGATTGCATCCAGGTTAGCAGCCTTTGCACGCTTAGCCAGATCAAATTTTCCGGCAGTAGCACCGTTTTCAGCAGCTACACGCATTTCCAGGTTTTTCTTTGTGCTGTCGGTAACGACTTCACCCAGAAGTTCAGCAAACTTTGCAGCATGCTCAGCTTCTTCATAAGCAGCCTTTTCCCAGTACAGACCGATT
>JAPFDH010000076.1 GCA_026169045.1 Lachnospiraceae bacterium | reverse complement strand
TAATGGTGGTGACACGAAGGTATTCCCCAAGTATTAGCTGATGCAAATATTCTGCTAATAAACAGGTCTTATCTAAGGCATATATGTGGGGTACAGAGATTGACTTGATTTGACTCGGAAGTAGAAAAAAGCCTTGACTTTAAAGGGCTTATAATGATAGTTCTTGTCTGGAATTGACACTACCTATTCGCTCTCCTAAGCGCTAGCTGTGGGTTCGATTCCCGCACGGGACGTTGACACAACGAAGCCGCCTGAACAGATTTTTTCTGTTCAGGCGGCTTTTTCCATCTATTTTGCCATAATTAAACGCATTCCCCAAAACCTATTTCAAGGCTTTTGACCTCTCTCATTATTTTTCTTCCCATAATTCCACAATCTCTTCCTGTTTTTGAGGACGAATGAGATATAATCCGATAACCGTAAATACAACTGTAATACAAATTCCACTTATCAATTCATTCAAATGAAATCCTTCCGGCCAAATAAACAGATAATATGCTATGTCTATCAGCGCATGCATAGCTACTGGTCCCCATAGATTACGTGTTCTCACATACACAGCACCAAAAAAGATTCCCACTCCTGCCGCATAAAAAACCTGTAAAATAGTCACCCACATATCAGCACTTCCAAGATTTATAAGGTGAATCACTCCAAAAGCGATTCCTGACATAAGGACAGATTTTAAAACATAATTCTTTTTTGTTTGCCATTTATCCATCATATTAGAAAGGACAAGTCCGCGACATACAACTTCTTCGAAAAAACCAGGGGCAATTCCTCCAATGATTGCTACAAAAAAACCTATCGCTGTTGTCTGTAGACCATTTGTGAAAACAAATCCTTCAATAATATTATCCGCTATCATTAACACAGAAAAAGACGCCAGAATAAACGATAATTTTATATTTTTCCTGTTAAAACCAAATTTGAATCTTCCCTTTGTTCCCAATTTCATAATGAGAATAATAAGAAATGCAATCATGATACGCAGGATTGACGATGTAATCTTACTAATTTCTTCTCCAATCTGCATTAAATCCGGCTTATTTATTATAATCACCGATACAATAATATCTAGTAAAATTGACATACCCAGTATTGACAAAAACGGTACTGCAAACGCCGGTAGAATGGGAAACCTCATAAACCAGTTTCCTTTCCTTTTCATCTGTTTCATTTTTACCTCCTACAAATCACTAAGATACTGTAAAATTTTACAGTCCTATTTTTTTAATCTTATAGTTTTGAGAAATACATATTAGTTCTATCCCTTCTTTACGAAATTGTTTTATCACAATAATAAAATTGAAATGTCCAAATCGTATCAGAAAAAAGTCTCTTTTGGGATAGTTTACACACCACAAGCTTAGAACGCAATAGTTAAAAATAAATTATATATGTCTTTTTGACTATCTTTTTATATCTTCTCAAATGTCCGCAAAGCCTTATTTTATAGGCTCTACGGGCATTTTTCTTTTGTGGTAAACCTCACATATCTAGGTCTATCTTCTTATATTTTCCCTGTCAATCGTGGTTAAAATCGTGGTAAATACTTCTATGCGATTAGACGCTGAACCTCTGATTTTGCGGTATCTATGGACGCATGAGCGTACCAGTTCATTGTGATACTGATATTTGAATGCCCCATGATATACTGTAAATCTTTCGGGTTCATGTTCT
>JAPFDH010000027.1 GCA_026169045.1 Lachnospiraceae bacterium | reverse complement strand
TTTCCTTTATCATTGAATTCATCATACAGACTCCTTATGTTTTTTCTCGTCAATTAAACAATAAGACAAATCTGTATGATTGGGAAGAGGTTTCGGTCTCTTCCCTTTATTTTTTTTGCCAATGATAATTATACTCTAAGAAAAAGAACAGCTAGTGTTACTGAAATAGAGTAATGATGATTGAGGTTTGGAAAATATAAACATAGATAAGGAGTATGTCATGAAATATTCAATGGAATATCAGGAATCTTTTGCCCAACGTATCTGTGAAAATCTCTGGAAATTGGATATCCATCCATATTGGAAAGGGCGAAAAGGGAGTAAAATCCTGGAAATTGTCAAAAGAGTCTGCCCATATATTTTGCTTAATGTGCCAATATTCCTGCTGGTCAGCATACACCAATATTTATGGTTGATATATATATTGGCTTTTTTAGGGATTTGCCTGATCGTGAAGACAATCATAATGGTAGTATTTTCATATGATGAAGAGGTCATAGAGTACTGGAAATGGTATCAGAAGATGGATGTATGGATGAAAAAGAGCAAATACCGGATATTTATTTCAGACGAATCATTAGAGGTAAGCATATGTGGAAAAGCGGTAAAATGGAAATGGGATCAGGTAAAATGGTATCGGGCATATCCGCAGATTTTGCTGATCTATATAGGAAAAATGCCAATATATGTTGATTTAAAAATAATGGATCAGGAAGAACGTATGAAATTGCGTAATCTTTTACAGGCACATGCATCGTTGAATCAAAAAGAGCAATTGACGAGACAGTTTCACTTATCAGCGGTGAAAGAAATGGGAAAGGAAATAAAAAATTTTTCCGATAAAATTGGTTTGCCTGAGTAACACAAGAATTATGTTTGTATGTTTTGAGACGATGGTCGAGACGGTAAAAGAGGAGAAAAATGGAAGAAAAATGGAATGGGAATTGTTTAAAATTTGATTTAGAAATGGTACAGACAATCAGTGAAAATCTATGGAAACAGGATGATCATCCAAATAAAAAATCAGGACGAAAGAGGAATCAAGGATTGATAGCAGCTATTGTATTCCTGATTATAATGGATATCATTGCATCTGCATATGCTGTGAGCGCGCTATCCCAAATAGGAGAAGACATAGCAGTAAGTTCAATGATTATGAAATTACTAGCTGCCTGTTATCTGGCTACAATTGCTTCAATTTGGATTGTCTATAATATCAAACATGTAAGAATTTATAATTATCTAATGTTTCGCAAGAGTATACAAAATTTTATGCGAGCGATGAAATATCAGGTGTGCGTTTCACAGGAAGGTGTATATGTCGGCATATGCGGGAAGCGTTTCCAGTGGACATGGGAACAGTTGGAGTGGTATCGGAGTTATCCGCAAGTGTTGCTGTTGTGTATGGAAGGATATTATATTTATTTGGATATGACGCGTCTTACAAAAGAGGAACGTCTGAATCAGCATCAGCTGATTCAGAAAACCGGATGTTCAGAATCAGTTGATGCGATTAATACGAATGTGCATTTAAAGGCACTGAGGAGATTATATCAATATGGAAAGAGAACACACATGGTCTGATATCCAGCTATAAAGCCGTTTGGAGCCAGTTTCCAAGATTGATAGGCAGAATCATTTCTGCGGTCTTCCAGTACATATTGTTTTTTTAAATATTCTCCCAAATAGAGCGAGACTTTTTTTGCACCAAAGTTATTCAAATGATCGCCTTCATCTCTGGTATCGGTATTCCAATCAATGGCAAGCGTATCCGTTATCAGATTAAGATCAAGAAAAGGTAAATTTTCTTTTGCTGCCACTTGTACCACCCCATTGTGTCTGGGATAATTCCAATTTTTTGTGCTGGGGGTACTGACGAGCAGGAAAGAAACGCTACGGGATTGGCAAAACTTTTTGATTCGTCGCAGATAAAGAGCCGTTAAGGGTTCGATTTCCTGTATATGGTCAGAGGGAATCATATATCCGGCGGCATCGGCTGCCTTGATATCCGTGCTGGAATTATAACCTTTCCAATCATCGGTCCAGGTATAAGTGATTGATGCAGTAAAATCCTTTAATGTTAAAGACTTCCAGCGATCATGATATTGAAATATGGGTAGATAGATGGAAGCCTCGGAAAGGAGACAGGATTGGAACGAAATTCCCTGAAATAATGCATCGGTTTCCAGAACTACTACACTGGGAGATTGATTCTGAAAAGCACGCACAAGAAAGCGATATGTGGTATAAAGAGATTGTCCGCTGGTGGCGCATACATAAGAAGTGAATCCATACTTGTTCCAAAGCTCCATGGGGGATATGGATGAAACGGCTTCACTGTCCCCTAAAAAAAGAACATCAATACTATCCTTCTTTTCTCCAAGAATACCATTGGCTGCCAGTTCTTCCATACCGGATTCCATGCGGTTGTCCTTTGGATGGAACAGATGGCTTCCGACTGAAAGAAGTAAGAGTAAAATCAATAAAAAAGATATTGTTTTGAAAATAAGAGAAAAATAATAGTTCATACAACCTCCTGATTACGCACTGGAAAGTCCAGTGCGAGTATAAAATCAGACTCATTTTCATTCTAAAAATCAGCGTAAATAGGGTCGACAGGTATATAACCATCTCCATAAGCACCAAATAGAATGATATATAGAATAAGAGCATAATAGACTGCCCAACGTACGGGTAATCTTTGGTCTGCCAGTATGGTGCGCACAGAAAGATGACGTTCTTTCAGAAGACTGACGGAAAGAACAATCATCAGGGAAATGGCAGTGATCCCAAAATCGTTCCGATCCATTCCAAGACCCAGCAGAGAGCCGTCAAAGAGGGGGGAAAAGGAAGCGTCGGTGATTATTTTTTTAAACATGAGAAGTCCATCTGTCAGACTGGAAGCCCGGAAAAAGAGTTCTCCAATACATACCAGTAGGGTTGTACGTATTGTGGTGAAAATAGTCATAGCGATAGAAGAAAGAGGGCTATGAATTTTTTCTGTTATCCGTAGGGATAGTGGTTTTATGAGATTCCCTAAAAAAATCAGAACAAAATGGTATAGACCGAAAAAAACATATTTCCATTCTGCCCCGTGCCAAAGTCCGTTACAGAACCAGACACAAAAGAGGGCGATGGAGGCAGAAAATATAATCCCATAATTATTTCCAAGGTATTTGCGGATCAATGCAGTGGGATGTTTCATAAATTTGGCCATGGAAAGGGGATAAAAAATATAATCCCGAAACCAGGAGCCAAGGGTAATATGCCACCTGGTCCAAAATTCGGAAATTGATTTGGAAAAGAAGGGCTGTCGAAAGTTTTCCGGAAGCTTAATCCCAAACAATTCTCCGCTTCCAATGACAACATCCATGGTACCGGAGAATTCCATATAGAGCTGACAAGTATAGAACATTGCAGCCAGTGCAATAATGCTGCCATTATATTGGGAATAATCGTCAAAAACAGTTTTAATGACAATATTTAGCCGATCAGCGATGACCACCTTTTTAAGCATTCCAAATAGTATTCGCTGAATTCCGAAGGTCAGGTTCTGATAAGTGATTCTTTTACAATTCCACAGTTGGGAGGAGGTCTCAGTATAACGACAGATAGGGCCTTCCATGATTTGCGGAAAAAAACTCATATATAA
This sequence comes from Lachnospiraceae bacterium, assembly GCA_026169045.1. Lineage (GTDB taxonomy): Bacteria > Bacillota > Clostridia > Lachnospirales > Lachnospiraceae > Fimimorpha. Next base: position 5,971 of record JAPFDH010000027.1, on the reverse strand, counting down.
AGCAAAGCGCAGGAGGTTTGTATCTGCGCTTATTTTTTTTCTATAAATATCTGCCAGATAGGAGATTGCCTGAAGGGTATAAAAAGAAATTCCCACCGGAAGAAGAAAAGATGGAACGGGAATATCAATTGGAGCGTGAAAAAAATTAAGAAAAACGTTTAGATTAAAGCAAAAAAAAGCGCCGTATTTTAAAACAAGTAAGATTCCCGCATGAAGCAAAATACCCAGAAACAGAATCATGCGCTGTTGTTTTTTATAAATCATTTTCCGGTGATGTTTTTCTTCTTTGTTACATACTTTTAAGATCAATTCCTGTTTCTTTTGAACAGAAGATAAACACAGTCCAATGCCATAAACCGATAGTGTGGAAAAAAGGAGATACGTAAGCAGCGATCCACTGACAATCCAGAAAAAACAATAGTTTATGACAAGTAAAAGAATGGGGCGGATCCGTTGGGGAGCTATATGATAAAGAAGCAACGCAGCGGGTAAAAACAGAAAGAGATAGGGTGATGTACAGTATGACATAGAGCGATTCCTCCTTGCTCATGAGATCAGTGGGATATGGTTAGAATCTCATCCAAAGTATATACAGATCCGTTTGGGTTTAATCAGAAGCCCCTGGGAAATCTCAGGTATGGCAGATGAGAAAAAACAGGAGTATCTTGACATTCGCTGTCTGGTATTCTAAGATTACATTTAGTCAAGGCTAAATGCATAAGAAAAGGAGGGGATACGATGACCCTGAATGATTTGGCGATTGGTAAATCAGCCAGAATACTAAAAGTAGAAGGAGAAGGTGCACTGAGACAACATTTTCTGGATATGGGGCTGATTCCCGGTGCACAAGTAACATTAGTGAAATATGCGCCCATGGGAGATCCTATGGAGTTGAAAATTCATGGATATGAGCTAACCCTGCGTGTCGATGATGCACGAAATATTGAAATAGAACCCATTACCACGTCCAGACAGGTAAAAGGATTAAAAGCAGGAAAACAGGATATTCCTCATCCCGGATTGGGAGAGGGTGGAAAATTTCATGAAAAGAAAGAAGAACATCCGTTACCGGAAAATGAAACGTTGACGTTTGCTTTGGCGGGTAATCAAAATTGTGGAAAAACCACACTGTTTAATCGACTGACCGGTTCCAATCAGCATGTGGGAAATTTCCCGGGTGTAACGGTAGATCGAAAAGATGGTGCAATCAAGGGGTATGCCAATACGAAAATCACAGATCTTCCGGGTATTTATTCCATGTCGCCCTATAGCAGTGAAGAGATTGTAACCAGAGAATTTATTTTAAAAGAAAAGCCGAAAGGAATCATTAATATTGTAGATGCATCCAATATTGAAAGAAATCTATATCTGACTATGCAGCTGATGGAACTGGACATTCCTATGGTGGTAGCTTTGAACATGATGGATGAGGTCAGGGAAAATGGAGGATCTATCCGTATTAATGAGATGGAAAGTATATTGGGGGTTCCTGTTATTCCTATTTCAGCAGCCAAAAATGAGGGGATTGAGGAACTGATTCAGCATGCAGTCCATGTGGCGAAATATCAGGAAAAACCTAAGAGAATCGATTTTTGCAACCCCGGAGAAAAAGGAAATGCGGTTCATCGATGCATTCACGGCATCATGCATTTGATTGAGGATCATGCACAAGATGTGGAAATTCCCCTTCGGTTTGCAGCTTCCAAATTGGCAGAGGGAGATTCCCTGGTACTGGAAAAACTGCATCTTCAGAAGAATGAAGAAGAAATGTTGGAACATATTTTGAGCCAGATGGAAACGGAAAGCGGATTAGATCGTGCGGCTGCCATAGCAGATATGCGGTTCGAATTTATACAGAATGTATGTGAAAAGACGGTGATAAAACCGGAGGAAAGTAAAGAACATGCCAGAAGCCGAAAATTGGATCAGATCTTAACCGGAAAATATACGGCGATTCCTTCTTTTGTTTTCATTATGGGAATTGTTTTTTGGCTTACATTTGATGTCATTGGTGCCGGATTATCCTACTTACTGGAAATGGGAATTGGGTGGCTGACAGAGGTTGTCAATCAGGGACTCCAGGCAATGCATGTCAATGCAGCAATGCAATCTTTGATTATAGATGGTATTTTCAACGGAGTGGGCAGTGTGCTCAGTTTTCTTCCCACCATTGTTACGTTGTTTTTCTTTCTTTCTATGCTGGAAGACAGTGGCTATATGGCAAGAGTGGCGTTTATTATGGATAAATTGCTTCGGAAAATCGGTCTTTCCGGAAGAAGTATTGTTCCGATGCTGATTGGATTTGGGTGTACCGTGCCGGGTGTCATGGCCAGCAGAACCCTTTCTTCTGAGCGGGATAGAAAAATGACTATATTGTTGACGCCATTTATGAGCTGTTCTGCAAAACTTCCGATTTATGCGTTCTTTACTGCCGCGTTCTTTCCGAATCATGGCGCATTGATTATGGTGGCATTGTATTTCCTTGGAATTTTAGTGGGAATTTTAGCTGCTATTCTGTTTAAGAAGAGTTTGTTTAAAGGCGAAGCGGTTCCGTTTGTTATGGAATTACCGAATTATCGGATGCCTGGTGCAAAAAATGTGATTCAATTGTTGTGGGAGAAAGCAAAGGACTTTTTGCAGAGAGCATTTACGGTTATTTTTGTGGCGACAATCATCATTTGGTTTTTGCAGACATTTGATTTCCAATTTAATATGGTATCAGATTCTCAAGATAGTATATTGGCATCCATTGCGGGTGTAATTGCACCGATTTTTTCTCCTCTCGGATTTGGCGATTGGAGAATATCTACAGCACTGATCAGTGGATTCATGGCAAAGGAGAGTGTCGTTTCCACATTATCGGTGTTAATTCCTTCGGAAGCAATGTTGGCAGAAGTATTGAATCCGGTTACTGCTATGGCTCTTCTGGTTTTTTGCCTTTTGTATACGCCATGTGTGGCAGCGGTGGCTTCCATTCGCCGGGAGTTGGGAGGAAAATGGGCATGCTTTGTGGTAATTGAACAATGTGCGGTGGCCTGGATTATGGCATTTCTTGTTACCATCTTCGGAAATATGCTGATAGGATGACACGGAAAAAATGGAAAATACGAGCCTAGTGGCCTGGGAAAGAAAGGGAAAGAGATGGGAAAAATCATAGAAATAGAAGATTTTAATGACCGTCAGCTGGATATTTATGCAAGAATGACAGAAGGGCAGCTGGTTCACTGTAATGAACCGGAGGAAGGAGTTTTTATTGCAGAAAGTCCACTGGTGATTGGACGTGCCTTGGATGCCGGGTATGAGCCGATTTCTTTTTTGGTGGAACACAGACATTTGGAGACCCAGGCAAAAGAATTGTTGGAACGTGTTGGCAATGTACCGGTATATACAGCAGAATTTGATATTTTGACGAAACTGACGGGGTTTGCACTTACCCGGGGGATGCTTTGTGCCATGCATAGAAAAGCACTGCCATCGGTTGAAGAAGTTTGTGAAAAAGCAAAACGGATTGCTGTTTTGGAAGATGTAGTAAATCCCACCAATGTGGGGGCTATTTTTCGGTCGGCAGCAGCCTTGCATATGGACGCGGTTTTGTTAACAGCAGCGTGCAGTGACCCTTTGTATCGACGAGCTGCCAGAGTCAGTATGGGAAATGTATTTTTGATCCCGTGGACATTTTTTGATAAAAAGGATGGATGGCCGCAAACAGGAATTCAAAAATTAAGAAAAATGGGATTTTCTACAGCTGCGATGGCGCTCAGTGACCGTTCCATATCCATTGATGATCCTGTTTTGCGTCACGAGGAGAAATTGGCAGTTATTCTTGGAACGGAAGGCACTGGCCTGATGAAAGAAACCATGGCCTGTTGTGATTATGTTGTACGTATCCCCATGAGCCATGGCGTAGATTCTTTGAATGTAGCAGCAGCCAGTGCAGTAGCCTTTTGGGAGTTGGGGAAAAGAGATTGAGAATAAAATGTTAAATAAATAACATTTTTGAAAAAAGTGAAGGAATCATATTGATTTAATTGACATTTTTTTGTATAATGACTAAGAAGGGGAACCAGGGATTAGGTTTCCTGATACAATATCGTAAGAACTGCCTTTGGAGGTTCTTAAGTTATATTATTTCACTTATTATAAGAGAAGAGAGGTTAGTAAGATGGCAGAATTGAATTTAAGCAAGTATGGCATTACTGGAACTCTGGAAATCGTTCACAATCCTTCTTATGAAATGTTATTTGAGGAAGAGACCAGAGCTGACCTGGAAGGTTATGAAAAGGGACAGGTAAGTGAACTTGGTGCAGTTAATGTAATGACTGGCGTATACACAGGTCGTTCTCCAAAAGACAAGTATATCGTAATGGATGAAAACTCCAAGGATACTGTATGGTGGACATCTGATGAATACAAGAATGACAACCATCCTGCTACAGAAGAAGCATGGAACACAGTAAAAGAAATCGCAATGAAGGAGCTTTCCAATAAGAAGCTTTATGTAGTAGATGCATTCTGTGGTGCAAACAAGGATACTCGTATGTCCATCCGTTTCATCATGGAAGTAGCTTGGCAGGCTCATTTTGTTACAAATATGTTCATTCAGCCAACAGCAGAAGAACTGGAAAACTTTGAGCCAGATTTCGTAGTATACAATGCTTCCAAGGCAAAAGTTGAAAACTACAAAGAATTAGGACTGAACTCTGAGACAGCTGTAATGTTCAATATCACAAGCCGTGAGCAGGTTATCGTAAACACATGGTATGGCGGTGAAATGAAGAAGGGTATGTTCTCCATGATGAACTACTATCTGCCATTAAAGGGTATTGCATCTATGCACTGCTCCGCAAATACAGATATGAACGGTGAAAATACTGCCATCTTCTTTGGTCTTTCCGGTACAGGTAAGACAACTCTGTCTACAGATCCAAAGCGTCTTCTGATCGGTGATGACGAACACGGATGGGATGACAATGGCGTATTTAACTTTGAAGGCGGATGCTACGCAAAGGTTATCAATCTGGATAAGGATTCCGAACCAGACATCTATAATGCAATTAAGAAGAATGCTCTTCTGGAAAACGTTACTCTGGATGAGAATGGAAAGATCGATTTCGATGATAAGAGCGTGACAGAAAATACACGTGTATCTTATCCGATTGATCATATTCAGAACATTGTTCGTCCTGTATCTTCTGCACCGGCAGCAAAAGAAGTAATCTTCCTGTCAGCAGATGCATTCGGTGTACTGCCTCCAGTATCCATTCTGACACCAGAACAGACACAGTACTACTTCCTGTCTGGTTTCACAGCAAAATTAGCTGGTACAGAACGTGGTATTACAGAGCCTACACCTACATTCTCCGCTTGCTTCGGACAGGCATTCCTGGAACTGCATCCAACAAAGTATGCAGAAGAACTGGTTAAGAGAATGGAACAGAGCGGCGCTAAGGCATACCTGGTAAATACAGGATGGAATGGAACAGGAAAGCGTATCTCTATCCGTGATACACGTGGTATCATCGATGCAATTCTGAATGGTGATATCCTGAAAGCACCTACAAAGAAGATTCCTTACTTCAATATCGAAGTTCCAACAGAACTTCCAGGTGTAGATACAAATATTCTGGATCCTCGTGATACTTATGCTGATGCTTCCGAATGGGAAACAAAGGCTAAGGATCTGGCACAGAGATTTGTTAAGAACTTTGCTAAATATGAAGGAAATGAAGCTGGTAAGGCTCTGGTTTCCGCAGGTCCTCAGCTTGACTAATGGTTGATTGCTGAAATGATATAAGATTTATTTATCGGGTGTGAAATACTTCACACCCGATTTTTTTTACTTTATAGGAAAGTTCGATTTTTATTGAAACTATAAATGAAAAGAGCCCGCACAAAGTCGGGCACAAGAATAAGATGACACCGGTTAGAAGATGTAAAAACCTTCTACACCAGCCTCATCGGCAAATAAATC
>JAPFDH010000021.1 GCA_026169045.1 Lachnospiraceae bacterium | reverse complement strand
GCGTTTAATCTGTATGCGGTTGCCATTCATAATGAGCCAGCCAGCGTCCTTGTTTTCCTCTGCCAAGCGTCTTAACTTGTTTTCTCCGATACGGAAATACTTTGACGCTTCTTCAATGGTAAGGGTGTATTTTTCCCATACGGGAATATCCTGTGCATTACTCATAAAACACCCCCTCACTTTCGATTACGTCTGCTATGTCCGTACACATCTGCTCCACAAGCATTTCCTGTTTTTCGGAAAGGTGGGTACATTCATCAATCATTTTCATGTAGTTTGAGCCTGTCAGCCTGTCGATTTCCTCTATCATCACAACGGACGGCATGACCTGTCTTTCCAGCCATTGCAGAGTGCGTTCCATATTGACGGGTACAGGGTTCATTTCAAAAGGTAAACTGTCATGGGAAATGAATATCTCCCACAACGGATAGTCGGGAAATTCCACAAAATCGGTAATAAGGTAAAACACCAGCCCATGAGGGTTATACGTCAATAACAGTTCCTCAACTGCCTGTACCGCCTTTTTGTCACGCAGACGAATTTCAAAACGGTTGATAATATCCGTATGTTTCTTTTTGGTTGCCTGTTCCTTTTGTTTTTCATACAGGCAGAAATATTTTGTGCTTGCCTTTGAGCCGATATAAAGGGTGCTTGCTAAATTGCGGTTTTTTCCGCTTAGTTTACCGCCTTGCACATTTTCATAGTTTTTACAGCGACAATCCGCACCGCCATTTTTATATTTTTCAGACAAGGTGGGAATATCCAGCAGACCGCACATATCATTGATTGCCAAGTCAAAACGTCGGATAATACCACAACAGTCAAGACAGCGGTTTAAGAATGAATACCAATCCCTGTTCTGTGCCTGCAAGACATATTCCATGTTGCGTGAGCCTGCCCCTTTTAATTCCAAGAATACGCCCATGTGTTCATCATCAGAAGCCATAACCTTGATTTCTCCGTAGGCATAATGCTCCTTATAGCCATAATACCCATATTCATAATGGATAAAATAATCTGCTTTCATGCCAAGCACCTTTCGGATAATTCCCAATGCGTCAGTCGTTGGGAAACGGACAGACAGATAATCCATGAGCAGATAAAAAGGCTTATCGCAGACATAGTAATTCAGACAACGCAGGATAATATTTTGTGTTTCCTTGCTGGCGTTGGCTTTTCCGTTTTCAAAGCGGTTGATACTATATCTTGATACATGGGTAAGACTTGCAAGTTCTCCTTGTGAAAGACCGCTGGCAAGACGTTTGTTCTTCATTTCAAGTGCAAATTCTAAATTGTTCATTGTATTCCTCCAATCCCACAATAGCCTTGAAATACCTGTAAACCACTATTCAAAAGAATGTGAAGTGTACTATCTTCTTAAAACTCTTCATTACTCCTTACAGCTTTGGGGTTGTATGGTTTTTGACTTGTCTTTTGTGAAATAGTGCCCCCCTGTTAGATAACGGGGGCACAATCAAGGCTCGCAGGCTCGCCAGCAGACAAAGCATTTCTTCCCCTTGACACAGGGTGTCATGGCGGCAAGCCTGAGAGGCTTCCGCCACCGTGTCAGAAATACTTTGCCAGCAAGTTCTGTTTTGCCTTTTCTAACAAGTTCCATTTCAACCGATATTCATATCTACGGGTTTAATCAGATAGGTATTTCTTTTTGAATGTTTTTGTATTTCATTCTATTGTGCTTATTTGATTACAAGAACATAGTAATTCTTATATGCTTATTTGTCAACATCTTTTTTTATCTTTACAAATCATATTAAGCATGATAGACTTATAATAGTGAAGATATAACGAGATATGGAGGGTTATGCAATGAAAATAAGCCATTTAGGAAATAATATACAGACCATAAGAAAATTTAGAGGAATGAAACAACAGGAACTTGCGGATAAAATCGGTATCAATATGCAGAGCCTTTCCAAGATTGAAAGAGGGTTGAACTATCCTGCTTATGAAACGCTGGAAAAGATAATGGAAGTGCTGGACGTAACGCCTAACGAATTGTTGTCGGGAGAATGGAAGTATGTTAATCAATCGGAAAAAGAAGTCTGCCAATTTTTAAGAGCCGAAGAACGTCTAAATGCAGAACTAAAACACGGACATTATGATAACTTCTTTGACAGCGAGGAAGAATGGCTGGAATATGAGTTAGAAAAGTTACGGGAATACATTACCGACTACATCAATGGAACAAGCATTGAAGCGTCCGACCTTTACCCAATCAAAGAATTTATCCAACATTTGAAATTTCAAAAACTGTTAGACCGCTATGATGATTTATACAGCATGGATATGTTTGGGGAAAGTATTGAGGGACATAAGTATAAAACACCTTATCAAGTTGTGAAACGGATAAATCCGAACTCAAAAGAAGATATGGAACTGTTACGGGAAGTATTAAGGAATAACCATTTTGATGATGAGGACGAGTAGTTTTTTCCTCTTGTGAGAAGATACAGCAAACAAAAAGCCCGATCAAGAGTGCAAAGCACCACCAATGGTGGCAAGCTCTTGACAGGGCTTTTTCTTTTCTGTTGTGGGTAATCAAGAGGAAAAAAGGAAAAGTGTGATGTCATACTCAATTTTTTTATCTTGCACGCATAAAAAGATTGAAAGAGGTGTTTGTTTCCAGTATAATGTTTTTTGTATAGAATCGAGGATTGAATTTTTTTGAAAGAAAGGGTTGACAGTCATGTTCACACATTGTTACGCTTGCGACAGACAAGTAAATTCTGCCCTTTTTTCAATTCTATCAATAAGAAACAGAACGCACAGGTTGCCCAGTTATAAGGGGTAGTTTGTGCGTTTTTCTATGCAGAAAATTTATGAAGAACAAGGAGTGAACAAACTATGAAGAAAAAACAAGTTCTTGCAGTAAGTTCCGCATTGATGATTGGGACAACAACTGCACTTACAGGCCTTCCTACTCCTGTCATGGCACAGGAAAACACAGAAATTGTGCAGGAAGCCATTGTAGAAGAAAACAAGACAGAGCAAGTTCCTGTGGAACAGGAAACAGAAAACGCAGAAGTGCAAGAGAATGCACCAAACAAAGAGCAGGAAAAAAACGCTGAAAATGCAGAAACTTCAAAAGAAGATTTGACAGAAGAAAGTACAAAACAGGAAGCACCTGCAACACCAGAAAAAGAAGTGGTTACTGAAGATAAGATAGTCGAAGAAAGCAAGAATACAGAGGTAAAGGCTGGAAGTATTGCTATTGATGAAGCACATTTTCCTAATCAGGCATTTAGATTATTTGTAGAAACTAATTTCGACAAAGATAAGAACAAAAGTTTATCAAAAGAAGAAATCAATAATGTTACTAGCATGAAAATACAAGAAAGGTATAATCAGGAATTTACATCTATAAAAGGTATAGAATACTTTACAAATTTACAGGATTTATCACTTGCTGCACCTCTTAAAGAATTAGACTTAAGCAAAAATACAAGCTTGAAAAATCTTGAAATAATAGGTTTAAATATGTGGGGATTTGATGTAAGCAAAAATACAAATTTAAAGTCTTTAACTGCTGATACGCACTATACATGGTATAACATTGGCAACAATCCAAATCTTGAAACTGTAAATGTTGGAAATACTAACCTTTGGACTACAACAGAAAAAAATCACTTCTATTTTAAAGATATATGTAAAGGAATAGATATTTCAAAAATTACTATCTTGCAGAATGGGAAATTAGATAAAGATACAGGAATTGCTTATATTGATGATGTAAACAAAGACTTCATTTATCAATATGATTGTGGCACATATAAAGGGGGTAAAAAAACATTAGAGATTACAATACATATAATTGGAACATCATCTCTACCTGATATTTTTGCAGAAGATGTCACATTAAAAGTGGGGGATACATTTGACCCATTGAAAAATGTAACTGCCAGTGATTTTGAAGATGGTCCAATTACTTTAACACAAGAAAATATAATTGAAAATGATGTAGACACTTCTAAGGCTGGTGTTTATCATGTAACTTATAAAGTAACAGATAGTGAAGGAAAATCTAGTAGAAAAGTTATTACTGTTACTGTAGAAGGTTCAACTGATATTCCGAATACTGCTCCAACCATTTCTGCAAATGATGTTACATTGAATGTAGGCGATATGTTCGACCCATTGGCAAATGTTACAGCAACGGATAAAGAGGACGGAACTATCACTTTGACAAAAGAAAATATCATCGTAAATGATGTAGATACTTCTAAGGCTGGTACTTACCATGTAACCTATAAAGTAACGGATAAAAACGGTGCTTCTATTGAAAAGACGATTACTGTAATTGTGAAACAAAATACAGGTGACCTTAACTCTGTTCCAACCATTTCTGCAAATGATATTACATTGAATGTAGGCGATACTTTTGACCCATTGGCAAATGTTACAGCAACGGATAAAGAGGACGGAACGATTATTTTAACAAAAGATAATATCATTGCAAATGATGTTGATACTTCTAAGGCTGGTACTTATCATGTAACCTATAAGGTAACAGATAAAAACGGAGCTTCTACTGAAAAAACAATTACAGTTACAGTAAAAGAAAAAACAACAAATAAACCTGTAAGTCCACAACAGCCACAGAAACCGAACAAGCCAACTACTCCAACAAAGCCTAGCGGACAAAAGAACCCTGTAAAAACAGGCGATGTAACAAATGTAGGATTGTTCGCCTCTATGTTTGCTGGTTCAACTGGTGTATTAGCTGTTTTATTCGGTAAAAAACGTAAAAGAAATAGGAACGATTAACAAAATATATAACATCAATCAATAGCAACTAATGATTTTTCATGTAAAAGGACACCAAACTATAAGGTGTCCTTTTCAAATTCCTATCGTCATATCAAGGCTCATTCAATCGTGGTAAATTCGTGGTAAAATGAGTGTTTTCCTATACTTCAAAATGCTTGAAAGTATAGTGTTTATGCGGATAATCTAAAATTAGATATAAAATTTATGCAGAAATAAACAAAAGAACTATTTGAATACCCATAATCTACAGGTAACGATTTAAGAGAAGTGTGGAACAGAAATATTCAGGATATAGACTATTTGTCTATGACTGATAGGAAATGATCTCTGTAGGTATTTCTTGATTTTATCCATGATAGTCTTTCCCATCTTTCTATGGTTAAATCTATACTCCTGTTCATTCAGGAATAAAGGC
>JAPFDH010000104.1 GCA_026169045.1 Lachnospiraceae bacterium | reverse complement strand
AATCGGTCTGTACTGGGAAAAGGCTGCTTATGAAGAAGCTGAGCATGCTGCAAAGTTTGCTGAACTTCTGGGTGAAGTCGTTACCGACAGCACAAAGAAAAACCTGGAAATGCGTGTAGCTGCTGAAAACGGTGCTACTGCTGGAAAATTTGATCTGGCTAAGCGTGCAAAGGCTGCTAACCTGGATGCAATCCATGATACTGTTCATGAAATGGCAAGAGACGAAGCTCGTCACGGAAAAGCTTTTGAAGGTCTGTTAAAGAGATATTTTGGCTAAGAAACCATTTTATTTTAAGAATAATCAAACTAAGAGGGAACAAATCAGAAATGATTGGTTCCCTTTTTCGTGTCGTTTCCCTATTCTATAACAATCCATGCACTCCATTCGTAAAACCGCACTGCGCGCTTATTATGGCTGTCGCCACTGTTTTACCCATATAAACCCCTATGGCTGAACCGTGTTACACTAAAAACAAAAAAAAGTACAGAAGTTCTTGTATTTTCAGAAAATACGATGTATAATACCTAAAAATTCAATATTGGGGAGCTTGTATTGCAGGCTGAGAGGAAGTAATCAAACTTCGACCCTTATACCTGATGTGGATAATGCCACCGTAGGAAACGATTTTGATTTGTTACAAGGAGATACCACAAATGGCATCTCCTATTTTTATGTTCAGAAAGGAGGAAAGCCATCGTTTCCTTTTGCATATCCTACTTTGCAAAGGAGTTCTTATGAAGAAAACAAAATTAAACATGAAAAAAATGGTACTAAGTGCCGTTTTCGCCAGCATGGCGTTTGTCTTGAATACTTTTGTCTATTTCCCTTCCATGGCACCATTTCAGCATTTTATTGATGTGTTAGCAGCCGTGTTTTTGGGTCCCTGGTGGGCCTGTCTCAGTGCTTTCTTATGCGGTGTGATGCGCATGCTATCAGGAAGAACCATTCAGGCTGTCACCGGAGCTGTCTTTGGGCCGATTCTTGGCGGTCTTATTTGGAATAAAACCAAAAATATCTACCTGGTCTGTGTTGGTGAAATCATTGGAACCGGTCTTTTCGGTGCATTGGCTTCCTATCCACTGATGAAATGGTTTTATGCATTGGATGTCCAAAATCCCTTATACTATATCCCCTATTACACCCCCTCTGCGGTGGTTGGTGGAATGATGGGGACTCTGGTGCTAATTATTCTGAAACGTTCAAAAGCACTGGAGCATTTTTTGGCAGAATTGGAGGGATAACCATGGATTTTGAGAAAGTTTTGAACTCGGTACAATATAGAAAACCACTGGTACAGTGTATTACCAATTTTGTAACAGTTAATGATTGTGCCAATATCATTTTGGCTTCCGGTGGAAGGCCTACCATGGCAAGTCACTCTCTGGAAGCAGAAGAAGCTGTCCGTAATGCCCAGGCACTGGTATGCAATATGGGAGCCATTGAACATGTAGATTCCATGCTATTGGCAGGCAAGGAAGCTAACCGAATAGGAAAACCGGTAATCCTTGACCCGGTTGGTGCCGGTGGAACTCAATTACGTCGGGATACCGTAAGACAACTCATAGATAATATACATTTTACTGTCATCCGCGGAAATGCATCCGAGATCCGTTATCTGGCAGGACAGCAGACTACCGGAAGCGGTGTGGATGTCAGTGATTTGGATGAAATCACTGAGGATAATTTGTCTTCTGCCATTTCTATGGCAGCTGATCTGGCAAAACAGCTGGATCTGGTCATTGCCATTTCCGGAAAAATTGATATCATTTCCAATGGCAGAGAACACTGTGTTTTGCGAAACGGCTGTGCTACCATGGCTCGCATTACCGGCAGCGGCTGCATGCTGACATCTTTAATCGCTGCTTACTGCGGTTCCTGCAAAGACTCTTTTCTTGCTACTTGTGCTGCCATGGCAGTTATGGGCGTCAGCGGTGAAATAGCGGAAGAAAAACGATTCCGCAACCGAACCGGTAATGCTACTTTTCGAAATGATCTGATTGATGCTGTATTTAATCTAACAGGAGAAGAACTGAAAAAAGGAGTACATTATGAAGTTTACAAAGGATGATATTAGACAGAGCATGCTTCTCTATGCTGTGACTGACCAAAGCTGGCTGAAAAATGGGCAAAATCTTCTATCCGTCTGTGAGGATGTATTAAATAACGGGGCAACTTTTCTCCAAATCCGTGAAAAAGATTTGGCTCCCGATGATTTTCAAGCCGAAGCAGCCAAACTGAAAGAACTGTGCAACCGTCACAACGTTCCCTATGTGGTCAATGATTGCGTGGAAATCGCTCTTGCTATTGATGCCGATGGTGTTCACGTGGGACAATCTGACATTAAGGGACGGGATATCCGTAACATGATTGGTAAAGATAAAATTCTTGGCATATCCGCAGGAACTGTAGAAGAAGCCATTGCGGCAGAACAAGCAGGCGCTGACTATATCGGCGTTGGTGCTGTATTTGGAACCAGTACTAAGAAAAATGCCCGTAATCTTACAGTAGAAAAACTGAAAGAAATCGCAGCATCGGTATCCATCCCTGTCGTTGCCATTGGAGGAATTAACGAAAATAATGTTATGGAATTGTCCGGCAGCGGTATACAGGGTATTGCTGTCATATCTGCCATCTTTGCATCGGAAAATCCGGGAATGGCAACAGCCCGCCTGAAAAAACTTGCCAAGGAGATGGTAAGCCATGGATAAAGCATTTGCTATTTTTGACATGGACGGAACCCTGATCGATTCCATGAAGTTCTGGAAACATCTGGCCATAGAATACCTGAGCAGCAAAAAGATAAAAGATATACCGTCAGATCTTCTGGAACGTATTCAGCCGATGACCCTTTCTGAATCTGCTGCTTTGTTTCAACAGGAATTTGGTCTGTCCGGAAATCCGGAAGCCGAAATGAATGCCATGATGGATGCCCATTATAAAAGCGATATTCCTTTAAAATCCGGTGTCGAGAAATACCTTCACCAGCTGAAAACCAAAGGAGTACGCATGTGTGTTGCTTCATCCACCGCTGAAGATCTGATGGAATCGTGTCTGTGTCGTCTGGGTGTGCGCCACTATTTTGACTTCCTGCTTTCCTGTGAAACCATAGGATCTGGAAAAAACAGTCCACGGATCTATCAGGAATCCGCCAAAAGGCTGCATGCGACAGCCGAACAAATCACCATTTATGAAGACGCTCTTTATGCAATAGCAACGGCCAAAAAGGCAGGATATTATGTAGTTGCCGTATACGATGACAGCAATGCTGACAAATGGCAGACTATAAAAGATCTTGCCGATGCCATTATTCTAAACTGGGAGGAAACCATATGAGTGCAAGCATAGCAATTCAAATTTTACCAAAAGCAGAAAGTGACACCGAAGTCTGCCGTATTGTAGATGATGTCATTGCTTACATACAAAGCTGCGGTCTTACCTATCAGGTGGGAGCTTTTGAAACTACCATTGAGGGGGAAGATTTTGATGAACTAATGGATATTGCCAAAGAATGTCTAAGGATTGCTGTCCGTTCCGGCTCACCAAAAGTTTCTGCGTATATCAAAGCAGTCTATTGTCCCGACGGAAAGATTCTTACCATTCAACAAAAAACAGAAAAATATCGCTAAAAAGAAAACGCGGTACATTGGGGGCACCACCTTATGCCGCGATAAAAAACGATGCTGAGCCATCAAGGAGGAAAAGAATGAAAATGAAAACAGCATTGACCATTGCCGGAAGTGACTGCAGTGGAGGCGCCGGTATTCAAGCCGATCTGAAAACAATGACTATGAATGGGGTTTATGGAATGAGTGCCATTACGGCCCTCACCGCCCAAAATACAACCGGTGTAAAAGCAATTCTGGAATCCACTCCTGAATTTTTAAAACAACAAATTGATGCAGTTTTTGAGGATATCTATCCGGATGCAGTAAAAATCGGTATGATTTCTTCCAGCGAACTGATTCATGTAGTAGCAGAAAGACTGCGATGGTACCATGCCAAACATGTGGTTGTCGACCCGGTAATGGTAGCTACCTCCGGTTATTCTCTGATAAAAAATGAGGCTGTACAGACACTCATTGACGAATTGCTTCCCATCGCTACCCTGGTAACTCCCAATATTCCGGAGGCAGAGGTCTTATCCGGTCTTACAATCCAAACAAAAGAGGATATGCTTACAGCCGCCAAACAGATTTGTAACGACTATCATTGTGCTGTTCTGCTCAAAGGCGGTCACAGCATAAATGATGCCAACGACCTTCTCTGCACAAACGAGGAACTGCTATGGTTTGAGGGAAAACGCATCGCCAATCCCAACACCCACGGAACCGGCTGCACACTTTCCAGTGCCATAGCCTCAAATCTGGCCAAGGGATTTACTCTTACTGAATCGGTTCAGAGAGCAAAAAACTACATCTCCGGTGCTTTAGCTGCTATGTTGGATTTAGGCAAAGGTTCCGGGCCTATGAAACACAATTTTAATTTAATTTCGGATTTTTCCGAAGAAAAAAAATCGGTTTGAAAGGAAAGAACAAAATGAACACGTACACAACACAAATGGATGCTGCCAAACAAGGCATCATCACTCCGGAAATGAAAACGGTCGCTGCCAAAGAATACAGAACGGAAGAAGAAATCCGTGATCTGGTTGCAAAGGGCCAGGTGGTAATCTGTGCCAATAAACGCCATACCTGTATTGATCCCAATGGGGTCGGTTCCATGCTCCGCACAAAAATTAATGTCAATCTTGGCGTATCCCGTGATTGCAAAGATTATGATATTGAAATGCAGAAAGTCATGGCTGCTGTCAATATGGGAGCGGAAGCCATCATGGATCTTTCCTCCCATGGAAATACCCAGCCCTTCCGCAGGAAACTAACTTCCGAATGTCCTGCCATGATTGGAACCGTTCCTGTTTATGACAGCGTCATTCATTATCAGAGAGATCTTGCCACTCTGACTGCAAAAGATTTTATCGATGTGATCCGCCTTCACGCAGAAGACGGTGTCGATTTTGTTACACTTCACTGCGGTATTACCAGAAAAACGATTGAACAGATAAAAAAACATAAGCGAAAAATGAATATCGTTTCCCGTGGTGGTTCTCTCGTTTTTGCATGGATGAGTATGACCGGAGAGGAAAATCCTTTCTATGAATACTTTGATGACATTCTGGATATTTGCCGTGAGTACGATGTGACGATCTCCCTGGGGGATGCCTGCCGCCCCGGATGTCTTGCTGACGGCAGTGATGTATGTCAGATTGAAGAACTGGTTCGTCTTGGCGAACTGACAAAACGTGCATGGGAAAAAGATGTTCAGGTTATGGTAGAAGGTCCCGGACATATGCCTATGGATCAGATTGAAGCCAATATGAAACTCCAGCAAACCATCTGTATGGGTGCTCCTTTTTATGTTCTTGGTCCCATCGTAACGGATATTGCTCCCGGATATGACCATATTACATCTGCGATTGGCGGAGCGATTGCTGCAGCAAGCGGGGCGGCATTCCTTTGCTATGTCACTCCGGCAGAACACTTGGCCCTTCCAAATGTGGATGACGTAAAACAGGGAATTATTGCTTCACGTATTGCGGCTCATGCTGCTGACATTGCAAAAAAAATACCTCACGCCAGAGACATTGACGATCAAATGGCCGATGCAAGAAGGACTTTTGACTGGGAAAAACAATGGGCATGTTCCATTGACCCGGAAACAGCAAAAGCCATCCGTGACAGCCGTTCTCCCGAACATGAAGACAGCTGTTCCATGTGTGGCAAGTTCTGTGCTGTCAGAAGCATGAACAAGGCTCTGAATGGAGAATATATTGATATCCTGTGATCTCTCCTTTTGGGACTCAATCTCGCAAAAGCAGTTGACATTTTCTTATATACCGTTCATGAAATGGCAAGAGACGAAGCTCGTCACGGAAAAGCTTTTGAAGGTCTGTTAAAGAGATATTCGGGTTCATTCGTGATTTTGCAGACAGTCACCGTATGCGTATGCAAGCATCCGCACATAGCTCGTTGTCTGCGCGTCAAAAAAAATATCCTGCCGATAAAACATCGGCGGGATATTTTTTTATCCGCGTACTGCCATTTTTTCATAATATTCGTTGTACCAGAGAGCATTATCCACAGGTGTATTGGCCGGAATATGATTTCCCACTGCCATAAAAAATCCGGGACATCGCTTTCCAATATCCATGCAGCGTTTCACTTCCTTATAAATATCCTCCCTTGTACCCAAAAGCAAGATTCTGGTGTCTGCATTTCCAATAAATGCATGGGTCTTTCCATATTTTTTTGCTATATACTCCATATCTGTACTCGGCTCTAAAACAAATCCATGGAAACCACAGGCTGCAACATCATCAATAAATTCCGTATAATTTCCATCAGAAGTGAAGATCACTTTTTTTCCTGCTTCCAGCAAAGGAGACAGATATTTTTTATAATTGGGAAAAATATACTTTCGATACCATTCCTTACGCATAAACGGTCCTTCCGTCCACACAATGTCATCATGAACCATAATCACAGGGGAGTCACATTTTGCCAATGCCCTGGCATACTGCACCGTCCAATCCGCATACCGATTGGCCACAGCACCAAAACCTTCCGGATCCACACCGGCAGCGGTCAGGAGCAGATCCCATCCGAATAAATCAATCAGTCCTGACATACATGTGACATAAATCCCATTCATATTTACGGCATCATTCCAGAATTCACAGCGTTTTTTATAGCCTGCATTTAAAAAAGTTACAATTTCTTTCTCATTTCTCTCCCCAAATGCTTCCCATGGGTCAAACGCCAATACATCCTCTTCATCTTCAAATTTACTTTTTCCCGCTTCCCGAAAATCACTTCCCCCCGAAGCGTACACCGCATGCCCCATATCGGTATAATATTCCCCGAAAATCTGATGCATAATATCGGCGCTCCACATAAAATCAAAATTCCATTCCTTTAAAAACGCCTGCTGTGCCCGAATACGGGTGATCTCATCACTCGTTTCTGTGACCGGAATTCCGGTTACTTTGCTGATCAGATCCCAATGTCCCAAAACCGAATACTCCGTCCGTGGAACCCGCTGCGGCATTTCCAGATTCAATGCTTTCCATCCATCCGCTAAAGACATAATTCTCCTCTCCGGCAGCTATTGTATTCCTGCCAATTCTTTTGCCGTATCCACCAACATACATAAATTTTCAAAAGGAACATCTTTTTGAATTTCCTGAGAAGGCGCAGTAATATATCCTCCCTGAGACGACAAAAGTTCTGCAACCCTTCTGGTCTCCTCTTCCACCTGTTTTAAAGAACCAAAAGGCAAAATTTCCTGTGTACTGATTCCACCCCAAAATGCAATTTTATCTCCAAAATTTTTCTTAATAGCAGCAATATCCATACATTCCGGCTGCAGCGGATTTAATACATCCACTCCCATCTCTGCCAAATCCGGCATAATTCTCTGAATATCACCACAGGAATGTACCCATACATCCAAACCGGCATCATGGATCAATTGGTATTCCTTTTCTTCTCCCGGACGAATCAATTCTCTCCAAATCGCCGGGGACATCAGTAAATCCTTCTGGGATCCCCAGTCACTTCCCAACAGAATTCCGTCAATTCCGGGTATATGTACAATATTTTCCAACATGACCATATTTTTATGAATAATAAAATCCAGCAGTCTTTTTGCAAAATCCGGATCACCGGCTAAATCTGCCAGAAAATTTTCAATCCCCCGGGCAAAATATGCTTTTTCAAAATGACTTCCCCAGATGGTCACCAAAACATAGGCATCCGTGTGCTCTTTTATGCTCTGAATCTGTTTAATAAATTCCTCGTAACTTCCTCTTCCTATTGTTTTTGGCAATTCATCGGGAGCATCAAATTCCTGATAACTTTCCGGCAAATCATACCAGTCCCACCAGGGACATTTCACTGTAAGTACATGATTTCCCATGCCATAGTATATAGCATGAGTCCTTGACAGTTTTCCCGCCTGATATTTTTCCAAAAGATCCCCTTTAACATAACGTTCAAACAGCCGGTCAAAATATTTTTTCTGTGCATCCCCATCCAAATGAATACAGGATGGAATGGCATCTGTCTCCTGATGCAAAATTGCTTTTCTTACCCTTTCTATTCGCTTCATCCAAACCCACTCCTTTGATGTATGTTTGTTTCATTATAACAATCATCCTTCGGATTTCAATTGACTTTTTGGACAATCTATTGTACTTTTAAGACATATCCAAATCACCGTGATCATTAAAAGGAGCATTATTAAATCATTATGAAAAAATATAATATATCCAAACAAACCAACGAGGATTTTCCTTTTTCCGTAGAACAGGTAGAAATGAACGGAATCTTTCCGGAACATACACACAGCTATACGGAACTGATTGTCATTTTAGACGGAAGCGGATTTCATACTTCTTCCAGTGGCAGATATCTGTTGCAAAAAGGATCCGTAATAACGGTTCCACCTCCTTTAGCCCACCAAATGGAAGATATGATTCATCTGAACTTGTACGTTCTTAAATTTGATCTAAGCAAATTGATATCATTGGACTATGAACTAAAAAACGATCCGGGGTTTCGTTCCCTCTTTATCCAATTCCCTCTAACCAATTCTCATGCCGAAATGGTTCCTCCCCTTGTGTTGACCGATTCCCAGTTACAACATGTGTCCAGCCTCATACAGGTCATGCTTCAGGAATCCATCCACAAAAAGCCCGGGTATAAAACCATTATCCGCACACATCTTTTTGCCCTCACTGCATTCCTGTCCCGTTGCTTTCTTCCTGAGCAGACGGTTCGTTCCCTTCACATGAACCAGATCATACCTACCGTCATTTATATGGAAGAACATCTAAAAGAAACCATCCGTATCCCATTCCTGGCCGATCTAGTCTGTCTGTCTCCCCGCCAATATGACCGAATTTTTCAAATGGTTTACGGCATCCCTCCTTCCACCTATCTATCAGAACTGCGTCTCAACCGCTCTTGTCAGATGATGAGTACACAGACCCTTTCCTTCCGTGAAATCAGTGAACAATGTGGGTTTAAAGATGTACCGTTCTTCTACCGATGTTTCAAAAAGCGATATGGAATCACCCCAAAACAATACCGCTCCTATTTAATACAGTCCATCCAAGATGAATAATGCGCCCCCGTCTCTCCCATAGCGGAATGGTTATCATTATTTTTATAATATAAAAAAAACTGTTGACATTTTCTTATTCTTATGTTATTTTAATATCAGTAATCATTATTGTTTTTGATTACAGGAAATGAAAAAAGTGTCCTCCTCGGACTGGTATAACAAAAATAAATGATAAAGGAGATTGAATTATGAAAAAATTTGTCTGTCAGGTTTGTGGTTATGTACATGAAGGAGAAAGCGCTCCGGAATTTTGTCCAATCTGTAAAGCTCCTGCTTCCAAATTCACAGAGCAGAGCAGCGAAATGACTTGGGCTGCTGAACATGTT
>JAPFDH010000073.1 GCA_026169045.1 Lachnospiraceae bacterium | reverse complement strand
GATTTATTTGCCGATGAGGCTGGTGTAGAAGGTTTTTACATCTTCTAACCGGTGTCATCTTATTCTTGTGCCCGACTTTGTGCGGGCTCTTTTCATTTATAGTTTCAATAAAAATCGAACTTTCCTATAAAGTAAAAAAATGAAGCCACTTTCCTGTTGTTTTTCAGCCAACCAAGAAAGGGCTTCATTCTGTAACTCTTTGGGAATATAAATTCTTCGTAATTTGCCGCCTTTGGAATACAAATCCAGATGTCCAAGTTTTACGTGTTCAGCCTTAATCTGAATCAATTCGCTGACTCTGGCTCCGGTGGCGGCAAGGAAACGAATCACAAAATACCAGAACATTTCATCATCATTTTTCAAGCAGGATTTGTAGTATTCATAGTCCGCTTCACTGATTACATTTTCCAAGTAAGTTTTCTGCTGCACTCGGACAAATGGTAATTTCCACTTCTCCTTGCCGATGCACTCCAAGTAACAGTTGATGGCTCGTAGTCTGAGATTAACCGTTTTAGGCTTGTAATTTTCAATTAACCATACCTTGTACTCACGCAACTTTTTCTGGGTGACATCATCGTATTGTTCTCCGTATTGTTTAATGGCAAACATATACGATGAAATCGTGTTTTCTGAGAGATTTGTTCCTCTCAAGTGTCTTTCAAATTTTTCTTTTTCTATCATGGCGAAAGACCTCCTTTCGCCAGATATTATACAGCCAAGTATTAAATCAGCATAATCCCGTCAAATAATTCTCGCTGCTTTTCAACGATGCGATACTGTTCTGAAAGCGGTGGAATTGGAAATAACAATTCCATAACGCTATTTCGATCTATTCCTGGAATAACGCCTTGTCCTTTGGATTTAATGTGATCAAAATTCGCTTGTAAAAACAAGCGTACATATTGCATATTAAGTGATTCCAATTTTTTAATTGCCATAATTTGTCTCGCAATATGTGCTTCTTCGATGTCGCAAATTACAGTTTTTCCATAGCCAGACCCCTTGCATACTAATAATACATCACCTTTAGTAGCAATGTTTCGTGGTGTTTCTGTCCAGCGATTTAGTAAAACGCCATCCTCAGATAAGCTGCTTGCTCCTGTAATATATGGAGTTCCCTGCTGTTGATCATTATATTCTTCTGGTTTAAAGTCCGTACCCGACAACAATGAAATAACTTGTCCAAATCGAGTCCACACCCAGCTATTCGGTATCTCAAACGGTATTTCATCATCAATACAACGCTCGATTCCGTCCAACTTCTCATAATGAGAATTATCCCTTCTGAAAATGACGGATTGGTGCTTATCACGCTTGATTTTACCGGCTTTAATCAGCTGTTCTTTCTCAGCACGGATGCGTTCCAGAAGAACGGACGCCGGTTCATCGGTAGGATCTTGTGGAACAAGTTTGCCTTGTACTGCTTCCTGTAAGATGGATTTCTTAAGGAGTCCTGGAAATGCTTGATTTAATTCTGCTACACGAATATATGCTTCCGTATAGTTATCTGTAAGTGGTGTCACTTCCTGTAGCTTTTTAACAATTCTCTCTTGCTCAGAAAGCGGAGGAATTGGCACCAACAATTCAGTCATCGTTTCTGTGCCAACTCTGGGCATTTTCACACCATAAGTAACAGAGTTAATAACAGCATCTACATACGGACATTTTAAGAAAGCGACAATATATTCAGGGTCTATATTTCCAAAAACCTTAAATGGAACGATTTCTGGAGTGCAAATTCCACAGTCTGGTGCTACGAGAATTTTCAGTAAATATGGACGCAACTTGCTGTAAAGAATGTCACCGCTATAAAAATAGGTCTTGTCCCCAACAGCTTTGCGTTCTCCAACGGTTTTGCGTTCCAACAGCCTGCCGCCTTTTTCAATATCTTCGAGATCAAGTCCCCACATTTGTGGATTGGCATGTTGCGCATTGATTTTTTGCTTTTTATGCGAATATGTTGAAATCATTCCGAGTCTCACCCATTCCCAACTCTCCGGAATCTCAAACGGCACCTCATCAGCTATGCAAACCGGCTCATTTTTTCCAACTTTCTCATAAGGCAAATTATCAGAATCGTATTGTAAATACGATCATAAAAAATGCAACATACTTTGAACATCACTTATCATAAAAAATAGTATTCTCAGCATTTTTTCCTTCCCATGTTATCAAGAGCAAGATCCACCCCGGTATTACCATATCGTCATTCTGCCATATAAGTAATATTTCGGAGTTTTATCTTGCTGGGGAACTGTCGCCTCCCCACACCCACTTTTTTATTAGCTACACCGGAGGTGTACGCAGCAAAATATCATAATTAACATGATTTTATTTTGAGACATTCAGTAAATAGTTGGATGTCTTTTTCTTTTTGAAAATGCACATGGTGATGCGAACAAATTCTTTTGTAAGCCAATTATATAAGCAAGGGTATGGGGAATTGTCACTCCCCCATCAAGAGAACACCCATAAGGTGAACGGAAGCGTAAACGCCATAACGTTAAACATGGGTGGATCTTGCTCTTATAAAATTTTTTCTCTCTGTACCCTGTAAAATGAGCTTTTTTCCTTTCGTTATATAGGGAGATATAAAAAGAGAATTATATAAATCATAAAAAGCTCTTTGGGAAAGCCGGCATCCGTCTCCTTAATTTTTCAGAAAGGTAAAAGAAAATATGAAATTTGAATATATGATGGAAACGGAAAAGATACTTCCCTATTATCAGTTCCCTAAATTTTTGTTAGAGCTACCACTCTCTC
>JAPFDH010000042.1 GCA_026169045.1 Lachnospiraceae bacterium | reverse complement strand
TAGATGTGGTGCGGCATACCGCAGAAAAAGCCGCTTCAACCTGATAGCCCATCATTGATAACACGCCCACGCTTATGATATAATTGCCATAGAGCAAAAGTATTGTAAGCGTGGGTTGTTTCTTTAGAAGGAGGATTTTTAACGGTGAAACAACCTTACAATACTACGATTTACAACACGGCGCTTTATATGAGATTGAGCCGGGACGATGAAAACTATGGTGACAGCGTAAGCATTGAAACACAGCGGACAATCCTGCAACAGTACGCAAAGGAACAGGGGCTTCATGTAGTCGGTGAGTATGTGGACGATGGCTGGTCGGGGACGAACTTTGAACGGCCGGATTTTCAGCGCATGATGGACGATATGGAAGCCGGAAAAGTAAACTGCATTGTCACGAAAGACCTGTCCCGTTTCGGGCGGGAACATGTGATGATGGACTACTATCTGGAATTTCTGTTCCCGGAGAAACGGGTTCGCTACATCGCCGTTGCGGAGAATGAGGACACAGAGAAAGGGCTTTCCGATTTTGTCCCGTTCAAAAACCTGTTCAATGAATGGTTTGCGAAAGATACAAGCCGCAAGGTAAAGGCCGCTTTCAAAGCAAAGTTTGCCACAGGACAGCGTATCGGCGCCTATGCTCCCATCGGGTACAGGAAACACCCGGAAATCAAAAACAAGCTGATAATCGACGAGGAAACCCGCTGGATAGTGGAGAAGATTTTTGACCTTGCTATTCATGGCAGAGGGGCGGCCAGTATCACAAGAATACTGATTGCGGAAAAGGTTCCCACACCGGGATTTATCAACTTCCAGCGTGACGGGACTTTTGCAAACATCTATGCGGGTGCGCCGGAGGAAAAAAGCTACGCATGGACGATAGCCCAGGTCAAGAGCATTATGAAAGACGAAACCTATATCGGCCATACCATTCATTACCGGGAAACGAACATTTCCTTTAAGAACAAGCGGAGGGTACGCAAGCCCCAAAGTGAATGGGTGCGGGTGGAGAACACGCAGGAGCCGATTATCAGCGAGCAGGTTTTCCGGCAGGTACAGGAGCAGATAGCAAACCGCCGCAGGAAGTGCAAGGATGGTACAACGCAGATTTTTTCCGGATTGGTAAAATGTGCGGATTGCGGCTGGTCGCTGTCCTATGGGGAGAACAGGCAGAACAGCAAGCCTTACGGCCATTATCATTGTAGCAAGTACGGGCAGGGCACACGCCAATGCTCCATGCACTATATCCGTTATGATGTGCTTTATGCCTATGTCCTCTCCCGTCTGCAATACTGGTCGGGGCTGGTACAGCATGATGAAGAACGGCTCTTGAAGCAGCTGTTAAATGCCACTGATAAGGGACAGGCTGCCGCAAGAAAGAAGCAGGCCGCAGAACTGAAAAAGGCAGAGAAGCGAAAAGCCGAAGTCGATACTTTGTTTGCCCGGATGTATGAGGACTGGGCGGCGGGGCGTATCACGGAATACAACTTCTCTATGCTGTCCGGGAAGTACCAAAGCGAACAGGCTGAACTGGACGAAAAGATTGAACAGCTTCAATCCGCTATCGCCACTGAAAGCCAGAACGCCGTAGACGCAGAAAAATGGATTGCCTTGATGAAAGAGTGCGTCAATCCAACAGAACTGACCGCCGAACTTTTGAATATGCTGATTGAAAAAATCGTTGTCCATGAAGCGGTCAAAGGTGAGGACGGAAGCCGGGAACAGGAGGTAGAAATCTTCTACCGCTTTATCGGCAAAATTGATTGAATGATACCAATATCTTTAACTATGTGATACCGGTGGTGTGATGCCAGATATCACATATTTACCTATTCTCGCAGAATATTTTGATGTATCTGTAGACCAGCTAATTGGAATTGTACCATTAAACGAAGAAGAATATATTGCATGTAAAACTGGAAGTAAAGAATTTTGGAAGGGAAAATTAGAATATCTCCTTCGAACTAGAAAGAGTATGTGGAATGATGACTATATGGAGTTCTTGGTTACAAAAGTGTGGAAGATAGACAAACCAGTGAAGGTGCTGGATTGCGGTTGTGGATATGGATTTTTGGGTTTGTTGATTATGAGGTATTTAGCAGAAGGAAGTACATATACAGGAATTGATATGGCAAAAAATTTAATAGAAATGGGACAAAAACTATTTGAAGCTAATAAGTTGCCAGGAGAATTCATTCATGCAAATGTATATGATTATAGTGCGACGGACAGCTATGATGTTGTAATATGCCAGGCTGTATTGAGACATTTGGATTCACCTCAAAGTTTCTTAAGTAAGATGATTGAGTTTGCTAAAACAGGAGCATGGATTATTTGTATTGATACTAATAGAGAGTTTGAAAGTAATGGTCTATATATTGATGGAATGGACTATTTTAGGCTGTGCGAGCATGCTGGAATGGAAAAGCATTGGAGAGCAGAATTGGAACACCAGGGAAGAGATTATGCAGTTGCGATTCGCAATGCACATATAATGAGAAAATTGGGGTTGAAAGAAGTTGATGTAAGGATGAATGATCGAGTCGATTTTGTTACTCCACAAAGAAAGGATTATGAACAAAGAAAGAGTGATTTTGTTGCATATAATGATTGGAACAGGAGACTCACGAATGAAGAAAAAGAAAAATTAGTTCAATATTTTTTGAATCATGGAATGACAAGAAAGGAAGCTGCTGATTTCTGTGAACGTAATACAGAAATCGCAAAATTTTTTCAAGAGAATTCTGAGGTTGGTTATACTTTTGTACATGGATTAATGATATGTTATGGAAAAAAATAAAATTCTAAATATTCAAATAAGATTTTGATTAATACAGATGTTATTATGTAATTATAAATAGTATTGTTTGATTTGATGATTATATTATTGAAAACGAATAATTGCATTTATTAAGAAAAATAGTAAACAAAATATTGATTTAAACTCGATATTGTTATAATATTAAACTATAATATTGGTAAAATGTAACTACAAATATATTTTGTTTTACAATGAGAGGAGGGAATGGTTTCGATATAAAATCAACTTAGAAAAAATAACTAGATTTACTAAAACTTTGATTGTACATCAATCATAAAATAGTAACCGTTTATAGAATATAGTGACAGGGGGGATTATATGAAAAAAATAGTTTTTTATATCAGTATTCTATGTGTCCTATTGACTGTGGGAGGTTGCGGTAGTATTCCAGAGGAAGATGTCATCAATGCCGATACTTTTATTACAGATCAGATTGCCAATACAGAAATGTCATATGAGTGGAAGGAGATTTCCTGGTATACGGCTAAAAAAGATGTAGAGAAAAAGTTGAAAAATCATACCCTTTTTTTGGATGAAGGTGATATGCTGTCTTATACAAAAAATAAGACATTAGGTGACGGGACTCCTATTAAAACTAAATTATCACTGGGATTTACTAATGATACAGAAGAGGGAGAGTTGGCAGGTGTTCGTTGGGTGTTTTTCCTGGAAGAAAATGGGGACGGAAAGGCAGAAGAATTATATCAAAGCTTTTATAGGCAGTTGGAGTCATGGGGAGAGGTGAATACAAATAATCAAGTATCAGATGAAACCAGCGTAATGATCAAGAAAGATTCAGGATCGTATCTGGAAATGCGTTTGATGTCCAGTGATACGAGCAGTGAACCAATGTTCTGGTCAGAATATCCTGAAACATTGTGGGAATCGTTTTCAGAAGTGGTTGTGTTTATTTGGTTCCCGGAAGAGAGGTTCTAAATATAGACGGGAATATAATAATAGAAGATATAAGTTTTAGGATATAAAATTTGATTTAAAAGAGAAAAGGAAAGGGAAGATATTGTAGTGAAAGCATATAAAGATCCCCGGAAATATTGATAGAAGAAATATTTCCGGGGATTTCTATATTATTTGCGCGTAGACAACGAGCCGTGCGTGGATGCTTGCATACGCATACGGTGACTGACTCTAAACGATGAGAAACTCGCAAAGCTTGTTTCTCATCGTTTAGAGTAAGAAAGATTGATACTTTTTGAATCACAAAACTGATTGATAAATGTCTGTAAGGTTTGTACAAAAATTCCGATATGATAACCATCACATACGGCATGATGTACTTGGATGGAAAGAGGAAGTAGTCTTTTTCCATTTTCATCAAAATATTTTCCTAAAGTGAAAATCGGAAGAAGGTATTTTCCATCTCCAAATATATTAATATTAAATGATGTAAAGGTAAACCAAGGAATCATCGAAATATCAAAGGAATTTGCCGGTCTATTGGGCTTTGGATTATAATTTACAGATGCCGCGAATTGTGCCACATCGGTTTCATAGGAATGTAGGAAAACATTATAATCGGAATGAAATGCAGTCCATATTGCTGAAAAGTTTTTATTTTCTTTATTGAAAATAGTATAAGCAGGATGCATTTCGTCATAAATGCCAACACCCTCGTTTGTGAGTGCAGTACGAAATTCTGGCATTTGATTAACCGTTTTTGTTAAAAGCCAGATGATGGTTGGATAGAGTCGATGGTTTTTTATATTGGTGATATCAAGATTTACTGTTGTGGAATAGGTGCAGACCACTTCGCTGCTGAAATGTTCGTAAAATTCTTTTCGCTCCCAATTTTGTAAATCTATTAAGTGAAATGACATAAAGACCTCCTTATTATAGGGTAAAATAGGTAGTGTTGTAATTACAACGTGTTCACAGCATCCTCATCGAGCAGCATTTTGCAGCATTGGCAGATCCGTTGGCGCTAAGATCTGAGAAGTGTATTACTTGTATTATTTAAAGTATAGCGATATCTTATATTTCTTGCAAGTAACTTACAGTTTTTGCCGGGGGAAATTTCTGATTTGTAAAAAAATTGTATATAATGAATCGACAGATATAGAAAATGTCTGATATGATTTCTTGTATCTGAAAAAGATAGTCATGCAGATAAAACGGGGTTAAGGAGGAAGGTGTATGATTTTAGGAGAATTTGACAAAGAAAAAACAGCAGTTATTAATCCATGGAATATTATAAAGCCGGTAAAGGGAATTTCGAAAATTGCAGTTGCATGTTATTCCCATATTACATTTGAAAGAATGATCCATGAACTGGATGCAGAGATTATTGCCGAGACAAGTTCAGCAAATGGGGTGAAGCCGGTATATCAGGCAAAATATAAAGAAAACGATATTGCACTTTTTATGATCGATGTCGGTGCACCGATGAGTGTGGGAATGTTGGAAGATGTGTATCAAATGGGAGTGGAAAAAATAATTGTATTCGGAACATGTGGTGTATTGGATTGTGATATTGCAGATTGTTCCATCCTTATTCCAAATTCTGCAGTCCGGGATGAGGGAACAAGTTATCATTATGCCGAACCGGCAGATGAGATTTGTGTGAATGAAACGTATCTTCAGTTATTTACCAACTTATTAAATGAATGGGGAATAAAATATACAGTGGGTAAAGTGTGGACAACAGATGCATTTTATAGAGAAACAAAGGATAAGGTGAAACGAAGAAAAGAACAGGGATGTATTTGTGTTGATATGGAGTGTTCGGCAAATGCTGCTGTAGCACAATTCAGAGGAAAAGAACTGATACAATTTTTTTATGCAGCCGATAATTTGGATTCCGAAGAATGGGATGTTAGAAGCGTAAGTAACTATGATAAATTGGAAGAAAAGGATAGAATTGCTGTAATTGCTCTGGAGCTGGCACTTAAAATCAGTACTTGTAAAGCAGAAAAAACTGACGACAATGATATGTCATGATATAATGGGCATAAAGACAAATTGAATTTTTCGGAGGATAGAATAGAAGTGGAACGGTCTTTCTCCTGAAACAGGTAAGAATCAATTACTTTGGATGGTTGGAGAAATAGGAGAAGTGATAGATATAGTAAAAAAACATGGAGGAGTTAATGCAAGTCAAAATGAAGATTTAAGAAAACAATTAATTGAAGAGTTAGCTGATGTTTTGATGTATTATAATGATGTTTTATTATGTTATGATATATCTTCGGAAGAATTAAAATCTGCATATATACAAAAATTTGAAAGAAATATGAAATGCTGGTAAAATTCAGTTTGTGAATAAGCATTTGCATGGAGGAAATAAAATGAGCAGAACGGAAAAGACTATATTCACGAATATGTGCATGATATCAGACGGTGTGGGAAATGTCCTTGTACAGCAGCGTTTGGATCCGGACTGGCCTGGTATAACATTTCCGGGTGGTCATGTGGAAGCCGGAGAGTCATTTACAGATGCAGTGATCAGAGAAGTTTATGAAGAAACAGGCCTGATTGTTTCTCATCTTAGAATGTGTGGTATTAAAGATTGGATCGAAAATGATGGGACAAGATATGTTGTTTTATTATATCAGACAAGTACATTTGAAGGGGAACTCGCTTCGTCAGAGGAAGGAGAGGTTTGGTGGGTGCCATTTCATAAGATGTCTGATATGAATTTGGCCAGTGGGATGGAAACAATGTTAAGGGTTTTTTGTGAAGAGGAATTGACAGAGCAGTTTTTTTATAATGAGAATGGTACATGGGTAGAGATGGTTAAATAAGTGAAAAAAGATGAGAGGGGAAT
Organism: Lachnospiraceae bacterium; assembly: GCA_026169045.1. GTDB lineage: Bacteria > Bacillota > Clostridia > Lachnospirales > Lachnospiraceae > Fimimorpha. The sequence goes on along the minus strand of JAPFDH010000042.1, from coordinate 37,864 downwards.
AAGAAGCATGAATGCGGTAATAAAAAAAGCAACGGTTGAGAATGCGAAAACAGCAGCGGAGTTGGCCATTCAGATGTGGAAATCGCATACCATTGAGGAGTTGACAAATGAGTTTTGCGATTATATTAATCAGGGATGCGGGGTAATTTTTCTGACTATAGCAGAGGGGCGAGCGATCGGTTTTGCACAATGTGGATTACGGCATGATTATGTGGAAGGTACAAAAACCAGTCCTGTGGGTTATCTGGAAGGTATTTTTGTAGCAGAAGAATATAGAAATAGAGGACTTGCTAAAAATATGGAAAAAGCCTGTGAAAAATGGGCAAAAGAACAGGGATGTGTAGAATTTGCCAGTGACTGCGAATGGAATAATATCGATAGCTGGAAATTTCATTTGAAGATGGGATTTGAAGAAGCAAACAGAATTATCTGTTTTCGAAAGAAATTGGAAGATTCTGCTATTGGAAAAATGGTAACGGTAACCGTTGACAGACCACTTGGAAGTTATCATCCTAAATATAAAAATATGTGTTATCCTATTAATTACGGATATGTAAAAGGTATTATAGCGGCTGATGGGAAAGAGCAGGATGCTTATATTTTGGGAGTCAAGGAAGCTGTTGCTGAATTTACCGGAAAAATAATTGCAGTTATTCACCGGTTCGATGATGTGGAAGAAAAGTGGGTTGTAGTTCCGGAACATATGTCTTTTAGCAGAGAAGAGATCCAAAAACAGGTTCAGTTTCAAGAAAAATTTTTTCAGTCAGAAATTGTGATGTAGATATATAAAATATGGGATAAAGAATGAAAAGAAAATGATATATCAAGATAATCAGATGAAAATTTCTGAAAAACAGGAAAATTTCTTTCCCCTGGGAACATTTTGATGTATGATAGAAGTAATAAAAAATGGAAAATGAAGTTGATCCTTTTTAGTATTAAAAAGTAAATCTTTTGGAAAAAAGAATAGGGGGAATCCGGTATGTTTTGTAGTCATTGTGGTTCGGAATTAAAAGATACAGATGCCAAATGTCCCTATTGCGGAGCTTTGAATCCATTGGGAGCAGAAGCAGCATATATGGATCAGTTGGATGATCTTAAAGAAGATACCGAAGAATTGGGAGATGTGCCCATAAAGGAATATCAAAAAACACTGAAAAAACAGGGAAAATTTGCTGTAAAAGTAGCATTGGGAGTCATTGGAGTCTGCCTGGTGATTTTTCTGATTATTCGAGGAAAGATTTTTTATGAAGATTTACAGAGTAAAAAAATAATTGAGAGTCAGATGAAATTTGAACAGAAGTATTTTCCGAAGCTGAATGATTTATACCAGCAAGGTGATGACGAAGCAGTGCTTTCTTATCTCAATGAATTATATGGGGAAGAAGGCGCAGAGGCATTATTTCAGTGGGAACCTATGGTATATTATACATATTATGAAGAATATTTGGAAGTAGAATGGCTGTGGGAACGGATTGAAGATGGTACATTGAGCCAGGAGGATCTGATCTTTGGATTTCCCTATGTTTTAAAGTTGGCTTTTGAAGAAATTCCGGCATCAGATGTCCGTAAAATGACCGAGAAACAGCTGGAAACAATCAATGGTTTCTGCGAGGAAACACGGAAAATGATGAAGGAAGTATTGCCTATATCAGAAGAAGAAGCCAGAACGATTTATCAGGATTGTTGCCGGGAGGGCTATTTGAATTATGAAATATGTGAAAAATATGCTTCTGAAATCTATTCAAAGATAAAGGAGGGGCTGGAATGAAATGTCCTTATTGTGGTTCCAATCTGGGATTGGAAGATGAATACTGTCCTTATTGCGGGAAGAGAAATTTACTGGCAGAGAAGCATCAGAAAGAAATGAAACGGTATCAGCAAGAATTTTCAAAAACCAAACGAGCGGTTTATGAAAAAAGCAGCCGATTTGCCAGTCTTACAGTTCCTTTGATTATTTTATTTGTACTGTTTATTTTAAATATTGGTGGAATTATATTTGCAGCATCTGGCTGGAACATTGGAACAAGTGTAATGAAAAAACAGATTTCTGCTGATAAGGAAACCCATCAGAAGAATCTGGAACAATATGCAGCAGAGGGGGATTTTTATGGGTTAAGTGGTTATTATAATGCCAATTCCCTTTATTTTTCCGATGAATTTGATGAGTATATGGCTGTAGTGTATGCTGGAGAAGCATACTATGCTGTTTACAATCTTTTGATGAATCCGCTTATGGGGGATGCATATGCCTTTGATGAAGAAAATTTGTCTTCTACTGTGCGTACCATTACCAATAACCTGGATGAAATTTTTAACATTGAACAAAACTATTCGTATAACAAGGAAAAATATTTGGCCGAGGATAAGATGGAACTGATAGAAGCCATGCAGGAACAGATAAAAGCGATTTTGGTTACCTATGGTGGACTAAGCCGCGAGGAAGCAGATGAATTACCAAATTTGTCTGCGACGCGTCAGCAGGAACTTCTGGAAAGGAGGTTGGCTGAGAAATGAAACAAAAATTTTCTTTGGGAAAACTGATTGTCAGTATTTTTACGGTGATTTTGACCATCACACTGATTCTTTTTATCTTTGTTGGGCTTAGTAATATCCGGGATATTATTTCCGAACCGGATTATTATACGGAAGATACGTACTATTATGCACTTCAATCCAGAGATTACAGTTATCTTCTGGGAATAACGCAACGGGATGCGCGTTTGGATAAAGAATATAGCGAAGACGTTCTTGCAAGCAGAGCCGTAGCAGGATATTTTGAAGCAGCTACATTATATAAAGCATATATGGAAGCAGAGAATACGGAAAAAGCAGAAGTTCAGAAAGAACGAATGGATTATTACGAAGGACAAATGGGAGAGTTTCAGATTCACAAATCCTATATTGATGAACTATTGAAATGAGGAAAGGATAAAAATGTTTGAAGCGGACGTATATATTCGGTCATTGACAGAGCTACTAAAGGAAAAATATCAGGAACGTCTGGTTTATGTCGGATTGCAGGGCAGCTATGCAAGAGGGGAAGCAACAAAGCAGAGTGATATCGATATTATGGTTGTATTAAATGAACTTTCGATTGCTGACCTTGCCATGTATAGAAAGGTGATTTCTTTGCTTGAAGGATATGAAAAATCTTGTGGATTTATTTGTGGGATAGAAGATTTAAACCATTGGAATCCTCTTGAGATTTGTCATCTGGTACATACAACGAAAGATTACTTTGGAACACTTACCGAATTGGTTCCCCAATATACAGATAACGATGTACGGAACTTTGTTAAAATGAGTCTGGGAAACCTTTATCATGAAATATGCCATCGTTATATTCATGGTTCAAAAGAAAAGAATATTGAGCAAATCCCATATTCCTATAAGTCTGTATTTTTCATACTGCAGAATTGGCACTATTTGGATACCGGCAAATTTTGTGTTACCAAACAAGATCTTTTGACGGAATTGCATGGCAAAGACCGGTTGGTTTTGGAAACGGCAATGTCTGTTGCCTCAGGAGAAGCATTTGATTTTGATGATGTATTTGCCCTATTATTTTCCTGGTGCAAAGAGATGATGGTTAAAATAGGAGATTAGGGAATGTAATGTGAAAAAACCTTACGGATATTTAAGAAAAATATCTGTAAGGTTTTTTTGTGAATGTCTGTGCGCTGAATAAAAGAAGCTTATTGTAACCGGAAAAGCAAGTACGATGATTCAATAGACAAAGGTTTTCTGAAGCAGATAGTTTAGAAAGAATAAAGCCACATCCACAGGAATTTTAATAGCAAGTTCTGGTATGGCAACTGGAAGCAAAGCAGCTACTCCCGCTACGAGAAGGGCACTGGCTAAGGTTTTCAATACAGTGATAAACGTATATAAGCTGACGGAACGGCTGTGAGAAGTATGACTGTGAAAGACAAAAAAATAGTTAACCAGATAATTACATAGGGATGAAAGAATTCGGGCAATGATAGTTGCAACAATGATGGCGGCGGATTCAGGCAGATAGGAAACGAGTGCAGTACATAATAGGGAAAAAGCAGTCAGGTCTACAATGCTGGAGGATAGAGACGAGATGGAAAATTTGCCGAAAGAGCGTACAGCAGTAAGTGTTAAAGAAGACATGAGGTTACATCCTTTCAAAAACGGGTTTAAACCGTCAGATTTATCAGTAAAAACAGATAATATCAAGTATAGTTTGTTTTGCAGCAAAAGTCAACGATAGAGGGACTAAGGGAGAAAAGAAATGACGATTTTGGGGAAATGTGATATAATATACATAAGTATAAATTAAGAGTTGTAAATGAAAATTGAATATGGGGGAGAGGAGAAAGCAGATGAAAGTTATAAGTTTGAATAATTTAAAACCATTTGGAGCAGAGACTATGACTGGAGGTATCGATTAGATAGAGAATTATATGTGAATGGGAATAAAAGCAAGTTTCGAGAGTTATGGAAACATTAAAATTCATAGGAAGGCACTGAGATATCGTGAAATTTGATGATATCTCGGTGCCTTTTTTAAAGAAGACTATAAACAAAAAAGGTTATTTTTTTGTAGCTGAAACAAGCAGCATCATGGGACGGCGCATTTCGTCTTTCATTCCGGGGATATCCATCATTTCTTTTGGAGGTTGTGGTTCGATAATATGTGTAAGTTCAAATCCGTTTTGAAGCAGAGTACTCAAATATGTTGTCAGAGTACGATGGTACTTTATGATTTTTTCCCCTAGAAATATGGCTTCTCGTTGTCCTTCATAATAATAATTATCCACCGGAAAATGCAAAATGGTTCCGTCTTTATCGTAATACCAGTCTTGTGTTCCATAGGAAGTAAATACAGGATGTTCCACAGAAAAGACAAGTGTACCGCCTGGAGTGATCCATTTGGAGATATTTTTGATTAAGATATCAAAATCTTTTATATAATGAAAGGCTAAAGAGCTTAAGACGATATCAAATGTATTTTCAGGAAAATCCAGATCTTCCATGGCAATGCATTGATATTTGACTGGTAAAGCAGAATTGATCTCTTGTGCGGTATGAATCATTTTTTGAGAGATATCCGTGCCGAGTACAAAAGAAGCATGGTGATCTGCCGCATATTTACAATGCCATCCATATCCGCATCCCAGATCCAAGACTGTTTTATTGGAAAAATCAGGGAGAATTTTCTTTAATTCCGACCATTCTCCGGCACCTTGCAGTCCTTTTTGGGAACGTAACATTTGACTGTATTTTTGAAAAAAGCATTCATTGTCATATTTATTTTCTTTCATAGTAATATCCTATCCTCCCATGTAAATATTTAAAAATAATTTTCATTTATTTACATGGGTTTATGCAATCTTTTGAGAGATAATACCACCACACATATGTATGCGCCTCCATTTCTGATAAGTGTGTTTGTACATTACATATTTGTGAGCATATCAGATTTTTTGGTCATATGTCAAGATTACATAATTGAAATATCGTGCATTTTTTTGCCTTTTTCGGATTGCGTATTTTGTTGAATAATGGAATATATATAAATATATATTGATAAAAAATAGAAAAATAGATAAAATAAGAGAAAGAATGTAAAAATGCGATAAAGGAAGCTGGAGGTGACAGGGTGAATTTTTTTGACTATATAGAAAATGATGCATTTTTTAAACCATTGACATTAAAATACCGAAGAATCTATTATGACTGCATTCAGATTTTAATTGAAAAAACAAAAGAATTACCAGTGTTGTACGAAGCGGATGCGAAAGACAGTATTACCTTGTATCTAAAAAATATAGATATTACAAGAAATATGGTAACGGATCGTGCTGATGGTGTGGAAGAGAAGGAATCGGATGAAACTGGTACAGAATTACAGGCCGGGGAAATTCTCGTATTGTTTCGGGGATGTGGATGGCTGCTTCCTCGTGAAATAGGAAGAAATGGGGAGTATGTGGTAAATATTTCTGCTGGTTGCAGACGAGTTATGGATTTTCTGAAAAAAATGACAGAAAAGACAGAGGAAGGGATGATGTCAAATCGCATTTTTTCCATGTATGAGATCATGAAGTCAGCATCGGAAGAAGATTCTGTACGCAGGGAAAGGCCGTATACCAATATTCTTGTGCCACTTTTGGATAATGAAAAGGAATTGAAAAATGAATTGACGGATTTAAAAGAAAGTATTGCAACGATTATGAAAGCAGTGATTGCCTTTCAGGATATCAATAGTTTTGGTCAATTTATTATGAAAGATGAGATGCTGGACCGATTTTTCAGCGAGTATTTTTTTGTCAAAAACAATGGATTGATTCCGATGCAAATTTCATTTCTGAAAGGCAAACTAAGAGTATTGAGACAGGATGAATTGTGGGAGAAGATGATACAGGAATGTGGGGAAAAACTTCAATTGGAATATGAGGAAGCACGGGATCGGGTAGAACATCAGTTAGCAGAACTTCAGTATTTTTTAAGTGTGGAATATGAGTCTAATATGGAGCTGATTGATAATCGAATCAATAATTATTACAATCTGGCCAATACGAGAATTATGCTGATGGCAAGCAATGGAGTCCGAATGGAGGCTTTGATCAACGATTTTCTGAACCAAGTATCGAAATTACCGGAAGATGAACAAATCGTTTCTATTGAAAAAGTTTCTGACTGTGCACGTATCATTCACCAAAATTATGTGGGATATAAATCCTTTGAAAAAAAGAAACGGTTGAAAAATGAGGGGGAAAATATTGGGATTGTTGAAGAAGAGCTATCGGAAGAAGAAAAGAAAATACAGACCGAAAAGCTGTTTTCCAGTTCTCCTAACCGCTATTCTATGGATAAAGTAAGTACATTTTTAGATGTACATTTGGGAATGGAGGAGAAAACAGATATTAAGGAAAATAGGATTCAGACAAAAGAAGAAGCACTTATATTTTGTGGTGCAATGCTTTATGCACAAAATAAAGAGTTTGCATATGAAATTCAGTTATCAGATGAATTGGTAAAGACAGAGATTGCAGATCTCACAAATATTACAATCCGTAGAAAATAGAGGGTGTTAATGTATGAATGATTTTAGTTTTATGACAAGAATGAAGGAAGAAGATGCCTATTTATTTAAACGCTGTATTCGAAAATTATTGGATACAACATTTATCGTGGCGGATAAGGATGAAAAATTATACGAATTTATCGCCTCGGATTCCAATCAGTATGATGTAAATATATACCTGTCTGCCATCGGCTATCAGGTTATTGTGGATGATCGGATGAAAGTAGCCATGTTGCAGCAGGCGGATAATGATATGGAGACGGTAGGCCTCAAGAGGAGCAATTTGTATCGCTTCGACGGAAAACAGACACAATTATTGCTGGTGTTATGGCTTTTGTTTTTAGAACGAATGGGATATACAGATCCGGTATATGTAACAGTGGGAGATATTATTGATAAGTGTAAAATATATCAAATCAATATGAAACCGGCGGATTTTAAAGAATCATACCGCATATTTAAAAAATTTAGTCTGATCGATTACGGAGAAGAAATAAGAACGGAAGATGGAAAGGTACGATTGTATCCTTCCCTGCAGTTTTGTATGGATATCGGACAATTGAAACAGGTAATGGCAGAATATACTTCAGAAAAAGAAGAGACAGAAACACAACAGGATGAATGGCTGGAAAGTGAGGATGCAGATGAGTAAAACCGTTTTAAAAAAAATACATTTGGTAAACTGGTATGGATTTATCAATCGCACGATTCCGGTTTCCGAGAATTTAACTCTGATTTCCGGAGAGAATGAATGTGGAAAGTCAACGATATTAGATGCAATTAAGTATGCCTATACGGGAGATACCCAGTTCAATAAAGCGACAAGCGGTTATAATACAGGAACGGGAAAACGAAATTTAATTTCTTATACGCGATGTCTCATGGATGCCAGTGCTGGAATTTACGCAAGACCTGCGGACAAGATTCCTGTGGTTTATACTCATATTGCGTTGGAATATTTTGATCAGATTAATGAAAATTCGTTTTTGTTAGGTGTGATAATCGAAACAGCGGTTGCGGATATCAGAGGAACATATTGGTATGCTATGGAAGGATCCGCTTTGAATGACGTTTCTTTCGTGTATGAAAAAGATTCGGTATTAAAACCATATGATGCATCCGGATTTCAGAAGCGATATGGGGTGACGATGAAAACCAAAAAAGAAGGAATTTCATTATTTATGCAGATGACAGGTTTAAAAATCCCATATCAGGAGGTACCAAAATATCAGAGAAAACTGAGAAATCTTATGGCATACAATCCGGCAGCCAAAATTCAGGAATTTATTCAAGAGTCTGTTTTAGAAGAACACGATATCAATTTTGACAAATTAAAAGAGGCAAAGAAGAATATTGAACAGATCAATGGAAGCCTGGAACAGATTAACCAGGAACTTCAGGATTTGGATTCCATACTGGCAGATTTTGATGAACATGATAAGAAGGCACAGCAATTGAAAATCGATGATATAAAAATAAAATATCATGAATGGATACAGTGCAAAAGGGAAATTCGGGAAGCAGAGGAGTTTATAAAAAAGAACCGTTTCACATGGGAAATGTTGAAAGAAACCGTGCAGGAACAGGATCAGACCATTCATAGTCTGGAACAGTATTATTCAGAGGCACGGAATGCGCTTTTGGACTTGGATGTATCAAAAGCCATTGTAGCATCTGAACAGGTCATCAGTACATATGAGGATCAGTTATCTCAGTTGGGCGAAAAGAAAAAACAATTGGAGATTTTTTTGCTTCAGGTACAGAAAATGATGGCACAGTTGGCGGAACTGGGAGAAGCAACTGAAAATAAGGAAACAGCACAAATGCTGGTATCAAAAGTAGTGGATGCAGTGGAAAAACAACGATTTATTGATCGGTTAAAGGAACAGATACGAGTGTGCCGTGATCAATTGATTGAAAAGAATATTTTAATAAAACGGGAATTGGAGTCGGTACAGGAAGAATGGGCAGAACAGAATACGCTGATTGAAAATTGCAATAGGAACCGGGCGGATTATTCTGGTATTCAGGAACAAATAGAGCTTATTCGGGAAATCAACCGTGAGTTGAAAAAAAGGGGGATGGAGGAAGAAGCGCGACTGGCGTGTGAATATGTGGCAGAGTTAAAAGATGAAAACTGGCGAGATGCTATAGAAGCATTTTTGGGTATTCACCGTTATGCTGTGATTGTATCAAAAGAGGCATTTGATGTGGCAAATGATGTATTGGATCATTCCAGGCATCGTTATGTGGAATTGGTAAATACGAAGCGACTGATGGAAAAAAGAATGGAATGTGAGGAGGATTCTGTATACCACTATCTTCATATTCAAAATGAAACAGCAGCTAATTATTTTCGATTTTGGCTGGGAAAAATTCATGCCGTAACGATTGATAAGGTGGCCAATTATGATTATGCCATGTCAAAGGAAGGAAAATTGAGCCGAAATATGGCAGTGACCTATATAAATACAAGAAAAATCAAACAATATTGTTTGGGAAGTCAGGCCATAGAGTTAAATAAAAGAGCAGCAGAGAAAAGGCTGTCCGAACTGGAAACAAGGGAAAAGGAATTGTTAAAAGAACAGAGAGACTTGCAGGAAAAATCCAAAAATCTACAGGCTGATTTGGATTGTTTTAAAGAATTTCATCTCAATGCCCACAGAGAGTGGGCAAAGGTAAGGGCTGATTGGGAAGAAGAAAAAAGACATTATAACGAGCTGATAAAAGCGCAGAAACAAAATGCAGAGTTTATGGCTTTAAATGAGCGTGTATCCGTATTAAAAGCTCAATTGGATGAAAAAAAGAAAGAGCGCGAGGAAGCGATTAAGAAAAGAACCGTTTTGGAGATTACCATATCGCAAAAAGACGTAGCACTGAAAGAAGCTAGAAGAAAAGAAACAGTAAAGCAGGAAGAGATGGAGGAAGAGAAGAAACGCAGACATTTCATTGTGGATAAAGCGATAGAAGAATATGAAAAAAATGTAGCAGAAGGGAAATTAGATGGGGGATTGATGCGTTTAGAAAGCAAAAAGAGATTGGATCGCAGAATTCGGGAACTGGAAGCAGCAATTAATGGGAAGCAGCAAATCTATAATAATCGTAAACAGGAAATAGATAAATTACCTATGGGGCTTCAGTGGGAAGCTGTTTATCAAAAACGAAGGGGAAAAATATGGATTGATGATTTGCAGGGAATACAGAAAAAGCTGAAAGAACAGACGGTAACTTATGAAAAAATATTTAAAAGAGAATTTGTGCTCCGCATATATGAAACCGCAAAAGAGGCAAGAAAAGATATTGGGGATATCAATAAAGAACTGCGAAAACTTCAATTTTCCACAAAATATCAATTTGATGTGAAACTGTTGGATGATCATTCTGATTATGCGAAAATTCTTCGATATGCGGAATATCTGCAGGAAACCAATAACATGTCTGACGGACAGATGACACTTACTGATCTTATGGGATATGAAAAGGATGAGGTGGAAATAAGAGAGAAAGAGATTCATCAGATTATCAATAAAATGATTGATCACAATGATACTACGGAAATTAAGAAATTTGCAGATTATAGAAATTATATGAGTTATGAAATTTTAATCAATAATGATGAGGTAAAAGATGGTAAATTATCCAAACAAGTGGGATATAATTCCGGGGCGGGGACCCAGATCCCTTATACACTGATTCTGTCAGCCGCTTTGTCCATGCTGTATAATGCCCGGGTGAATTCCGTCCGCCTTCTTTTCATTGACGAACCATTTGAAAAAATGAGTGATCACAATATAAAATTAATGCTGGAGTTTTTTAAAAATCAGAATTTTCAAGTGATATTTTGTGCACCGCCCAATAAACTGGAATCAATTGGCAGTGAGTGTGGAGTGATTATTCCGGTTCTTAAAATCAGCAATGATAATATGCAGATAGGAGAGGTAAGGTTCCATGAATGAGAATGTATATAAAAAGACGATTCTGGAACGTCTGCTTGGAAAATATCAGATACGGTTTACAAAGAATATAACAGTCAATCGAAGAATTCAGTTAAAACCCACCGAGATATATAAAGAATATACTAAAAATAATGCCGAGATTGGTGAAAAGCAATGTGTGAATGAGGCAATAGAAGAGCTGGCACAGTTGGGCTTTATTACGGTTTCTTATTTAAAATTTAGTGATGATATAGAAACGATTTATCTTATGGAAGAAAAGACAGAAGATATCTATGCATATTTGGAAAAAGAATATGGTGTTGTACCGCGAAGTATGATTGTAAAACAAGTGTGTGAACGATTAAAGAAGTATAGCAATTCAGGTAGCATAACAAAAAAGTATTGTGAAGATATCCTTGAGCAGACGGAAAATCCAAAGAGTATGCTTATTCCGGAAAAAGTAGAAGAAAATTTAAAAATGATTCAATTTTTAGAAGAAAACAAGGAAAACGTATATGTAAGAGAAGCTTCGATGCTGGTATATGGGGATTCCAAATGGTTTGAACAGAATAATTATGAAGAAATATGTTCTTTTTTAAGAATGGCAACGGGAAAGGTAAGAGAGGAAAGTGAGAGAAATGATGCGATTTTGACTTCTTTTCATGTTTTGCCGACGGAACAGGAAATTTTTATAAAGGGTGCCTGGAAAATTGAGTGGGATGATTATGTATTGGAAATTTCCAAATTACAGGGAGGAATCGCTCTAGCTTCCAATGATCTTCCCGGAATAAAACATATTTATGTGAATGCACAGAATGTGATAACGGTTGAAAATAAAACATCTTATCAGAGAATGAAAAATGGGGAAACGGCTATGATGTATCTGGGTGGGTTTGCAAACCGGCGTCAAATTGAATTTTTGAAAAAAGTTATATCAGATAATCCTCATGTGATATATCAACATTTTGGGGATATAGATGTTGGCGGTTTTTTCATTCACAGACATTTATGCAGGGAAACGTCGCAGTTTTTTGAATTATATTGCATGGATGTCAAGCAACTAAAAGATAAGCGGTTTGCTAAATGCTTAAAAACATTGTCCGATCATGACAGAGAACGGATGGATGCATTGATGGAGGATAACTTGTATAAGGAAGTTTTAGGTTATATGAAAGAGAATAATATAAAATTAGAACAGGAGATTATAAGTTACTATTTCTATCAGGAGAGGAATGTCTGACAATAAAAAATAGGATTTGTATTTAAGCAAAAAACCTTACAGATTTTCAAAACGGAACATTTGTAAGGTTTTTTATATTGTATCCTTCTGATATGTATGCTATGATATGCGGCATATAAATCGGTAAACTGAAGATAAAAGGAGTAATAAGAAATGGTTGAAGTAAAGTTCTATGATGAAGTAGATGATAATTTATTGAAATTTGCCGTTATCATTGCCAAAACAAACAATAGATGGGTATTTTGTAAACATAGGGAACGGGAAACATACGAGATACCAGGTGGTCACAGAGAAAATGGTGAGCATATTTTAGATACTGCAAAACGAGAACTGTATGAAGAAACGGGTGCTCTTGAATACAGCATAAAGCCTGTTTGCGTATATTCTGTCACTGCACCAGATAATTTTGATGGAAAAGAGAGTTTCGGAATGCTTTACGTTGCAGATATTTTGTCTTTTGAGAATGAACTACACAGTGAAATTGAAAAAATCCTCATTACGGAACAACTTGTGGAAAACTGGACATATCCGTTGATTCAGCCGAAACTGATAGAAGAAGCAAGACGTAGAAGATACCTATAATTTCGCATAAGGGACTGGAATATTCACAACAAGTTATAAGACGGTTTTGATCTATATAATCGATAAAATACCTCTGAAAATGCTGAAGAATCAAGTATTTTCAGAGGTGTTTTTTTCTGCTTTTATGGATACAGTTATATTATATGGAATAGGTGTGGACCAATAATGGTATGAAAAGAAGATAGAAGAAGGAAGGAAAGATATTTTTACGTGCGAAATCATGGAGGGTGGTTTATAATAAAAACAAAGAGTGGAAAGGAGAAAAGAGATATACTTTAGGTGCTGTTGTGTAAAGAGATAAACTGTTTGAAGAAAGAAGAATGAAATATATGAGGATAGAGAAAGAAGAAAAAAGGGAGAAAAATACGGAGATTTTTGAAAAAGAAAGGAAAGAAAGCAATTGTTACGATAATGTTATGCCTCTTTTGCAAATGTCTTTTTGTCCGGGAGAATGCCTTGATTTCATCAAAAAAATGAAGGAAGGTTCGGCAAAAGGGATTGCTTTGGCAGAATATTATTATTTTAGTGGACAGGCGGAAAAGGCTGTGAAAGCGGTTAAGAAGTATTTAATGAGTGAGCAGGAGGGAATTCGTCTGTCTGCCTGTTTGATTTATGCATATGCTAACTTGTTCTTGGGGCAGACAGTTCAGACCAGATGGGCTTTGGCAGAAATAAAAAATGATCTGACAGTCAGTGATGGAAAACTGGTAGGGGCAAAATTTTTTATTGCTTCTGCGGCCGCGGTATTGTTGCATTTGCCGATGCCTAAAGAACTTCCCGATTTGAGAGAATCTCTGGAAGAACTTCCTGTGGGACTTCGTGCTTTTGCCATGTATGTTCAATCTCATTACCTTTATTTGCAGAAAGAATATGCAAAAAGTCTTGGAATTGTAGAAGCAACCCTTGTGATGATGACGAAAGAGTATCCGATTCCGGAGATTTATCTTCATTTGGCTGCAGTCATGGATTGTGTGAATTTAAGACAACCGGATCAGGCGAGAAAGCATCTTCTTGCTGCATGGAAATTGGCAAAACCAGACGATCTGATTGAGGGATTTGGTGAACACCATGGATTATTGGGAGGAATGTTGGAAGCGGTCATAAAAAAAGAATGGCCGGGAGACTTTAAAAGAATTATTGCGATTACTTATCAGTTTTCCGATGGATGGCGTAAAATTCATAATCCGGCCACAGGAAATGATGTGGCAGATAATCTTACGACAACGGAATTTTCCGTCGCTATGCTGGCAGCCAGAGGTTGGACCAATCAGGAAATCGGCAGACATATGAACATTTCTCCCAATACAGTGAAACACTATATTTCAGTGATATTACAGAAACTTCACATCAATCACCGACAGGAATTAAAACGATATATGCTTCAATAAAGACCAGATATTGAAAAGAAAAGATTACCCGATTTTGTGGCAGAAACGGGTGATGGCAGGTAAGGAACCGTCTGCTATAATAACAAATAGGATGTTTTACATAATGTAATGAATGGTCCGTAAAGAAGAATAGGAGGTGTAGGAATGAAGCAGTCGATGGGAAAAAAGCTGTTGTTGTTTACAGCACTGTTTTGTATGATATGGTGTATGTTTCCGACAACATTAAGAGCAGACGGTCCGACAGGGAAAACGTATGTGGCACTTGGAGACAGTATTTCCACAGGAGCAGGTCTTGCCAATATTGATCAGTCGTTTGTGAGTCAAGTGGCTGCACAAAATGGGTATGATCTGACTAATTTGGCACAGGATGGTGAGACGACAGCATCTCTGGTCGGTAAAATGTCTGATCCGGCAGTTGTGGCGGCCATAACAAGTGCTGATGTCATTACCATAAGTATCGGTGGAAATGATATGATGAATGTGGTGTATGATTTTGTGGCACAACAATACAACGAAGCGAATCCGGGAGCAAATGTAGACGGAAATTATATAAAGACAGAATTGCAGAACAAAAATATGGCTTTGTTTACATTTACGATATCGGTTCTTTCAAATCTGGATGTAAGTGTATTCTCCGGCAAATTAACGGAACTGTCCGGCAATTTTATGAAAATTTTGGCAAGCATCCGGACAGTGAATGCAAAGGCAGAGATTATTATTTTAAATCAGTATAACCCGTATCGTTTTGCAGCACAAGGGATCCCAAACATGGAAGCGATAGTAGAAGTTTTTGAAAACGGGATTTCAATGTTAAATGCGGGACTTGTGATGATAGGGAAACAGTATCAGTGTGTGGAAGCAGATGTGCATGGAGCGTTTGCATCAGCGACGCAAAATCCTTGTAATGCATCTTTTATATCTATGAATCTGGATTTCCATCCAAATGCATTTGGACATGGATTAATTGCAGAAGAGGTAAATTCTGTATTGGGGGGTACGACCGTTCCCTCTTATGATTTATTGGTGGTAAATGGAACCGGAACCGGAAGTTACGAAGCGGGAACACCGGTTATTGTTACTGCAGAAGAGACGAATGAGACAGGGCATTTTATCGAATGGACTGCAAGTGCCGGAACGTTTGCAGAAAGTAATAAGGCACAAACGGCATTTATAATGCCTTCCCAGGCAGCGGTTATAAAGGCTAATTATGAAGCACATGTTCCAGATACAGATGATGGAGATTGTACAACACCAGTTTTATGTGAGGTATGCAAAACGGTTGTTATTCCAGCTCAGGAAAGTCATACATATGCTGATTATATAAGTAATGGAAATGACAGGCATACCGGTTCTTGCATCAATGCTGGATGCAGTGTAAAAATAATAGAAAATTGTACCGGTGGAAGTGCATCGTATTTTGTACCTGCTGCCTGCAGTGTTTGCGGTGGGTATTATGGTAAGTTGTTGCCGGATGTCACATCTCCTGTTGGGAAAATGACACAAGGAGATCATAGTTGGGATAATTTTCAGGAAAATGGCCGAAATCAGATTTATAAGCAAACGATGGAACCGATTGTAATAACCGGTTCCGATGATAGTTATTCTCATACAGGATTTACACAAGAACAGGCAGTGACGATTGAGTATTATATATATGCGGGGACAGAATCCCTTGGAATTTCTGAACTGGAAAAGGAAGCGTTTTGCATCTATACGGAACCAATCGAGCTAACAGAAGAAGGTACTTATGTTGTTTATGCAAGAATTACGGATCATGCTGGAAATACAACATATATGAATTCGGATTTTCTGACTGTGGACCAAACAGCTCCTGTTCTCACAGGAATCGATGACGGAAAGACATACTGTCAGGCAGTTGATGTAACCGTTTATGATGAAAACCTTGCGGGAGTTTGGGTCAATGACATAGAAGTAACGCTTGAAAAGGGTCAGATGACACTTGAACCATCGGATGATAAACAAACAATAGAGGCTGTTGATAAGAATGGAAATTGTGTAAGATATACGATAACAGTGAACAGGGATCATACTTTAGTTTGGAATGAAGCAGCTCCGGCTACCTGTACTGCTATGGGAACTGTGGAATATTGGCATTGTTCTGTATGCGATGCAAATTTTGACAGCGAAGATGCAGCTCATAAGATTACAGAAGTGGCTATTCCGATTGATTCCGATAATCATGATTTGATTCATCATGAAGGAAAAGAACCTACAAGAAAAGAAACGGGATGGAAAGCATATGATACTTGTTCCCGCTGTGACTATACGACATATCAAGAGATAGCAAAACTTCCGGCGTATACGATTGAAAGCGGTGCCGATGGTGTTTATGTAAAGGGGTCAAAAACAGACCTGATAGTAAAAGCAGATGGAAATTTGAACCAATTTACCGGTATAAAGGTGGACAGTATCCTTCTTGATAAGACAGCGTATACAGCTGAAAGCGGCAGTACAGTGGTGAAGCTGAAGGCAGAGTATTTGGATACAATATCTGTGGGAATCCATACGTTGACATTGACCTATGAGGATGGGGAAGTCAGCACAGAATTTACCGTGAAAGCAGCAGAAAATACCGATCAGCCGTCTTCACAGACAGGTGATGAAATTAACATGGTTTTATGGATTGGTATTATGATTGTCTGCAGTGGTATTCTAATGGGAAGCTTTGCCTATATAGAGAAAAGCAAACAGAAGAAGAAAAAGTAATAATTGTGGTTATATAAAAGGGTACATCATCACTAAATTATATGATTTGAGGAAAGTGTGAAACTTTTTTTGTAAATATGTAACAGAAAGGTTCTTCTATGATAAAATCTAATTCATAGGAGGACCTTTTATTATGAAAACATTGTATGTTACTGATTTGGATGGAACACTAATGCGAGATGATAAAATAATTTCAAATAAAAGTGTTAGCATATTGAATCGCCTGATTGCCCGCGATATATCTATCACATATGCAACCGCAAGATCCATTCGTTCTTCTTCTGAAATTACAAAAAGTATATCGTTTAAGTTGCCTGTTATTATTCGAAATGGAACGATTATTGCCGATCCTCAATCTAAGAAGGAGATTGAAATTTCCATGTTTGGAGAGGAATTACATCATATAAAGCAGGCCTTAGCTGATATTTGTATTCCGGGATTTGTAACAGCTTATTCTGGCTCAAATGAAGTCAAGTTATATTTAGCAGAAAGAATGAATGAAGGTTTTCAAGTTTATCTGGAAAATCATTCCCAAGACAAGAGGATTCATAGGGTAGATTCAGAAGATAAATTGTACGAGGGAAAAACTTGCTATTTTACATTTATAGCTCCAAAAAATGAATTACAGCCCCTTTATGAACGTGTAAAAAACATTGAGGGAATTAACTGTATTTTTCAACAAGATAAATATAGACCGGAATATTGGTTAGAGTTATGTCCGGGAAATGCAACAAAAGCAAAAGCAATTCAAAGAGTAAAGCAGTTATGTGGTTGTCAAAGGGTAGTTGTATTTGGTGATTCAGCAAATGATATTCCCATGTTTCACATTGCGGATGAAGCGTATGCAACAAAAAACGCAATTGATGAATTAAAAGAAATTGCTACAGGAATTATCGAAGATAATAATACGGATGGAGTAGCGAAATGGTTAGAAACCAATCAAAATGTATTATAATCAGTGGCCTTTTTTGCCTCTAAGAATTTTTTGTAATACGTTTTCTGATGGATGCAAATCTCATATTTGACTTCATCTGTTTTTTGATTATAAAAGACAAAATCAAGCTTTTATTATGGAAATCGATAAAGTATAATAGAAATAAAATGGAATTTGGGGTAATTTTTTTCGGAAGGGGGAATGGCAGTGAAAACCAGATATGGATTTCATCCGAAAGAATTTAATATTGGCGGAACAGAGAAGTATTATTCCGATATGTCGAAAAAGGGATGGGAACTGACAAAACGGGGAGCGATACTCAGTCGGTTTCAAAAGACAGAACCAAAAGTTATGAATTACAGGGTGGAAGTGGTTGCTCCAAAATTTCAGCAGGATGGACGCCCAACGGATGAACAGCTGAAACGCTATGAAGAAGCGGGATGGCAATATGTGGACGGGAGCGGATATATTCATATATTCCGGGCATTACCAGGCTGTCCGTTACCGGAATATGATCAGGATCCGAAGCATTATGCAGTTACTTTGAAATGTCTTAGAAAAAACTATATGATTGCTGCATTCATGCCTCTGTTGGAACTGCTGGTTCTGTTTGCCTTGTCGTCTGTCTTTTGGGATATCGGAAAGGGACATTGGGGGGCTCAGATTTATCTGACATGGGTATCGGATACATGGCTTTTGATTGGTTTTTTATGTTTCTTTTTTAGTGTAGTGTGGGATGATATTTGGGGAATGTGGCATCTGAGTCGTTTGTATCACAGAATAAAAAATCAAACGTTAATGAAGTATGAACCAAAGCGTCGAAGAATCTTACCAAGACTGATTCGGATACTTCCTCTGACGGCAGCAGTTATTTGTTTTGGATGTGTAGCATGGGGATCTCATTCCTATCCCATGCCAAAAACTTCAGAGGATCTCTATCTTACGTTTGCAGATCTGGGGATAGAGGGAATGCGGATTCCAAATTCTGTGAACAGTACACAGGAGAGTGAAGTGTCGGTTAAGAAATCATTGTTGGCAGATTCCTGGCATTGTCAGGAATTTATAGAAAATGGAAACCGGGAAGAATGGATGTATCAGGATATATATAGTATTCATGATCTGATAAAAATGGAAAAATTTGTAAATGCACTGATGTTGGACACCACATTTGCCCGGTCTGCGGAGGCATTTTCGCCGGTTACAATAGCCGGTTTGGATCAGGCCTGGGCAGCAGAAAATCTTGAATGTATCGCTGTAAAAGGAAATACCGTCGCAGTTTTAACAGGGGTATGGGATTCAAAAGAGGATATGATACATCGATTGGAAACACTTTCTGAGAAATGGAATTCTCAATGATTGTGAAAGAAAAGCAGATATAAAGATAGGGAGGAGAGTTACGTATGAATGATTTTACGTATGAAGCAGAGGACAGAAAAACAGCATTGGAAACGTATGAATGGGATAATCTTTGGTGGGAGCAGGCTCCGGACCGTACGCGTCCCAGAATTCTATATATCGGAGATTCTATTTCCTGTGGGATACGCAGAATTGCGACGGCTTGTTCCGGTGAAAAAGTACTTTTTGACGGTTTGGGAACATCAAAGGCTTTGGATAATCCGTATTTTAAAGAAACAGTTCGGTATTTTGCAAACCAGGAGAAGGAAAGGGAATTGATCCTGTTTAATAATGGATTGCATGGATTTCATTTGGAAGATGAAACGAAATATAACGAGTATTATGAGAAAATGGTTCAGTTTTTATTGCAAGAATTTAATGATACAGCGATTGCTCTTGTTTTGACTACATATGTGGTGGGAGAGCGACATGAACGGGTGCTTAAAAGAAATGAGCAGGTGAAAATGATTGCAAAAAAATATAAACTTCCCGTGATTGATTTGTATTCTACATCTGTGAAATATTCGAATCTTCAATCAAAGGATGGAGTACATTTTACAGATGCGGGATATAAAAAATTAGGTGAACGATTGCTTGAATCAGTATACGAGATTTGTCCGCACATCAGAGAAATTTAGAGGAATCAGCAGCCGTAAAGCAGATAGGAAAAGAGGTGGAGAAGTATATGATACAGCCCAATGGAAAAGAACGAATTTCTAAAATAGATACATATTTGAATGTAGCAGAAGTTTTTGCATATAGAAGTACCTGTATCAAAAGAAAATATGGTGCTGTAATTGTTAAAGATGATGTTGTAGTTTCTACAGGATATAATGGCTCTCCAAGAGGATATGAAAATTGTTGTGATATCGGAACGTGTCCTCGCATAGCTTTAAATTATCATCAGGGAGAAGGGTATGGAATTTGCAGGGCAATTCATGCAGAGCAGAATGCATTGTTAAATTGTTCAAGAGAACAGACATTGGGAGCAGATTTGTATTTGACTGGAATTAATCCGGAGGATAATTCCATATACCGGGCCAAACCATGTCCGTTGTGTGCGCGTTTAATTGTGCAGGCCGGGATTCGCCGTGTAATCATGCGGGTGGGAAGTCATGCTGATGAATATGTGATTATATCTCCCCATGAATTAAAATGGCACAATTAGAATGCAGCAACTGCCAGACGGAAACGTCTGGCAGTTGTTTTGTATAGATATATATTGTTTATGCAAACATTGGAATGATTTCTTTTTTGTTAACATCAACCAGTCCAAGATCTGACATTTTAACATTGGGGATAACCGGAAGTGCAAGAGTTACAATACGCAGCAATGGATTTTCCATTCCGGTCAGTCCAAGATCGTAATTGGCCTGTTTCATTTTTTTACTGTCTTTAGCCAATTCCTCAGCCGGTTTTAAAGACATTAAACCAGCAAGCGGAAGTTCCAGAACATGAAGGAGTGTTTGATCTTTTACAGCACTCATACCACCTCCACAGTTTTTCAGAGCATTTGCTGCCATGAGAGCATTTTCCGGGGTGTCATATACAATCGTCAGATTATGACAATCATGGGAAACGGTGGAAGCCAAAGCACCGCAGGAGGTTCCAAATCCTTTTACGATACCTAACCCGATCGTATCATGTCCCGGATGACGGTTTACAACAGCTACATATTTTAAATCAGAGTCATTTAATTGAACCAAACCGTTGTGGACAGGAAGTTCGATTGTTTCTAAAACGGTGGAAGAGAGAAGCAGATCTTTATAAACCATGCAGTTTACTTTGACAGTACCTTCCTGAATGGGCGCCTTGATCTGGAAATCCTCCAAGGATAATTCCTTCATAAACATGGTATTTTGATGTTCCATAGGATATTCTTTATCCGCTATTTTTTCCAACAATTTTCCGTCTTTAGCGACCAGTTTTCCGCCAAAGAACACATGGGATGGTTTTAATTCTCTCAGGTCATCGACGAGCAGCATGTCTGCTACATAACCGGGAGCAATGGCACCCAGGTTTTCCAAATGGATCTCACGGGCTGTATTATAGGTTGAACTCTTTATAGCAGCAACTGGATCCATGCCATATGCAATGGCTGCTCTTGCCACATCATTCATGTGACCATTGTGTAAGATATCGTCGGCTTCACGGTCATCGGTACAGAAACAGAGATGATCAAAGAAACGAATATCTTTCACACCGTTCCAGATATCCTTTACATTTTTTGTAATGGAAGAATCTCTGGCGTCTACGAACATTCCATTACGGATTTTTTCCAATGCTTCCTGTGGGTCTCTGGATTCATGACAAGTATTGGGACCTCCGCATAAATATGCAGAAAGCATTCGTCCGGAAAGATAAGGTGCATGTCCCTGAAGATAGAGCCCTTTCTTATCCATAACGCGAATAATATCCATCATGCGGTCTTCGCCGTGGATAACAGCGAGAAAATCCATAACTTCTGCTAAACCGATGGCACGATCCAGATGGGAAAGTTCTTCGATTTCATCAGCCATAAACACAGCACCGGCATTTTCCAGACCCGGAACAGACGGAACGCAGCTGGGAATATCAATCAGCTGTCTCATTGGAAGACCTTCTGATGATTCATGCATATATCTGACACCATCCATACCGCACACATTGGCGATTTCATGGGGATCCGTTATAACAGTTGTAGTTCCATGAGGAATCACACATTTTGCAAAATTTCTTGGGGTCATCATAGAACTTTCAATATGCTCATGGGCATCAATAAAACCAGGAATTAAATATTTTCCTTCGGCATCTATGACAGTAGTTGCCTTGTCTGTATCTAGTGTAAGATCTTTGTATTCCACATGGGCAATCATTCCATCATAAACAAAAACATTGGCAGGATAAATTTCACCGGTAATAACATTGACAAGTTGAGCATTTTTGATGAGCAGATCACAGGGAATTTCACCTAAGGCTGCTTTTAAAAGATTGGTTTTGTTTTTGGGTTCTATTTTCATATAATCCTCCTTTTAGAAAATGAAATAGAGAACTAAAGGAACGCATAAAATGTAGAGGAATGGATGAACCTCTTTGAATTTTCCGGTTAATACTTTGATTGCAACGTGTGCAATGATACCAGCAGAGATACCGCCGGCAATGGAACCGCAGAAAATAGTAAACATAATCATAACAAAAGGTCCAAATGCATCTGTAAATTCGGAAAAATCGATATCTTTAATTCCCTGGATCATCAAGAAACCGACAAAAATTAAAGCAGGACCGGTAGCCGCATTAGGAATAATAAGTACCAGTGGAGAAAGGAAAATCATAATCAAAAACATAATAGCTGTAACAACACTGGAAAAGCCGGTTTTTCCGCCAGCTTCCACACCGGCACTGGATTCTACAAAAGTTGTGATTACGGTATTACCTGTACATGCACCGACACAGGTACCGATGGCATCAACCAAAAACGGCTTTTGAATATCCGGTAAATCTCCATTTTTATCCAGCATTCCTGCTTTTGCACCGACACCCAGAACGGTTCCCAATGTTGAGAAAAAGTCGCCACAAAATGCTGTGAAAATAAGAGGAACAGCGCTGAAGGTGAGAACTGATTTCCAGTCAAACTGAAGCATAACATTGCTGAGACTTCCAAAGTCTGGAATTTTTGCAATTGTGTTTGGCAGAGTAGTTACGCCGAAGGGGATACCTAAAATAGTTACAGTTACGATTCCGATTAATAAAGCACCGGTAACTTTTTTTGCTGTGAGGACAGCGATTAATATAAGACCCAAAATGGCAAGATATACGGAAGGCTGTGTAAAATCTCCGAGAGCAATACCATTTTTGAATGTTCCGATACCACTGTTGCTGAAACCTAAGTAAGCAATATAAAAGCCAATGGCTACTCCAATGGCGGTTTTGATATTTTTAGGAATTGTTTTAACAATCAGGTCACGGATACCAAAGATGGTTAAAACCAAAAAAATCAAACCGGAAATTAATGTCATAGACATAATACCACCGAACGAAAGTTGTCCGGCAATCAACATACCACCAAATAATGCATTGCTTCCCATTCCGGTTGCCAGAGCAAAGGGAAGATTTGCATAAAAAGCCATGAGCAATGTAATAATTGCGCTGACAAGAGCACAGGTTACTAAAATTGCCTCTTTTGTAATGACAACACCGTTGATATCGGTAATCGAACTTACGTCACTGCCTACAATAAGAGTGGGTTGCACAACGAGAATATATGCCATAGTCATAAATGTAGTAATTCCCGCTATGGTTTCGACTTTGAAGTTGGTTTTTCGCTCACCGAATTTAAAAAACTGCCTAATCTTTTCCATTTCTATTCTCCTTTTCATAAGTGTTCTATAAAAAATTTTCCTACATTGCTTTTTTAGCAAGATTCCAATTTCAGCAGTTCTTTCAGCACCAGCATGCCTTTTTGACAGTCTTCCGGAGAAGTATATTCTTCTTTTCGGTGTGAGTATCCGTTCCGAGAGGGGACAAATACCATGCCAATGGGGCAGTGATTGCGAAAATTCATCGCATCGTGGCCTGCACCACTTACACATGGAATAAAAGGAAAATGATTTTTTTTGCAAATATCTTCAGCTTTTTGACAAAGATTCTCATCGCAGAGAGCAGCAGGTAACTTCTGCTCCAACTGATAATGGACAGTCATGTTATTTTCTGTTTCGAATTGTTTCATTTCATTTAAAACAGTGTAGAGATAAGGCTCATCTGTAGAGCGAAGATCCAGAGTAAAAGTAACATGATCACAGATAATATTACATTCACCTGGAAAGGTGTGGATGCTGCCTATGGTAGCAACACAATTTTTGTGAGAAGCAGCCAGCTTGGTAACGTGCATAATCCATTGAGACATAAGGACAACAGGATCCTTTCGCCCATGCATAGGTGTTGCTCCTGAATGACCGCTTGTACCACAAATTGTAATGGTATAACGAATGAGTCCGGCAATACCGGATACGATACCGATGGAACATCCATTTTCTTCTAATACTTTTCCCTGTTCAATATGCAGTTCTAACATGCAATGGATAGGAGAAAGAATACAAGTTTTTAATTTTTCAGGGTAAAGTCCGGATTGTATCATGGCATCGGAAAGAGAAATTCCATTTTGATCTTTGGCGGATAAGTCTTTTGCTGATACCATGCCGCAGATAGACTTGCTGCCGATCATGCCAAAACCAAAACGGTTTCCTTCCTCATCTTTAAATCCCACAATCAGAATAGTACGTCGGGGTTGGAAACCTTCCTGGCGGAGAAGTCGAACAGCTTCGATTCCTGCCAGAAGCCCGAGGGTACCGTCAAACATACCGCCATTTCTAACGGTATCATAATGAGAACCACACAGAACCGGGGGTTCGTCGGGAGCAGAGCCTTCCCATTTTCCGATTAAATTTCCAGCAGCATCCCGGAAAACCTGAAGGGCAGCTTCTTCCATATATTGCCATATTTTCTTTTCTGCTAAAAAATCTTCATGGGTAAAAGGAAAGCGTGTGATGCTGCCATCTGTTTCACGACCGATCTGACCCAGTTCGTTTAAATGTTTCCATAAAATAGTCTCACTCATTGTAATCCTCATTCGCTTGTTAAATAAAATTGGTTAATTTTATTTATATTGTTTTAAAATATCATTTAAAATATAGCACGGAAAATAAAATGCCGCAATAAAAAATAAAGAATCAAAAAAGAATACAAATATAGACAGAATAAACAATATTGAATATACACATAAAAAATCTAACATATATTTAACAAAAGATAAATTTAATATTTTACGAAGCTTCTCTATAATGAACACTGTCAGAAACAGAATGTACAGGAATTGATGGAGAACATCTGTTATCTGGATAGGAATATCCGTATGACTGGATACGGATTTAGGTTATGAAAGAAAAAGGAGAAAAATGTGATGAGTAAGACGCTGAGAAAGAAAGCAAAACAATTTATGGCAGCAGCTGGCGTAGGAACTTTGGTTTTATCGGCTATGGGATGTCAGTCCCCATCTGTGGAAGCAAATGCAGCAGTGGAAGAAACACAGGAAACACAAGTACAGGAAATGAAAGAACAGACAACGACAGCAACAGAAACGGAAGAGAAAGTTCCGAAGTATGTATTCTTATTTATCGGAGATGGAATGAGCTATCCACAGATTCAGATGACAAATTATTTCCTGAGTGCAAATGCAGCCAAGGAAAATCCGGAAATGGTTTCTGTAGAAGGTGAGGAAAAGCAGGCTTTGTCCAGTAAAAATAATTTGACAATGCTGAATTTCCCTGTTAGCGGTTCTGCTCAGACCTATGATAGTACATCATTTGCACCGGACTCGGCTTCTACAGCCACATCCATTGCCACAGGAAATAAAACATGGAGCGGAAGTATAAACGTAAGCACCGATTTTTCACAGGAATATGAAACAATTGCTGAAAAATTAAAAGCACAGAAAGATTATAAGATTGGTATCATATCCAGTGTAAATATTAACCATGCGACACCGGCAGCATTTTATGCCCATCAGGAATCCAGAAACAATTATTATGAAATTGGGGAAGAAATGATTGAGAGCGGATTTGATTATTTTGCCGGAGGCGCACTTTTGGATCCAACAGGATCAGATGAGGACAAAGAAGATCTATATGTAAGAGCAGAGAAAGCCGGGTATACAGTAGTTAAGACTCAGGCAGAAGCAGAAGCATTAAATGCTGAAAACGGAAAAACAATTATTATTGACGAACATTTGGCTGATAGTGATTCCATGTCTTATGGATTGGATCTTCAGGAAGGCCAATGGTCTTTAGCTGATTATGTGGATAAAGGAATTGAAATGTTGGAAAATGAAAACGGATTTTTCATGATGGTAGAAGGCGGAAAGATCGACTGGGCATGTCATGCAAATGATGCCGGATCCACATTATCCGATACTATTGAACTGGATGAGGCAGTGGAACAGGCTGTAGAATTTTATAATGAGCATCCGGATGAAACTTTAATTTTAGTGACAGGTGATCATGAAACAGGTGGTTTGACAATTGGTTATGCCGGAACCGATTATGATACGTTCCTGACCAACTTTAATAATCAAAAAATTTCCTATGCAAAATTTGACAGTGATTATGTTACAAAGTATAAAGAAGAAAAAACTGATTTTGATACGGTTATGGCAGATGTAACAGAACTGTTTGGTTTGATGGCACCGGAAGAAGAAGGTGTGGAAGAAACCAATGAAAAGGACAATGCAAATCAGCATCCTGAATCAGATGATGATGGAAATCTGTATATGACTCAGTATGAATATGATTTACTGAAAGAGGCATATGAGACAACGATGACCAGAACTGGTGAGGAAGAAGAATTCGCTCAGGATGAGTATATAAAGTATGGCAGTTATGAGCCACTGACAGTTACGATTACCCATATTTTGAATAATAAGAGCGGAATTAACTTTGGTTCTTATGCCCATACAGGCCTTCCGGTAGAAGTTTTGGCAATGGGTGTGGGACAGGATGAATTTGTTGGATACTATGATAACACAGACATCTTTAAAAAGATGGCGGCATTGACACAAGTACAGTAATAAAAAACAGAATAGACACAGGAGAGGAGTATAACCGTGAAACATGTATGGTTAAAACAAAAACGTTCCGTGTTTTTCATGCTTCTCCTTGGTATTGTATTGATAGGGATCCTCATAGCCATACCAACCGGCTATGAGGATGCCTTGATTTATCAGGGAACTGAGCGTGTGCGGGGAGAAGTAATCCAAGTGGATAATACTGCCATAAAGACATCCGGTCTGATTCAGTCAGGGGAACAGGCATGTGTCATGAAAATAAAAGACGGGATATTTGAAGGACAGGAGCTGGAAGGTGTAAATTTTTTGAGTGGATCGCTGGAAAAAGATAAAATTTATAAGGTTGGTGACATAGCCTTTGTAACGATCAGCTATCAGGGAGACACAGTAACTTCGGCAGTAATGTCAGATCATTATCGTCTGGATAAGGAAATTATTTTGCTTGGTATTTTTGCTGTTTTACTCATCGTGATAGCCGGAAAAAACGGATTACTAGCAATTTTTTCTTTTATTATTACAGTGTTAATGATATGGAAATTGCTGGTTCCGGCATATTTAAATGGTTACTCTCCCATTTGGGTTGGAATCGGAATTACGGTTTTGATTACAGCTATTATTATTTTCTTTGTTTATGGATGGGATAAACGTAGTTTGACAGCGATATTGGGATCTTTGCTCGGTATTTTTACCACATGTGTTTTGGGAATGGTATTTACAGATTTGTTTAAGATAAATGGGGCAGTAATGCCGGATTCAGAATCGCTTTTATACAGTGGTTATCAACATCTGGATCTTACAGCGATCTTTATGAGCAGTATTTTTATCGGAGCATCCGGAGCAATGATGGATTTGGCTGTGGATATTACGTCAGCTGTGCACGAGGTAGTGGAAAAGAAACCTCAAATTGGATGGAAGGAAGCAGCAAAATCAGGAATGAACGTAGGGCGTGCTGCCATGGGAACAATGACAACGACACTTTTGCTGGCATATTCCGGTGGTTATATTACGCTTCTCATGGTATTTATGGCACAGGGAACACCAATCGATCACATATTGAATTATAAATATGTGTCGGCGGAAATTTTGGATACAGTAGTAGGAAGCTTTGGACTTGTCACCGTTGCCCCTTTTACAGCGTTGGTAGCCGGTTTGGTTTTAACACATAAGAAAGAAAAACAAAGAGAAATTATGGAATGGAATCATGACGAGACTATAAAAAATAATGATTAAAAAAATTATTATAAAAAAAATTAACAAAAAATAAAGAAAAAATGACGATTACAATTGACTATTTTAGGAAAATTTGCTATAGTACAGTTATGAGATAAGTATGGATTGTGACTGTTTGGCAGGCAAAACCAGATTTTAGAAATAGGAGGTAAGTCCTGTTTTTAAGATTTGGTTTTTTTGTTTTTAGAAAGGGTTGTAATGGTTGTTGAGAAAGTGATTAACAATAATGTGGTTTCGGCAAGAGATGAATCTGGCAAAGAAGCCGTGGTGATGGGAAAGGGGTTGGGATTTGGTGTAAAACCGGGGGCAGTTTTAGAGGAGAAGAAGATTGATAAAATTTTCCGTATTCAAAGTAAAAGCCTGACGGAACAATTCAAAGAACTTTTGGTTAATATGCCGTTGGAACATGTACAGATTTCGAATGATATTATTTCCTATGCCAGTAACACACTGCATTTTAAGTTTAATCAAAGTATATACGTGACATTAACGGATCATATTAATTTTGCCATAGAACGATATAAACAAGGGATCAACTTAGAAAATGCACTGCTGTGGGAGATAAAACAGTTTTATAAAGAGGAATATCTGTTGGGGGTATATGCATGTGATTTGATACGGGAACGTATACACATAGAGCTCCCGGAGGATGAGGCAGGATTCATTGCCCTGCATTTTGTTAATGCTGAATATGGTACAGATATAAAAGAGGCAGTCTGTTTCCCAAAATATGTGAAAGACATAGTTGCTTTGGTTAATGAAGAAATGGGAATTCAGATGAACCAGGACACGTTGCATTATACCCGATTTCTTGTCCATGTAAAATTTTTATTGCAGCGTATTTATAAAAAACAACTCCTAAAGGAAGATGTGAATGAATGGGAGGATGTTATAAAGCATAAGTATAAAAGAGAGTATGAGTGCAGTAAAAAAGTAGCCGGATATTTGAAAGATTCCCTGAATACATGTTTGTCAGAAGAAGAGTGCATTTACCTTGCCATTCATATTCGGCGGGTGTATGACACGGAGTAAGCAGTAATATATATAGGAAAGCTATAAAACAAATAACGGAGGTAAAGATATGTTTGGATTTTTTAAAAAAAAGAATGAGACCCTTTCCATTGGATCTCCGGTAAAAGGCAGAACTGTGGAGTTATCCCAGGTGCCGGATCCTACATTTGGAGAGGAAATTTTGGGAAAAGGTATCGCTGTTATTCCGGAAGACGGAAAAATTTATGCACCTGTTGATGGAGAAATTTCCATGATGTTTGATACCGGTCATGCAGTCAGCATCGTATCGGATGATGGATGTGAAATATTGGTTCATGTGGGATTGGATACAGTGACGATGAAAGGAGACGGTTTTACCCGTCATGGAAAGAATGGGGATCATGTTTCCAAGGGACAGCTTCTTTTGGAAGTGGATTTGGAAAAAGTAAAAGCTGCTGGTTTTGAGACGATTACTCCTGTAGTAATTTGTAATACGGATAATTACGAGACAGTTTCCGGGTTGAGTGGAAAACAGGTAGAACCGGGGGACGAGATTATAGTCATAACAAAAAAATGAACGGAATTCGTTCGTTTTTTGGATAAATGAAAAAGAGATTTATTTATAAAATGAAGGAGGTTCGTGTATGAAATTTTTACAAAAACTGGGAAAATCATTGATGCTTCCCGTGGCGTGTCTGCCTATTTGCGGTATTTTAATGGGACTTGGATATCTGATGTGCCCAGCGACCATGCAGGGTGGAGAAATTAATGGAATTGTAGAGCAGATTGGTTTTTATTTGGTAAAAGCCGGTGGCGCATTGATTGATAATATGGCAATTTTGTTTGCTATAGGAATCGGTGTCGGTATGTCAAAAGACAATGACGGTACCGGTGCACTTGCAGCATTGGCGTCCTGGCTGATGATCACAACATTGCTTGCAAAAGATAATGTGCTGGTTATCCGTACATTATCCGAAAATGCTGAGTTGGCATTTACTAATATCAAGAATCCATTTATCGGTATTATTGCCGGTGTGATTGGTTCTGGATGTTATAACAAATTCCGTAACACAAAACTGCCGGATTGGTTATCATTCTTTAGTGGAAAGCGCTGTGTTGCTATTGTAGCAGGTGTTGTATCCATTATCACTTCCGCTGTATTACTGTTCGTATGGCCGGTTGTTTTCGGCGCATTGGTAGCATTGGGTAATGCAATTAAAGGTTTGGATGCAGTTGGTGCCGGATTGTACGCGTTCTTTAACCGTCTGTTAATTCCGTTTGGTCTGCATCATGCATTAAATAATGTATTCTGGTTTGATACCATCGGATTGGGAGATTTAAGTCATTTCTGGGCAGGAGATACTTCCGCAGATGTGAGCTGGAGTCTTGGTATGTATATGTCAGGTTTCTTCCCATGTATGATGTTTGGTGTTCCGGGTGCTGCTCTGGCTATGATACATACAGCAAAGTCAAATAAGAAAAAAGTAGCTATTGGTCTGGTAACATCAGCAGCAATTTCCGCATTTGTATGTGGTGTAACAGAGCCGTTTGAATTTGGATTTATGTTCCTGGCTCCGGCATTGTATGTAATTTATGCAGCATTGTATGGTATTTTCACATTTGTAACTGTTTTGGTAGGATTCCGTGCCGGATTTAGTTTTTCAGCAGGTGCTACTGACCTTCTGTTTTCCGCATCCCTTCCGGCAGCACAGAATACATGGATGATTTTGATCTTAGGTCCAATTGCATTTGTAGTATTCTATCTGGTATTCCGTGTGGCTATTGTGAAATTTGATTTAAAGACACCTGGTCGTGAAGATGATGACACAGAGGGCGAGAAGAATGCAGTTTTATCCAATGACAATTTTACTGAAGTAGCAAGAGTGATTCTGGAAGGAGTCGGCGGAAAAGAAAATGTTACATCCATTGATAATTGTATCACAAGACTTCGTCTGGAAATCGTAGATTACACTAGAGTAGATGAGAAGAAAATTAAATCTGCAGGTGTAGCAGGGGTGATTCGCCCAGGTAAAAATTCTGTACAGGTAATTGTAGGTACGAAAGTGCAGTTTGTAGCAGATGAATTTAAAAAACTTTGTAAGTAAACGATAAGTAAATCTCTTTTTCAAAGCGGGGTACAGATAAAGGCTGTGCCCCGCTTCGTTTTTGACAGGAGTATAAAATATGCCGAATAAAACAAAATATGATTTAGAAAAAGCATTAAAAGAATTAATGCAAAAGAAACCGTTGGATAAAATAACAATCAGTGATTTGACAGAAGCGTGTAGTTTGAGCCGAATGGCTTTTTACTACCATTTCCGCGATATTTATGATTTGGTGGAATGGATTTGTTTAGAAGATGCTTCGCGTGCGCTGCAGGGAAAAAAGACATATGATACATGGCAAGAGGGAATGCTGCAGATTTTTGAAGTTGTTCTGGAAAATAAATCATTTATTTTAAATGTTTACCATTCAATCAGCAGAGAACAGATAGAGAATTATTTATTTCGTTTGGTGTATGATCTTTTGCGAGGAGTTGTGGAGGAGAAATCTGTCGGGATGAATATTTCTGAAGAGGAAAAAAGGTTTATCGCAGATTTTTATAAGTATGGATTTGTTGGAATTATGTTGGACTGGATTAAAGGCGGAATGAAAGAAGACTATAGAATCATTGCGGATCGAATGGGAAATACATTGCAGGGAAATGTGACGAATGCTATAGAGAATTTTCAGAATCATCGGAAAAAAGATGTCCGGTAAAATATATATGAGTTCGTTTTATCAAAACAGTGGGAATGATAAGAAATTTATCATTCCCACTGTTTTGTAAATGGATAAGAAAGGAGATTTGGTATAGGATAATTGTATGAAATAAAAAAGAAAAGGTGGTATCAACTATGGGTAAAAAAGGAAAAAAATTGGGTGTAATGTTGATTGCCGGAGCCGGTGCAGCAGCGTATGTTGCGAAAAAGTCAATGGAAAAAGAAAAGAAAAAAACAAAGGAAATTTATCAGGACTATCATAATACAGAGCGTGGAAAACAAGAGAAAAATAAAAAGGGAATCTATTATAGTAACGGAAATTATGAGGCATTTGCACGGCCAAAGAAACCGGCGGGAGTAGAAGAAAAGCAGGCGTATATTGTGGGAGGCGGTCTGGCTTCATTGGCGGCAGCATGCTTTTTGGTAAGAGATGGGCAAATGCCGGGATCGCATATTCATATACTGGAATCTATGGATGTGGTTGGCGGTGCCTGTGATGGAATCTTTGATCCGACCCGCGGATATGTTATGAGGGGTGGAAGAGAGATGGAAAATCATTTTGAATGTTTGTGGGATCTGTTTCGCAGTATTCCATCTTTGGAAATTCCCGACGCTTCCGTGTTGGATGAGTTTTATTGGCTGAATAAAGAAGATCCCAATTATTCATTGTGTCGCGCCACAGAAAATAGAGGACAAGATGCGAAGACAGATGGAAAATTCAATCTAAGCCAAAAAGGATGTATGGAAATTATGAAATTATTTTTAACGAAGGATGAAGATCTTTATGACAAGACAATTGAAGATGTCTTTGATGAAGAGGTATTTGATTCCACGTTTTGGCTTTATTGGAGAACCATGTTCGCTTTTGAAAACTGGCATAGTGCATTGGAAATGAAACTTTACTTCCAGCGTTTTATTCACCACATTGCCGGGCTTCCTGATTTCAGTGCTCTGAAATTTACAAGATATAATCAATATGAGTCTTTAATTCTTCCGATGCAGAAATATCTGGAGGATGCGGGGGTAGATTTTCAGTTCCATACAGAAGTTACCAACGTGCTGTTTGAATTTAAAGACAATAAGAAAATCGCTACCGCCATTGAATGTAAAGTAAAAGGAATTGAAAAAGGAATTTTACTTACAGAAAATGATCTTGTATTTGTAACCAACGGAAGTTGTACGGAAGGAACCATTTATGGAGATCACAATCATGCGCCGAATGGAGATGCAGAGGTAAGAACCAGTGGCTGTTGGAATCTATGGAAAAATATTGCCAGACAGGATCCGGCTTTTGGACATCCGGAAAAATTCTGCTCCGATATTTCAAAAACCAATTGGGAATCTGCCACTGTAACGACATTAGATGATAAGATTATTCCATATATCACAGATATATGTAAGAGAGATCCGAAGAGCGGCAGAGTTGTAACCGGTGGTATTGTGAGCTGTAAAGATTCCAGCTGGTTGTTGAGCTGGACAATAAATCGTCAGGGACAGTTTAAGAACCAGGATCCTGATAAGGTATGTGTCTGGGTTTATGGTTTGTTTACAGATGTACCGGGAGATTATGTAAAGAAGCCAATGAAAGAGTGTACGGGAAAAGAAATCACAGAAGAATGGTTATATCATTTGGGTGTGCCTGTGGAGCAAATTCCTGATTTGGCTGAAAAGAGTGCCGTATGCGTTCCCACTATGATGCCATATATTACAGCTTTCTTTATGCCGAGAACAAAAGGTGACAGACCGGATGTGATTCCGGATGGATGCGTAAACTTTGCTTTCTTAGGACAATTTGCGGATACACCAAGGGATACGGTGTTTACGACTGAATATTCCGTGCGAACTGCGATGGAAGCCGTTTATGGACTATTAGGCGTAGACAGAGGTGTACCGGAAGTATGGGGAAGTGTCTATGATATTCGTGAATTACTGGAAAGTTCTGTCCGCTTAATGGATGGAAAATCTCCTTTGGAAATCGAGCTGCCTGGTCCTCTTAACGTTCTGAAAAAACCACTTTTGCATGTGATAAAAGGAAGCGTGGTGGAAAAAGTGCTGAGGGATCATAATGTCATAAAAGAAGGTATGTTATAAGACCGATTGGTTCTTTATATAAAAAAGCTGTATCAGACTGGAATAAATGTAAATTCCGTCTGATACGGCTTTTTTTATGGGTATGGAGAGGAAAACAGATAGAAAATATTTTTGGAAATAAAAGTTTTCGTAGAAATGAAAAAGGTGAAATGGTATAATAGGTGAAAAATAAATCGGGGAGAAAATAGTAATGACAGAAAAGGAATTAAATGCATTATTAAACGATATGTCTTTGGAAGAAAAAATCAATCAGATGGTACAACTTCCGGGACAAATATATGCTTCTTCGGCAGCTGTAACAGGAAATATAGAAAATAATGATGTGAACCATACCATTTTTTACCAGGCAGGAAGTACGCTGGGAATTTACGGTGCAGAACAACTAAAAAAAATTCAAAAAGAATATATGGCGAAACAACCACATCATATTCCACTTTTGTTTATGCTGGATGTTATTCATGGATACGAAACTGCTTTTCCATGTCCCCTTGGTCTGGGAGCATCGTTTGATCCGGAATCCGTAAAAATGTGTGCTGAAATTGCTGCAAAAGAGGCGGCTGTGGGAGGGGTTCATGTCACATTTTCTCCCATGGCGGATTTGGTCAGAGATGCCAGATGGGGACGTGTTATGGAGTCCACTGGAGAGGATCCTTATTTAAATGGAAAAATGGCAGCTGCTATGGTGGAAGGATTCCAGGGAAATACCCGGGCAGAAAAAGGAACCGTTTCCTCCTGTATCAAACATTTTGCCGCATACGGTGCTGCTACTGCAGGATTGGATTATACGAATGTGGAATTATCAGAGCATACCTTGCGTGAATATTATTTGGGAGCATATGAAAAGGGGATTCATGCCGGATGTGATATGGTAATGACATCGTTCAATACATGGAACGGGATTCCATCTACAGGGAATCCTTGGCTGATGAAGCAGATATTAAGAAATGAAATGGGCTTTGACGGTGTTTTGATATCGGATTGGGGCGCTGTCGGTGAAATGGTAAATCATGGTTTTTGTGAGGACAGAAAAGAAGCAGCAGAAAAGGCATTGAGAGCCGGTGTAGATATTGATATGTGTTCTGACTGCTACGCAGACTATCTGGCAGATTTGGTACGGGAAGGTGTAGTGGAAGAGAAAGTAATAGACGAAGCGGTTATGCGTATTCTGAAACTGAAAAACAAATTGGGATTGTTTGAAAATCCATATAGAGATGCGGATGAGGAAAAAGAAAAAACAGTATTGCTATGTGAGGAACATCGCCAGTTTGCCAGAAAAATGGTACAGAAATCCGTGGTTTTGCTGAAGAATGAGAGAATGGAAGAAGGATGCCTTTTACCGTTGGATCCGACAAAGAAGATAGCATTTATCGGACCATATATCGAAGGGGAAGATATGAGAAGTTCCTGGGTTGTGACAGGTTCTGCTTCTAATACGATTTCGATCCGTCAGGCGGCTAAAGAAGTATTTTTCGAGAACCAGATTCGTTTTGCAAAAGGATGTACTTTGTTGAATAATGATACAGTGTTGAATGGAGCCCAATATCACAGCGATTCCTGGATGGAAGATAATATGCGGTTGGAGAAAGAAGCGCGTCAGGCGGCGGCCTGGGCGGATATCGTTGTTTTGTGTTTGGGAGAACATAACCATCAGTCAGGAGAAGCAAGCAGTCGCACTTCTATTACGATTCCAGATATTCAGCAAAAATTGATTGCATCAATTTATGAGGTGAATCAAAAAATTGTTACAGTCTTGTTTAATGGCAGACCATTGGAATTAGACACGGTAGAAGCATATTCTGGTGCTATTGTGGAGGCTTGGATGCCGGGAACAGAGGGTGGACATGGAATTCTGGATATTCTGACAGGAGCATGTACCCCTTCGGCAAAACTTACCATGAGTTTTCCTTATACCGTGGGGCAGGAACCTATGAGTTATAATTCATATAGTTCCGGAAGACCGAAACAGACAGAGGGAAGAGCGGATTTTACAACTAGATATCTGGATTGCTCCAATGATCCCAGATATCCATTTGGATATGGGTTGAGTTATACCAGGTTTTCCATTACAGAACCGGAATTGAATCAAACCCGAATGGGCTTCAATGATCAGATTATCGCTCAGGTGAGAGTGAAAAATGTCGGAGAGAGAAAAGGAACAGAAGTTATTCAGCTATATATTCAGGATATAGCAGCAAGCTGTGTCCGTCCGGTGAGGGAACTAAAAGGATTTTGTCGGGTAGAATTGGAGGCTGGTGAGGAAAGAACGGTTACGTTTACAATTACAGAACCTATGTTGCGTTTTCATTGCCCGGATGGAAGCTATAAAAGTGAATCTGGCAGATTTCGTCTGTGGATTGGAAACAGCAGTGTGGATGGAAACGCAAAGGAATTTTGGCTGGAAAAAGGGAATCGTATGACGGAATGAGGAAAAGATAATGACGAATGACATGACAAGGGGAAATCCGTTGAAGCTGATCATCAGTTTCACGATACCTATGTTTTTAGGAAATATTTTTCAACAGTTTTATAATATTGCAGATTCTATCATTGCCGGGCAGTTTTTGGGAGTAGATGCTCTGGCGGCGATTGGAAGTACCGGATCGTTGATTTTTTTTGTGACCGGTTGGCTCAATGGATTATCCAGCGGATTTGCCATTTATGTGGCACAATGGTTTGGGGCCAATGATTACAGGCGCATGCGTCACTATATTGCTATGTCTGTCTATTTGTGTGTGGCGTTTACAGTAGTCATGACGGTGGGGTTGCTGATTGCCAATGAACCTATTCTGCGATTAATGAATGCACCGGAGGAATTGCTGGGAGATATTAAATGGTATATGGAGATTATTTATGCTGGTTTGTTTGTCACCTGTGCTTATAATGCACTTTCGGCGGTATTAAGAGCGCTGGGTGACAGTAAATCACCTTTGTATTTTCTTATGATATCGGCTGGCATTAATGTGGTTTTGGATATTGTATTTATTGTACTGTTTAAAATGGGAGTGGAAGGCTGCGGTTATGCCACAGTGATTGCACAGGGAATATCAGCACTTTTATGTTTCATTTATATTTTGAAAAAATTTGATATTTTAAAATTGAAGAAAGAAGATTTTAAAGTATCGGTTCCTGTCATGGGACGGCTGTTGGCATTGGGAATTCCTATGGGATTGCAGTTTTCCATTACTGCCATCGGAACGATTATCGTGCAGGGAGCAATTAATGTTTACGGAGCAGTTTATATGGCTGGATTCTCAGCAGCAAGTAAGATTCAGAATATTGTAAGTACCGTATTTATTGCATTTGGGGCAACGATAGCTACGTATGTGGGACAAAATCGCGGAGCCGGAAAAATGGATCGGGTAAAAAAAGGAGTATATTTGACACAGGGAATGATTTTAGCCAGCAGTGTGGTATTAATGGCAATCATATTCTTCCTTGGAAAATATCTGATTTTAATTTTTGTAAATTCTGATGAGACAGAAGTTCTTTATGCCGCACAGGTATATTTTGACGTTGTTGTTTGGGCATATCCGTTTTTGGGAAGTATTTTTTTGTATCGTAATGCCCTTCAGGGTATGGGATATGGATTGGTTCCCATGCTGGGTGGTGTATTTGAATTGATTGCTCGTGCCGGAATTGTAATTTGGGTAGCAGGAAAAGCCAGTTTCAGCGGTGTATGTTTGTCTGATCCGGCGGCATGGGTGGCTGCGCTGATCCCGCTGGTGCCATACTATTTTTGGATCATGAAAAAAGGAAAGGCAACAGCATCTATTGCAGAAAAGTGACCGGTTTGAAAGTGAAAAAAGGGGATGTCGGATAAATCCGATTTTCAACCCCTAGTACTTTAAGAGGAGACGGTCCTGTAAAATTCAGGCTTTTTCAAAGCCTTAAATTAAAACAGGACCGTCTCCTCTTTTCAGTGTTTCCTATTTTGGGGCG
>JAPFDH010000006.1 GCA_026169045.1 Lachnospiraceae bacterium | reverse complement strand
GACGGGCATTTTTGTTATGCCTACAAATTCGGCATTGTCACAAATGGTTTGGGTATCGTCCGGCATATTGACTTCTACAACAAGGATTTTTTTGACAAGCATCCTGAAATTATTCTTGAAAAGAAGTCCGATTCCCCGGATAAAGATAAATCTGTCCATGATGCCAGGCTGCTTATCCCTACTTTACAGGATCTGTTTACTGCCCATCCACTCATCAATCCCCATACTTTTTTGGGAGATGCCGCTTTTGACTCTGCAAAGCTTTATAAAGAGCTCCTTTCAGGCGATACCTTTGGCAAGGATGCTGACGGCAATGGCATTCACTTTCAAAAGGCCTATATCCCATTAAATTCCCGTTCAGGCTTGGAAAGCACAGACTATTCGGTGAATGAAAACGGCATTCCCTGTTGTCCGAATGATCCTTCTCTTCCTATGAAACATGAAGGTACCAGCAAGCGGAAGAATGGTATTATACGCTATAAGTTTAGCTGTCCAAAAGTTAAGTGGGAAAAGGATCCTTCCACTGGAAAATATCGCCGTGTCTGTCACTGTGATACTCCCTGTACAACTTCACCATGTGGAAGAATGGTGTACCTTTACCCCGAAAAAGACTTACGTGCTTATCCCGGCACTGTGCGCGGGACTGAAGAATGGAATAATACATATAAGCTCAGAACCACTGTGGAACGTTCCATCAATCACTTGAAAGACAGCCTTGGGGTTGCTGGTCGCAAAACCCAAAATGCGAAAACACTTCATGCTGATCTGATTCTGGCTGGTATTACACAGCTTATCGGCGTGCTTCTCGCTGATAAAATAGAAGAACATCAGTATATTCGAAGTCTGAAACCCTTGATTGCATAGAACTTACTATTTTAAAAACAGGGGTTTTCATTTCCCTCTATAAGTGCGCCCATTTCCTGTCCAATTTCAGCTTATATCATTATCCACCATGTTTTTCAGTTCTTTGCGATTCCCAATATTCTAAAATCCCAAGTTTCAGCACTATTCTGGCTCATATCCTGAGCTTGTTTCGCAATTACCTATTAATTACTCTAATTATAACACATTTTAT
The DNA here is from genome assembly GCA_026169045.1 of Lachnospiraceae bacterium. Taxonomy (GTDB): domain Bacteria; phylum Bacillota; class Clostridia; order Lachnospirales; family Lachnospiraceae; genus Fimimorpha. Next base: position 2,405 of record JAPFDH010000006.1, on the reverse strand, counting down.
TACTTTTTAAACATTTTATTACTTTTTATTGGTATAAATAACATTTAACCATAATATAACTTCATTATTATACTCCAACACAAATGATTTTGTAACACACTTAATAGAAAACAAAAAGGCTGAAGCCCATGATGCGACTCCAACCCTTTAATTTCTCTCGACAAAAAAAACATATAGCCCTTGCATTTATATTTAATTATTTTGAATGATATTCACTCCAAATTACCATTTTTGCGTAACAAATTCAATCTCATAACAATATCATTCTTTCATTTTTAGTTCCGTTTAGTTTTATCTAATTCATATATTTTGTATTACACATAACGCTTTAACACTATATATTGTTATTCATCACTATTACATTATAGCGCTTCAGAAACGTCCGGAAAGCACATGGCAAATCGGATATCCACCTCCCGTTTGTCCTTCATCACCGAGTTGACTTCGTTCCCGATATAGCGGGCCGGCTTCTCGATTTTTAGTAATATTTCATCATTTAAAGCTAGTTTTCTCATGAATAACTCCTGTTTTTATATAGTATCAAATAGTTTCAACCACCGTCATCTGTCTGAAACAATATAACAGCGGTTATCATTATATAGTATTTTAAAATAATTTGCCACCTATTTTCTTTATCAATTTCACTTTACTTTGTCGCAGCATTATAACTCAATTCCTTCTCTGCGGTAAATAACTTCATTTTCCTTCAATGTCATAAGTACCTTAATATCGGCAAGTTCTTCCCTGTCTGTTTCTAGAGGATTTTTGTCAAGCACCACAAAATCCGCATATTTTCCCACAGCAATCGTTCCTTTTTCTGTTTCTTCATGATACTGATATGCAGCATAGCTTGTGATGGCTTTCAAGGCTTCCATTACAGGAATTCTCTGATTTTCTCCAATTACTTGGCCACTTCTTGAAACACGGTTCACCGCACAGGAAACGGTCCGCATCATGTCCGGCGGAACAACCGGCGTATCCTGATGAAATGTAAACTTCATGCCATAATCAAGTGCAGTTTTGGCAGGAGATATCTGACTTCCCCTTACTTCTCCGAAATTTTTTATATGGATGTCGCCCCAGTAATAAGTATGTGCCACAAAGAAGCTGGGCATCATCCCGATTTTCTTCATCCGTTCCAGCTGGTCTTTTCGAACAAGCTGTGCATGTACCATAACTGCACGATGACAATCTTTATTTTCTCTTATCTCCAATTCTTTTTCAAACTGTGCAATATACTGTTCTGCTGCCGCATCTCCGTTACAATGTGCAAGAAGCTGTTGTTTCTTATCCAAGGAAAGCGCAATATACTCTCTTAATTGCTCATCGCTGTGAATAGGATAACCGCAATAAGCAGCATCCCCTTCATAAGGTGCTGTCATCCATGCTGTTTTCCCTTGAGGAGAACCATCCAGAAACACCTTAAATCCGCCGATTTTAAAATGATTTTTATACTGCCCTGCATATTCCGGCTCTGTATCAGGCAGGTCTGATGCCGTCATTACATCTGCATATCCGACCACATCCAGCTTCAAAAGTCCTTCATTTGATACATATTTCAGCAACTGAAACAGCGATTTTCCCATCATACCATCCTGCACCGTTGTCACCCCATAGCTTGCGTACATATTCTGGGCTTCTCCAATCAGATGCAGTAGTTCTTCCGTAGAGGTCATGGGAAGCTTTGTCTGAAATTCAAGAAATGCCTTTTCTTCCATATAACCGTCCGGTTCTTTTGTTCCTGAAATTCTTCCGTAGCGACCTCCCGGACAATCTTCTGTTGCTTCTGTAATTCCCTGAAGCTCAAGACCACGGCTGTTTGTCACGCCCATGTGTGAGGAAGCATGAATGAAAAGTACCGGATTGGTACTGCTAATTTTATCTAACACCGTTTTATCCGGATGTCTTCCTTCTGCAAGAAAATTCTGATCATAATTGCATCCGATTATCCATGTATTTTTTGACAGCTTTCTCTTTTCTTTAAAATCCCGCATCTGTTCTATCATCTCATTAAAATCCTTACAAAGAGATAAATCACACTGCGTCATTGCATTGGCTGCTCCCACAAAGTGAGAATGTGCATCAATAAATCCCGGCAGCATTACCTTGCCATTTAAATCAATCACTTCATCTGTTTCCTTACGAAGTCTGAGCACCTCCTCGGCTGTTCCGACTGCCTTAATCCGTCCGTTTTCCACACACACTGCCTCTGCATATAAGGCACTGTCTTCCATGGTTAAAATTGTTCCATTTGTATAAAAGCTTTTCATAATTATTTTCCACCTTTCTGCGAAAGGCACCGATGGGGTCATGAAACCCGTCGGCTAACTTCCGCTTTTTAATTTATCTTCCTTCTGATATTATCTTTTTGATAAGACTGACACACTACAGAACACGTGGAGGTG
>JAPFDH010000009.1 GCA_026169045.1 Lachnospiraceae bacterium | reverse complement strand
GAAATAAAATACATTCAATCGGCTTCGCCGCAAATTTTGAGCGATTTGTCAAGTGGTTTTTGACAAAAAAGTGGGGGATTTTAATAAAAAAGGAATCTGAAAGCCTTATATTTATTGGCTTAAAGATTCCGAGAGATCATCATTATATAAGGAGGAGTAAAAAATGATTTGGTGTGCCATTGGAGATTCCTTTACATATTTAAACGATCATTTAGATGAAACAGGATATCGGGTGGAGAAAGGGTATATTTCCAGAGTATGTGATAAGATTCCCGGACTGACGGTAAATAATATGGGTATAAATGGATCTACTACAGAGGATTGGTTAAGTGTAGAGATTCCAAAAGCAGATTTATATACTATATTATTGGGGACGAATGATTGGCATCGTCATATTCCTGTGGGTACAAAGGAAAATTTTGAGAAAGCAGAAGTAGGAACCATCTTGGGCAATCTGGGAAATCTAGTGGAAAGAATAAGAGAAAAAACATCAGTTGCGCCGATTATTATAATGAATCCGGTGGAACGAGGTGATTTTGTATATATTGAAGATCCCACCAATCATGCCCATGGCAGTTATGCACCAGATGGAGGGCAATGGTTGAGCGATATAGCAGATTCTATTTTTGGTGCCTGCAGAGGAGACAAAATCTATCCTGTGAATCTGCATCAGCTCTGTGGCTTTAACCAGAAAAATATAGTTCATTTCAAAAAGCTCAAGAGAAATGGAACATACGAAGAATTGCAATATCCGGATTATGTGGATGTTCCATATAATCCTTTGGAAGATGAATATCCATATCCAAAAGAAGCAGCCTTTATGACATATGACGGATTGCATCCGTCGGATCAGGGATGTGAAATCATTGCTGACATTTTGGCGGAAACATTGAAAAATATTTTAAAATAAATGGTTTCACATGTTTCTGCTTCTCATCGTTTTCTATGATCGGGATTCTTCTACCAGATCATGATAAAGGTTAATATATTGAAGTTCTTGCGAATTTTTTGTGCTTTTTTCTAAATGAATGGTAAATGGATGAAAAATACCATTCTGATCCATATATCCCTGAGAGGAAATGGCCGGAATAATGGTTTTAAAATCATTCAGAAATTCCTGAAAGGTGTTTAATTCGATATCGGAAATCTCAAGTACCGTGTTTCCCAATAAAGAAGGGCTGGTATCGGGCATAGAATATCCGGTCAGATCAAAGTTGGCCCATATAAAATAGGGAACGGTATAGCGGATGTCAGAATCTGTTTTTGAGCTATCAGGACTCAAATCGGAATGAAACATAGCTTCAATCAGATAATTATTGGGTTGATGATTCCCAAAAAAAACAACCATAGTTTTTCTGGAAGAAGATGATACACGATCGATCAAATATTCCAACGCTTTATCAGATTCTTTTAATAGAGACAGATATTGATTGAGAGAATTGCTCTCTGTATTGGAAGCTTTGACGGAAGGAGTAAAGTTGGAGTATATTTTCTGATAACTGGAGTGATTTTGAATGGTGGAACAAAAAATAAATATTGGCTGAGTAGTTTCCTCGCATAGCTGAAGTGCCTTTTCATAGACAGCGGTGTCACTGACGTAATTGCGAATCCTTTGTGCCGAGGAAAAAGAATCTTCAAAATATGATTCCGAAAAATCCATGATAGAATATGCCAGATTTCTATTCCAACTATTATTCTTATATGGATAGATGGATACGGTTTTGTAGCCGGATTGGCGGAATAAAGCTGGTATATATTCGGAATCCGGATTTAAATATTGAGAATAGGGAGAACGCATGGGTGATAAAAAGGCCATGGAATTTCCGGTTAAAAATTCAAACTCCGTATTCGTGCTGTTTCCTCCCACATCCGATACATGTAGAGTTCCTTTTAACAGATTATTTGATTCCTGTCCGGTATATTCTTCCAAAGAGTGATAGAAGGGAAGAAAATCTTCATTAACCGGAACATTTCCCAGTACAGAAGGATCAAAAAAAGATTCATTCATAATAACAATGACATCAGGCGCATCCTGTTCGGGAGAGGAAGTCTCTGCCCGGGAGGAAAAAGAAATGCTGCCCAGAATAAAACAAGAAATCAGAAAAATGGCTGTTATTTTATAAAAAAATGTTCTCATAGAATATAATTTCATATTGATATCAACCTTTCAGCTGTTTTATAAACCATTTGTTACGGAATCATTGTATCATGACACAAAAAAAAGTGATAGAAATAAATCCTAAAGTTTTTCTTACTATTTATTTCTTTTTTATTCATTAAATGGGGAGAGAGAAGGAAAGAAAACACTGTATTTTTTAATAAAAAAACGGAAAAATAGTTTCAATTTTTATGGAAAAAATGTATAATAGAGTTATATAAATCTGTGGATTGGATTCACTGATTTTATAATGTTGTCAAAATGGGAGGAGATACCGATGGATTACAAAGAATTATACCAAGAATGGTTGGAAAAGCCGTGTTTTGATGAGGAAACCAAAAAGGAACTGCGTTCCATTGCAAATGATGAAAATGAGATTAAAGAACGTTTTTATACAGAGTTGGAATTTGGAACGGCGGGACTGCGTGGTGTGATTGGAGCCGGTTTAAATCGTATGAATATTTATACAGTCCGCAAAGCAACCCAGGGATTGGCAAATTATATTTTAAAAGTAGGCGGAAAAGAACGGGGAGTTGCCATTGCATTTGATTCCAGAAGAATGTCTCCGGAATTTGCTGATGTAGCAGCTTGCTGTTTGGCAGCCAATGGAATTAAGGCATATCGTTTTGAATCGTTGCGTCCGACTCCGGAATTATCCTTTGCTGTAAGAACTTTGGGATGTATCGCCGGAATTAATATCACAGCATCTCATAATCCGCCAGAATATAATGGATATAAGGTATATTGGGAAGATGGTGCACAGATTACCCCTCCACATGACAAGGGTATTATGGATGAAGTGAAAGCGATTACTGATTTCTCTGTATTGAAAACGATGGATGCCAAAGAGGCAGAAAAAGCTGGATTATATGAAGTGATAGGTCAAACCATTGATGACGCTTATATTGCAGAGCTGAAAAAACAGGTCAAAAATCCGGAAGCAATAAAGGCAATGCAGAAAGATATCACTATTGTATATACACCACTCCATGGAACGGGAAATATTCCGGCTAGACGGGTGTTGAAGGAAATTGGATTTGAAAATGTTTACGTGGTTCCTGAACAGGAACTTCCAAATGGAGAATTTCCAACTGTAAGTTATCCGAATCCGGAAGCGGAGGAAGCATTTACACTGGCGTTAAAACTGGCAAAAGAAAAGAATGCGGATCTGGTACTGGCTACTGATCCGGATGCTGACCGTCTTGGCGTATATGTTAAGGATAACAAATCCGGAAATTATATTCCGTTGACAGGAAATATGTCCGGATGTCTGCTTGCGGAATATACGATCAGTCAGATAAAAGAAAAACAGGGACTTCCTGAGGATGGAGCGCTGATTAAGACGATTGTGACAAGTAATATGGCAGATGCTATTGCAGAGTATTACCATGTGCAGTTGATAGAAGTTTTGACCGGCTTTAAATATATCGGACAGAAAATTTTGGGATTTGAACAGAAGCATAATGGTACATATTTATTCGGCTTTGAAGAAAGTTACGGATGTCTGATTGGAACCCATGCAAGGGATAAAGATGCGATTGTGGCTACGATGGCGCTTTGTGAAGCAGCAGCATACTATAAACAGAAAGGCATGACTCTTTGGGATGCCATGGTAGAAATGTATGAGCGCTACGGATACTATAAGGATGATGTAAAGTCTATTACATTAAAGGGAATTGAAGGACTCGAAAAGATTCAGAAAATCATGGATCATTTGAGAAATAATACCCCGAGTGCCATTGGACCATATGAGGTATTGGAGGCGAGAGATTATAAGTTAGATACAAAGAAAAATATGAAGACAGGTGAAGTTACAACCACAGGACTTCCTTCTTCTAATGTTTTGTATTATGATCTTCCGGATCATGCTTGGTTATGTGTACGTCCTTCCGGAACAGAGCCAAAGATTAAGTTATATTATGGTGTAAAAGGAACTTCTCTGGAAGACGCAGATGAAAAGAGCAAAGAATTGGGTTCATATGCAATGAAACTTCTGGAAGAATAAAGAGTATCTGTGCGGATAGAGTTTCTGGTATAGAAAAAATAGAATGCCCATAAGATAGGAATAAGGGATCCCTATCTTATGGGTATTTTCTTTTACGCGCAGGCAACGAGCCATGTGCGGATACTATCGTCTGCGTGAAATAAATGGTTATCAGACAATCAATGAGGCAATGGGGGAAAGAATGGAGAGAATCATGAAAAAAGGAATACTAATTGGTGTATTCGTGTTTTTATGGGGATGTGGGTGCAGTATGCAAAAACAGAAAGAAAAAATATCAGATCTTCCGTTTCATGTGGTAGAACAGAAGGAAATTCCAAATGAATTAATGGAATTGATAGAAAAGAAAAAAGAAGGAGCGTTTCATCTATCTTATGAGGATGGGGAGACTTTGTATATCGTAGTGGGATATGGGACAATGCAGACGGGAGGATATAGTATAGAGGTTCCACAGTTTTATCTGACATCGGAGAATATTGTCATAGACACGAATTTGATTGGACCGGTAGATGAAGCGGTTAAACAGGCAAGTTATCCCTATATTGTTGTCAGTACAGAATGGAGAGAGGAACCGGTGACATATCAGTAGAAAGAACGGATAAAACAGGTGACATGATTTATAAATTGTGCTATACTACTGTCAATGGGGCTGTCCAAACTAACATCTGTGGAAATAGCAGGTTACGAGGTCTGAGAAGCAGGAGACTCATTGCCTTTAGATGATGGACAGTTTACGAATCCGGAAGATAAAAATGTCAGAATAAGAGGGTAATTCATATATGCAGAACAGCCAGGAAGTATATCCCATAGGATGGGAACTATTTGATAAAAAAAATAAAAAGCTTGCTGTGTTAAGACGCAAAAAAGAAATTCAAAAGCAGGTGGATCAGCTTGTTGAACAAAAAAGAATGTCGGATCGAACCTATTCCATTGGACAGGGAATGATTACGATGGCTGCTATTGTTTTTTTGATAACAATAATGATTGCATTTTTATATCAATCACAGGCTTTGACACAAAATATGCATAGTATTTCTGCTCTTAAGGAACAATATGAAAAGCTGGTTTTGAATAATGATGATTTGGAAAAGCAGATTGAAGCAGATATTGACTATGAAGCAATTTATAATCAGGCAGTCAATGAATATGGAATGACTTATCCGGAAAAAAATCAAGTTATTGGATTTGATAAGGGAGAAATGCCATATGTCCGCCAGGAAGAACCTGTTCCCTGATCATAAGAAAAACAGAGACAGACGGAGTGGATTAAAATAAAAGAACGAGAGGATGAAGAACCACATTATGAAGAAGAAAAAACCAATCCCATTGGATAAACCGGTGACAAAAAAAATGAAGATAATCTGGACGATTTTATGGTTTTTGGCCTTGTTTGAAACCATATTTGTTGTTCTGTTTCAAACAGAGTTAATGGTATGGGTAGAACCGGCATTGATTTATATTGTAACTTTGGTTTGTGCAATAGCTGGATATCAGAGCTGTAAATTTATTTTTTCCAAACAAGGGATAAAAAAAGAGCAGCAATCCATGGTTAAAGGATTTATTGTTGCGTTTATTATAGCGACTGCCTATATCTGGCTGGTAACTGACCAGTGGACATTTTTATTTGCGATGGGATGTTTAATTCTTATTCTGGGATTCTTTGCCAAATTTTTAAAGGATTTGTGGAGTAAGAAGGAAGAATCGGCATCGATTCAATAAGGAACAAAGATGAAAAATCAGGAAAAAGAGATTTTAGATGTGGCATTTTTGGCAGGAAATATTTTGTTGGAAAGTGGTGCGGAAATTTTTCGTGTGGAAGAAACGGTGGAACGGATAGCAAGGGCATATGGAATTGAGGAGTATCATTCGTTCGTACTGACAAATGGAATTTTTGCCACGTATGCCAATGCGCAAGGGGAAATTTTTGCAAAAGTGAAAAATATCCCTGTCAGCAATGCACGTTTAAATAAAGTGGCAGCAGTAAATCAACTTTCCAGAGAAATTGAGCGTCATAAATATCCGGTGGAAGAAGTAAAAAAAAGGCTTATTGCAATCCGTCAGATGGAAGGAAAAAAGAAGTTGACGCAAATTATAGCATCCGGCTTAGGTGCCGGGTGCTTCTGTTATTTGTTCGGAGGAACATTTGGAGATGCATTCAGCGCATTTCTTACCGGAATGGTATTATATTGCTATGTTTTGTATGTAAGCTGTTATCAGTCGAAGATTATAGCTAATATGAGCGGAGCAGCATTGGTGGCCGTAGTATCTATTTTACTGTTTCAAATGTTTCCCCAGCTTCATTTGAGTAATGTGATCATTGGAGCAATTATGCCTTTGCTGCCGGGGGTTACATTCACAAACGGAATTCGTGATATTGCAGATGGAGATTATCTTTCTGGTACGGTACGGCTTTTAGATGCTTTGCTGGTGGCTGTATGTATTGCAGCGGGAGTAGGAGCCGTGATTATTGCATATCATAATTGGCTGGGAGGTATTATGTTGTGATCTGGGAATTGATAGCCGCTTTTTTTGGAACCATTGCATTTTCTGTTATTTTTCATGTTCCAAAAAAATTTTATCCCTATTGTGGATTGATAGGAGCAGTCGGATGGGCGGTATATTATCTGCTGCGGGAACCGGCCGGAGTGGTGATGGGAACATTGGGGGCAACGATTGTTATCGTGTTTATTTCGAGAATATTTGCTGTCAGAAAGGAATGTCCGGTTACCATATTTTTAATTTCCGGCATTTTTTCTCTGGTACCAGGTGCCGGAGTATATTGGACAGCATATTACTTGGTAGTGAATGAAACAAGTATGGCCGGAGTGAAAGGTATGGAGACATTAAAAGTAGCTTTGGCTATTGTGCTGGGAATCGTATTGGTATTTGAATTACCGCAAAAAATATTTCATATTGGAACAAAAGATCAATAATTAAGCAAATCAGAAATCATTTCAAAAAGGCTGCTGCAACAGTTCAGTGACTGAAAAAATAGTTGCAGCAGAGGGATTCATTTCTAAATAGTATCATGGAGACGGTTCTGTCTCAAATTTACAATTCAACAAATTTTTATATGAAGTCGTTCTTATGACTTATCGAGCAATGAGAAAGAGAAAAGAGAATATGGAAAAACAAATGGAAAATTCTGTCGTAGCCTGGATTGATGGAGAACCGGAATGTGAATGGAACGGAGTAGAATATTATAATCATCCTTGTATGATTCATATTTTGGCAAACAAGGAACTATTTAATCGTGATGGCATTGATGTGGTGTGGAATACGTATACAGAGGAAGAAAATGCCATTGAAAGGGAAATGGCAAATCAATGGAAAACAAACTGGTGGGATTTACAAGAAGAGCGGAATGGATATGAAAAGAAATATGAGGCGGATGCAGACGGTAGGTATGATTGTAAAATTTTCTATACCGATTTAGATGGAAGTTATTTTTTTTATGAGATACCCGATTTTGTGGTAGATCAGACAAAACCAAGTGTATCAGTGGAAAAAATTGGAGGAGAAAATACAGGAGAAAAGGAGTATCTGTTGGAAATAGAAGAGTGTAATTTCAGTCCAGAAAAAACAAATGTATATGAAACAAAAAATGTAGATGGAAAAAAAGAGTGGAAAAAAGTAAATACATCCTGGTATCGTATCGGTGATAAAGTGCTGACACAGATCAAGCTGGATGATCAGTGGGCGGATGAATTGATTATTCAGTCAGAAGATTTGGCAGGAAATCAAACGGAATATAGAAAAGAACTAAGAATAGAAGGAGAAAAAACAGGAAAGGGAGAAAATGTGAACAACTTTTGGGCTGCAATGATTGTTTTGGCAGGTTTCTTTTTCCTTACGGTTTATACAGGGCTGAGAAAAATATTTCTTTAAGATTGTTGGTTTTAGCAATTGATTCAAAAGGAACCTCTATGATATAGTAATAAAGAAGTAAGGTAATCATTTGTATATGGAAAGAAGTTAGCAAACAAAAATTAACGTGATAAAACGGAAAAAGAGGCAAAAAATGAAAACAATTATCTGTAGCATTCAAGAAGAAAACGTGGAACAGATTGCAGCAAAAGCGGCAGAAATTTGGAAAAAAGGTGGTCTTGTGGCATTTCCCACAGAAACGGTATATGGACTGGGCGGAAATGGTTTGGATAAAGAAGCATCAAGAAAAATTTATGCCGCAAAAGGCAGACCATCGGATAATCCATTAATTTTACATATTGCTGCAAAAGAGCAGGTAGAGGCATTGGTTTCTAAAGTGAGTGATGCCGGAAGGCTGCTGATGGAATCATTTTGGCCAGGTCCTTTGACTCTGATTTTTCCAAAGGCAGAATGTGTACCCTTGGAGACAACAGGCGGATTAAATACTGTAGCGATACGAATGCCAAACCATCCGATTGCACAGGCGCTATTAAAAAAATCAGGGCTTCCCATTGCAGCTCCCAGTGCAAATGTTTCCGGTCGTCCCAGCCCCACATTGGCTGATCATGTTATTGAAGATATGGATGGAAGAATCGATATGATTGTGGATGGCGGTGAAGTAGGGATCGGTGTGGAGTCAACGATTGTAGATGTTACAGGAGAGATACCTACAATTTTGCGTCCTGGTTATATCACGGAAGAGATGCTTCGAAATGTGGTAGGTGAGGTGGATGTGGATCCGGCGGTGGCGGGCAGTGTCAGCGCTGAAATAAAACCAAAAGCACCAGGGATGAAGTATCGTCATTATGCCCCAAAAGCACCAATGGTTTTGGTGGAAGGGGATGATGCCACAGTAGTAGAAGCGTTAAACCGGATTTTGGCGAAAGCAAAGAAAGAGGGAAAAAAGATAGGAATTCTGGCCTCGCAGGAAAATGCAGGGAAATATCAGAGCGGTATCATAAAAGTAGCAGGAAGTCATCGGGATTTAACCAGTGTTGCCCATAATCTTTACCGGATTTTAAGAGAATTTGATAAAGAAGAAGTAGAAAAAATCTATTCAGAAAGTTTTGGGGGAGAAGAATTCGGTCAGGCAGTGATGAACCGAATGAAAAAAGCAGCGGGACAGCAAATAATCAGTGCCCGTACATTAATGGATACGGAGATGTAGAGGTATCAATGGATATATCCATGAAAGAAAATTCAGGAGGAGAATGTGATGATAGCATTAGGATGTGACCATGGTGGATATGAATTGAAGCAGGAGGTTATTGCATATTTGAAGGAAAAGAATATTCCTTTTGAAGATTGCGGATGTTTTAGTACGGAAGCAGTGGATTACCCGGAATATGCAAGAATGGTAAGTAAAAAAGTCGTATCAGGTGAATGTGAGAAGGGTATTTTGATTTGCGGGACAGGGATTGGAATTTCCATTGCTGCCAATAAGGTAAAAGGAATTCGGGCAGCTCTTTGTTCCGATTGTTTCAGTGCAGAAGCAACGCGGCTTCATAATGATGCAAATGTTTTATGCATGGGAGGACGTGTCGTTGGACCGGGACTGGCAGTTAAAATTGTGGATACATTTTTAAATACCCCGTTTTCCGGAGATGAGCGTCATATCAGAAGAATTCATTTGATTGAAGAGTAGAGTGGAGAAAAGGAGAAGGAGAATTGGGAAAACGGCAGGATTATATTTCATGGGATGAATATTTTATGGGGGTGGCCATCCTGTCAGGAATGCGCTCCAAAGATCCCCATACACAGGTTGGGTGCTGTATTGTCAGTCCGACCAATAAAATTTTATCCATGGGTTATAATGGATTTCCGTTAGGATGTTCCGATGATGAGTTCCCATGGGAGCGAGAAGGGGACGATTGTAATAATAAATATTTTTATACGACGCACAGTGAACTGAATGCCATACTGAATTATCGCGGAGGTAGTTTGGAAGGTTGTAAATTATATGTAACACTTTTCCCGTGTAATGAATGTGCAAAAGCAATTATACAGGCAGGAATTAAAGAAGTGGTGTATGATAGCGATAAATATGCGGATACACCATCTGTCAGAGCATCGAAGCGGATGTTTCGCGCAGCGGGAGTTACTGTAAAACAATATGTGCATACCGGTCGCTTGGTGGAAATTACATTATAAGTCAGAAATGACAGGAAATGTTCAAAAAAGGCAGTCGATATCAGAAATAGATGTGAGGTATCGGCTGCCATTATCTTATTACATAGGTAACAGTTCAGCCATAGGGCTGTAACGTGAGAGAAAATTATGCTCGCATAATTTTTCGACCGGTCAGACCTATGAGCTGACCGCCTGTAAATGAGCAAAACAGTGGCGATAGCCACAATAAGCACGCAGTGCGGTTTTGCGAATGGCGCGGGCTGAACTGTTACTTACATAGTTACTTAAAAACGAGAATGACTGATTTTAATTGAGAATACTGATCCGCACCACATAAAGATGCAGGGTGAAGTCAAGCTTAGTACGGATCAGTCATCAGGAAAAAATCATCGAGCATTTTCTGAATATAATCGGAATAAAGATGACTTGGTATAATTACCACACAGTTTCGAAGATAAACCGTTGGTTTAGGGACATCCTGATAAAGAATCGTGGTACGAAAGCCTAAAGGACAGGGAAATGTCCAGCCACCGGATGATGTAAAAGAAATACAGATAAAGTCATTTTTCATGCGAAATCTGGATGTGGCGATTTTATTTTTCTTTTTTAAAATATGGTAACAGATTCTCCAGATTAAAAGCCATAAGGGAACTAACAGTCCATTATATCCGAAAAACAGGATGGCTGATATGGACATCAGCAGAATAAGACATTGAATCACGATGGAAGAAATGTCACCACTTTTAATGGTATTGAATAATCCGGTGGAAAAAAAATAAAACAGAAGTACATTTAAGTAAATTCCGAATAAGCTCATGATGGGATGAAAATAAATGGTACTGTCATTGGCAAAAGGAAAGCTTTTCAGAGCCGGGTTTTTATATTTTGACTCATGGATTATAAAATTTTTTTCATCGGTAACAAAATCCCTTTTCATAAAGTTCACATCTCCTTTCGTATAAAAGTATGTCTGAAATATAGAAATAGTTTGGTGTAAAGTAGATTACAAATGGAAAAAGTAACTTATAAAACTTAATTTTATAAATTAATAGTATATAAGAATGTTAACGTATTCGGCGGAAAATTACAATAGAAATTTTTATAAAATATAAAATTTTATTGTTAAAATATAAAAGAAGATGCAAAATATAAAAATATAGTCTTTGATTCTATGTAAGAATGAAAGATTAAAACAAGAAAATAGAAGAAAGAAAAACATTATTTAGAAGGAGAGTTAGAAGAAATGTCGGAAAATGAAATAATAAAAGAACGTCACGACTTGGCTATGGAGCGTATAAATCTGATTTTTGAAGAGCAGAGTGCAAAAGAAGGAATTGCTGATTTTTTTTATCAGACAGCAAGATTCATTGAAAAAATGGATCAGTTGAAAATGTTTTTGGAACATGGTGAAGAGGATGCTGACTGCGACATATTGCAAAGTTGGAATCAAAGTATTTATGCCGATATTACAGGAGATGCATATGAAAACAGTTATGCAAATCCGTCTTATGCGGTAAAGAAGCTGGGGGAAAGCGGAAAAGTGTATTGTGCTTTATATGCACAGATAAGGCAATTAATTGATTTTTGTTATGAAAGAAATTGGGAAGGATTTGTAATTACAATTGAATTGTTCTTGGAAATCTATCATCTGTTTTTGGAAGAAGCATCACTGGAAGAAATTCGTCAGGCAATGTATTGGTTTTACAGTGATTATTCTGAATTTTTTGCAAAAGAGCAAGTTCGGGGAATGGTTTTTGTCAGTGAGAAAGAGGAAACATTTTCTTACAGAACCATTATAGAAAGCCAGAAAGAAGGCGATTATCGATATTTATATCGTTATGGTTTATATATATCTGAGACGGAACTTCAAATGGCAAAATTTTTGGATACCTTATCAGAAGAAGAAATTTTTAATGCCGCTGAAACCTTTGTGGAAGGATATATCCGGGGATTTAAAAATGCCGGAAAAAGTCTTGCCGGAAAAGATCGGTATCAAATGCGCTATGCGGTTGGATGTGAAAGAATTATAAAAGAGGGAATCCGCTTGTTGGAAGAAAAAGGATTCTATCCGGTCATCAAGAGAAATACAATTGTTTCAGCATATCCCAACCAGCAATATGTGTATGATCACCGTTTTGATGCGGCATTATATTTGGATCGGCAGTATAAGGAACGCAGACTTCAGGCAATTAAGCAGATGTTTGAGGAATACAAGCAGGAGGCAGCTGCTTATGCCGGTCCCATCCTGGTGGAGGCTTATGGGGAACCTCCATTTGCGCCACAATCCAAAGAAGAAGTGTGGAAATATACACAGAAACAGCAAAAAATTCAGTTGGAATGGACACAAATCATGAATCAGTACGTTCAGGAATATATGAAACCAGAGACAACCAGCTTTTGTATTATTTCCTTCCCTACACCAAAGATCGGAGCAGATTTTGAAGCAATATTTAAAGAAACTGTAAAAGTGAACACACTGGATTATGGGCTTTATGAAAAAATTCAAAAAAAGCTGATTGATGCATTGGATGAAGGGGAATATGTGCATGTTTTGGGAACCGCCGGTAACGAAACCGATTTAATGATTGCCCTTCATGAATTGACGGATCCGGATACACAGACGAATTTTGAAAATTGTCTGGCAGATGTTAATATCCCTTTGGGTGAAGTATTTACTTCCCCGCGATTGAAAGGAACCAATGGAACGCTTCATGTGTCAAAAGTTTTTTTGCACGGAATAGAATACCGAAATCTTAAACTGACTTTAGCAGATGGTATGATATCCGGTTATACATGTACAAATTTTGAAAAAGAGGAAGAAAATCAGGCATTTTTAAAAGAAAATCTTTTATTTCATCATGAAACACTGCCTATTGGCGAATTTGCAATCGGAACAAATACAGTGGCGTATCGCATGGCAGTAAAATATGATATTTTTGATCGCTTGACCATATTAATTGCTGAAAAGACAGGCCCTCATTTTGCTATGGGCGATACTTGCTATTCCCACAGCGAAGATATTCCGGTGTATAATTCTGATGGAAAAGAGATTATTGCCAGAGATAATGAATGTTCGATTTTGCGAAAAACAAAACCGGAAGAGGCATACTATTCCTGTCACACGGATATTACCATTCCATATGAAGAATTGGGAAGTATTACGGTTATAAAGGCAGACGGAAATGGAATCCCATTGATTCAAGAGGGAAGATTTGTTCTTGAGGGAACAGAAAAGCTCAATGAACCATTGGAAGATCTTTAAAGAAAACCAACACTGCATGGGATTATGCAAAATCAGTTGACGGGCAGAATGTTTCTTAGTACAATAAATCTGGCAGAAGAACTGTTATTTGGTTTTATTTGAAAATTTGTTCAAAAATAAAATCAAAAAACTATTTTGGGGTAAAGAAAAAACAGGGGAAAATTTAGAGGCATAGTGTAAACGTTACACAGATGCTTGGAAAAGAGGATACGAATGAAGAAAATAGGTATCATTGGCGGCGGACAGTTGGGAAAGATGATGATACTGGATGCAAAGCGTCTGGATTATCAATTTGTGATTTTGGATCCGACACCGGATTGTCCGGCACACAGTATTGCAGACAGTCACATTGTGGCGGGATTTGATGATGTGGAAGCCATTAAAAGACTGGCATCCAGAGTAGATGTGGTCACATATGAATTTGAGCATATCAGTGTAAAAGCACTGGAGGAAGTGGAAAAAAGCGGGTGTCCCGTGTATCCTTCCAGTAAAACATTGGCCTATATTCAAAATAAATATGTACAGAAAAAACGTTTAAAAGAATGTGGAATTGCTGTTCCGGAATTTATTGCCGTAGAAGATTATGGAGATTTAAAACGGGCTGCACAGACATTTGAATATCCCTTGATTTTGAAAACGTGTACAGGCGGATATGATGGAAAAGGAAATTATGTTATTTCATCAGAAGCGGAATTATCCACGGGATACCAGACACTGGGATCAGGAAAACTTCCTCTGATGGTAGAGCGGTGTGTGGATTTTGAAAAGGAAGTTTCCATTTTGGCATGCCGCAGTATCAATGGAGATATCAGTGTATTTCCGGTGGCAGAAAATGTGCATAAGAACAGTATTCTGGATGAGACGACAGTTCCGGCTGCGATCAGTGAAGGGACAAAGCTGGAAGCAATGGAAGTGGCAGAAGCATGTTTGAAGGCTGTCGATGCATACGGAATGTTGTGTATTGAATTGTTCGTAACACGAGACGGACATATAATGGTAAATGAATTGGCACCGAGACCCCATAATTCCGGACATTATACGATAGAGGGATGTTATACATCCCAATTTGAACAGCATATTCGTGGTATTTTGGGGTTACCGCTGGGAAATGCACAGTTAATTCGCCCCACGGTGATGAAAAACATCATTGGTGATCACGCAGCTGATACTGCTGAAGTAATTGGGCTGGATGAAGCGTATTCCAACCCAAATGTAAAAGTGCACATTTATGGAAAGAGCAAAGTAGCTGTGGGAAGAAAAATGGGGCATATTACAGCAACAGCAGATACCCTTGAAGAGGCATTGAAGCAAGTGCGGGCAGCCCATGCCGCGATCTCTTTCCGATGATGGAAAGATGCAGTTTAGATAATTGTTTCATGAGAATATATGTGGAAAGGATGGGATATTTATGAAACCAGTTGTTGGGATTATCATGGGAAGTGATTCAGATTTACCGGTAATGAGTAAGGCAGCAGAAATCCTGGATCATCTTCAGGTTCCGTATGAGCTGACGGTAGTATCCGCTCATCGTACACCGGATAAGATGTATGAGTATGCGCATAGCGCTAAGGAACGGGGATTAAAAGTAATTATTGCAGGGGCAGGAGGTGCGGCTCATTTGCCTGGAATGACGGCAGCCATGACAGTTCTTCCTGTTATTGGAGTACCGGTTCAAACAAAAGCATTGGGAGGAGTTGATTCCCTTTATTCTATTTGTCAGATGCCTCCCGGTATCCCTGTGGCTACCGTTGCCATTAATGGAGCTTTGAATGCAGGGCTTTTGGCAGCAAAAATCATTGCCAATGAGGATGACGGATTAGCCAGAAGACTGATGGAATATTCCAAATCCATGGAAATGACTGTGGAAGCAAAAGCGGAAAAGTTGACCGATATAAAATACAAAGCATATTTGAAAGAAATGAATTCTAAAGAATAGAATTCTAAAGAATAAAATTCTAAAGAATAAAATTCTAAAGAATAGAATTCTAAAGAATAGAATTCTAAAGAATAGAATTCTTTAAAAACATTGAAAAATGCCTGTAGGCAAATAGGAGGATAAAAAATGGATTACAAGAATGCCGGAGTAGATATTGAAGCGGGATATAAGTCAGTGGAATTAATGAAGAAGCATATTGCAAAGACAATGCGTCCAGAGGTGTTGACCAATATTGGCGGTTTTTCAGGTGCTTTTTCCATGGAAAAATTTAAGGATATGGAGAAGCCAACTTTAGTATCCGGAACCGATGGCGTTGGTACAAAGTTAAAGCTGGCATTTGTAATGGATAAGCATGATACCGTGGGAATTGATTGTGTGGCAATGTGTGTTAATGATATTGCATGTGCCGGTGGTGAGCCGTTATTTTTCCTGGATTATATTGCATGCGGAAAAAATGTTCCAGAGAAGATTGCTGATATTGTAAGTGGTGTAGCAGAAGGATGTCATCAGTCAGGTGCAGCATTAATTGGCGGAGAAACTGCTGAAATGCCAGGATTTTATCCGGAAGATGAGTATGATTTAGCAGGATTTGCCGTAGGTGTTGTAGATGAAAAAGATTTAATTACCGGAAAAGATCTGGCTGATGGTGATGTGCTGATTGGAATCGCATCCAGTGGTGTACACTCCAATGGTTTTTCTTTGGTAAGAAAAGTTTTCTCCATGGATAAAGAAAGTCTGAATACCTATCATGAAGAGTTGGGAACTACATTGGGTGATGCATTATTAAAGCCAACTAAGATTTATGTAAAAGCGCTTCGTGCAGTGAAAGAAGCGGGAGTTCGCGTAAAAGCATGTAGCCATATCACAGGTGGCGGTTTCTATGAAAATGTACCACGTATGCTTCCAGATGGTATCCGTGCAGTGATTAAGAAAGATTCTTATCCAATTCCTCCGATTTTCACTATGCTGGCGAGAGAAGGACAGATTGAAGAACATATGATGT
The DNA here is from genome assembly GCA_026169045.1 of Lachnospiraceae bacterium. Lineage (GTDB taxonomy): Bacteria > Bacillota > Clostridia > Lachnospirales > Lachnospiraceae > Fimimorpha. Next base: position 35,346 of record JAPFDH010000009.1, on the reverse strand, counting down.
ACAATACATATAATATGGGACTGGGTATGGTAATCGGTGTAAAACCTGAGGATGTGGATGCAGCAATGAAGGCGATTGAAGCTGCTGGCGAAAAAGCTTATGTAGTTGGAAAAGCAGAAGCAGGAGAAAAAGGAGTCACCTTATGCTAAAAATCGGAGTATTGGTCAGCGGAGGAGGAACCAATCTGCAGGCAATTATTGATGAAATCGAAAAAGGAACGATTGGGGACACCAAAATTTCTTTTGTCATCAGTAACAATAAAAATGCATATGCCCTTGAACGTGCAAAAAAACATCAGATTCCGGCGGAAGCCATTTCCCCGAAAGACTTTGAAAATAGAGACGCATTTAACCAAGCCCTTGTAGAGCGCATTGATTCCTATGGTGTGGATTTGATTGTATTAGCCGGTTGTCTGCTCATTATTCCTCCGCAGCTGATAGAGAAATACAGAAACCGGATTATTAATATCCATCCATCTTTGATTCCTTCTTTCTGCGGAAAAGGATATTATGGGCTTCATGTTCATGAAAAAGTGTTGGAACGTGGTGTGAAGGTGACAGGTGCAACCGTCCATTTTGTGGATGAGGGAACGGATACCGGTCCGATTATTCTTCAGAAGGCTGTCATGGTGCATCAGGATGACACACCGGAAATATTACAGAGACGTGTTATGGAAGAAGCGGAATGGAAAATTTTGCCGCAGGCGATAGCTATGATTGCAAAAGGAATCGTATCTGTAAAAGATGGACATGTATATATAAATTGTGAAAGATAGGACTTCGAAAGAGATAGAGAAAACAGATGGGAGTGAAAACCAAATGAAAGTTTTGATAGTAGGTAGCGGTGGAAGAGAGCATGCGATTGCATGGAAAGTATCGCAGAGTCCAAAGGTGGATAAAATTTATTGTGCACCTGGAAATGCCGGAATCAGTCAGATTGCAGAATGTGTTCCCATCGGTGCCATGGAATTTGATAAGCTGGTTGAATTTGCAAAAAGTCAGAAGATTGATCTGACCGTGATTGGAATGGACGATCCTCTTGTAGGTGGAATTGTAGATGTATTTGAACGAGAGGGTTTACGGGTTTTCGGACCTAGAAAAAATGCTGCTATTTTGGAAGGATCGAAGGCATTTTCCAAAGATTTGATGAAAAAATATCATATTCCGACAGCGGCATATGAATGCTTTGATTCTGCTGATGCGGCATTGGCATATCTGGAAACAGCCAAAATGCCGATTGTATTAAAGGCGGATGGCCTGGCTCTGGGAAAAGGCGTTTTGATTTGCAATACAAGGGAAGAAGCCAAAGAAGGTGTCAAGACATTGATGCTGGATAAGCAGTTTGGTTCTGCCGGAAACCGGATTGTTGTGGAAGAGTTCATGACAGGAAGAGAAGTATCCGTTCTTTCCTTTGTAGATGGAGATACCATAAAGATTATGACATCTGCACAGGATCATAAGAGGGCAAAAGATGGCGACCAGGGCTTAAACACAGGAGGCATGGGAACCTTTTCACCAAGTCCATTCTATACTAAAGAAATTGATGAGATTTGCAGGAAGACCATTTATCAGGCTACTGTGGATGCAATGAAGGCAGAGGGAAGAACTTTCAAGGGAATTATTTTCTTTGGCCTTATGTTGACGGAAGAGGGACCGAAGGTTCTGGAATATAATGCCAGATTTGGTGATCCGGAGACGCAGGTTGTTTTACCGCGTATGAAAAATGACATTGTGGATGTATTTGAGGCGTGCGTGGATGGAACATTGGATCAGATTGATCTTCAGTTTGAAGATAATGCTGCGGTTTGCGTGGTTCTGGCTTCCGACGGATATCCGGAACACTACGAAAAGGGATTGCCAATCCATGGACTGGAAGCATTTGAAAACAAAACAGGGTATTATGTATTTCATGCCGGAACAAAAATGGAGAATGGTACATTTTTGACCAATGGCGGACGTGTTCTCGGTGTAACAGCAACCGGAAATAATTTGAAGGAAGCCAGGGCAAATGCATATCAGGCAACGGAATGGGTGTCTTTTGCAAATAAGTATATGAGACATGATATCGGAAAAGCCATTGATGAGGCATAAAAATAATTGATTGAACAGGGCATCGAAAACAGATAGGATAAAATCCGGGCTGTTTTCGATGTTTTTTATATAAAGCTGCGAAAGAGGTAGCCAGAAGGAATAAGGTAAAAAGAGGAGAAGGAAAAAATGATGCAAAATGGCAGAAAAAATATTTTAGATTTTGGTGCTGTGGGAGATGGTAAGACACTCAATACAGAGGCGATTCAAAAAGCCATTGATACATGTGAAACAGGAGAAACCGTATATATACCAGCAGGTGTTTTTGTGACAGGCGCTCTATTTTTGAAAAGTAATATGACTCTTTATTTGGAAGAAGGAAGTGTACTTCTGGGGAGTGGTGAACTATCCCAGTACCCAGTTTTATATTATTCTTTTGAAGGATTAAAAGCAGAATGTTATGCCAGTCTGTTAAATGCCGGAATCGGGAATGAAACAGTAGAAAATCTGACTTTGGAAGGAAAGGGAACTGTAAATGCCAATGGGGTGGAACTCTTTTTTAAAGAAATGGAGGAAAATAGGGGGAAACGGGGAAGAGCGATCTTTTTCAGTCATGTGACAAATTTAACGATACGGGGAATTACCATTCGTCAGTCACCGGCCTGGTGTCTGCATTTGCTTTATTGCAACCAGGTAGAAGTGAAGAATGTCCATATATTTACAAAATATGATGAAGAGGGGAAACGGTACGAGGGGATCTTCAATGGGGATGGCTTGGATATTGATTCCTGCTGTAATGTCATGGTCCAAAATTGTGTGATTGCCAGCCAGGATGATTGTATTGCCATAAAATCGGGGAGAGATCAGGAAGGAAGAGATGTAGGAATTCCCTCTGAACATATTTATATTCGGGATTGTGAATTCCACAGCGGTTTCGGAATAGCAGTTGGAAGTGAAATGTCCGGTGGCGTAAGAGATGTGAAAGTAAGCAACTGCCAGTTCCATGACACATTTAGCATTGCTTCAATAAAGGCTCCCAGAGGTCGTGGAAATGTGGTGGAAAATATATATTTTGAAAATTGTACCCATAAAAACGAAAGCAAAGAGCATGAAGCATGCAAATGGTTCCGTGGAGCTCTCTATATCGATCAGTTTTATGGTTATGATACGTTTGATGTCGATAAAAAGAAGCAGATTACGGAAGGGACACCAAAAATCAGGAATATATTCATGAAGAACATACAAACAGAAACCGTTGCCGGTCATGCGGTCTATATTGTCGGATTACCGGAAATGCCCATTCAAAATGTGGTATTGGAACATATTTGTGCGTCAGGTGAATATGGTTTGGTAACGAAAAATGTGGAAGGATTGATTATGAAGGATGTGATGATAAAACCAGAGTAGCTGATGATATTAAAAGGTATAAAAATGTTTTTGCTTGACAGAATGGAAGAAAGGATCTATACTTCTAATCAGCAGAAGCTAGGGGTGCCAAAAGGCTGAGAGAGATATCGACCCTCACGACTTGAACCAGGTAATACTGGCGTAAGGAAGCGAGCGAAACTTATGTGATTTGTATATCTTTTTTTAGTAATAATAAGAGGTATCCTAAAGCCTGTATTCGAAAAATACGAAAACAGGCTTTGGGATTTTTTTATTGTGTCCCCCTCCCTGCGAATGGCAGAACATGCCGGAATATTTTTACAGGAGGGTTTTTTTATGTCTATGTTTTTTTATCTGGAAGACGGATATTACTATCCGACAACGGCTGGTAGTATACTGATGTATGTATTGGCTATTGTTGCTGTGATTGTGGCAGGAATTGCCATATCAAAGAGTACAAAGAAAACAAAAATGTCAGTGAAGCAGCTGGTGTTTTGTGCGGTTGCCATTGCGCTGGCATATCTGACTTCCTACATACGTCTTTGGAATATGCCATATGGAGGTTCTGTGACATTATGTAGTATGATGTTTATTTGCATGATTGGATATTTTTATGGGCTGCGTGCCGGATTGTTGACAGGATTTGCTTATAGTATTTTACAATTCATGCAAGAACCATATGTTCTGACATTTGTCCAGGTTTGTTGTGATTACTTCCTGGCATTTACCGCGCTGGGACTTTCCGGATTATTTGCTGAAAAAAAGAATGGTATGATAAAAGGATATATTGTTGGAGTAATCGGAAGAGGCGTGTTTGCTGTAATTGCCGGATATGTATTCTGGTCCAGCAGTATGCCGGAAGATTTCCCGCAGGCATTTGCCTGGGCATATCCGATCTGGTATAACGGCGTATATCTTGTGATTGAAGGTGTATTGACAGTGATAATATTATCTTTACCACCTGTGAAAAAGGCAATTAATCAGGTTCGGGCAACCGCAAGAGAGTAATAAAAGAAGAGCAGATTTTCTTTCCGTTTGAATAAGGAGAGAAAGCTGCTCTTTTTTTATGGAAAGTAAAATTATTTGAGATCAGTGAATTTGAATGAAGTAAAGTATGAAGAACATCAACGATATTGAACAGAAAATTATATGGAAAGGATAGAAAAGTTCATGGTAAAAAATACAGAATAATGATACAATTTCAAAAAATGTTTACTGGTAAGTTGCGGTTAACCAGTGAAAAGGAGGAGGAGTATATATGAAATTAGCAAGAAAAGAAAAATCAAGAATTTATCTGACTGAACCGGCAAAAGATTGGGATTATGGATTTCCTCTGGGAAACGGCCGTTTAGGGTTGATGCCGTTTGGCAGACCGGATGAAGAACAAATTATTGTTAATGAAGAGACCGTATGGTATGGAGGAGAAAATAAAACATGTAATCCGGATATGAAAGAGCATATTCCGGAGATTAGAAAACTTTTGGTAGAAGGAAGGGTTTCTGAGGCTGAATTCTTAGCAAAAATGGCGATGACTTCCACACCGAAATATAACAATCCGTATCAGCCAGCCGGTGATATGCGTATATGTCTGAAAGATCATAAGTATGCAGTAGAAGATTATAGACGTATTTTGGATCTGGATACCGCTATTACCACTGTGGATTATCGCATGAATGGACATGCCTACCATCGGGAAATGTTTGTAAGTCATAAGTATCAGGTGGGAGTGATCCATATGTGGGCAGATGTACCATTTGATGTTCAGGCTAATATGAATCGAAGACCGTATGAACAAAATACCGGAAAATTGGATAAAACAACGGTGGCATGTTTCGGACAGAATGGTATCGGAGGAATAAACTATTGTTCCGCAATACGTGTAGTGACAACGGATGCTGATGGAACGGTTGGAACCATGGGAGACTATGTTTTTGCCAGAAACGTGATGCATATGACATTTTTTGTGGCATGCCAGACAGATTTTGAACAAAGAATCGGAAAGAAAAATACAGAATGTTTGAAACCGGAAGAGGCAGAAGAAAATGTCCGGGCAGAGGTATTGAAACGTTTGGAAAAAGCACAGGAAGCCGGATATGAACAGATAAAAGAAGATCATATCAGAGATTATGGAAATTTGTTTCAGCGCATGAGTATCAATATTGGTGCTGTGGATCCTGGAATTCCGACCGATCAGATGCTAGCCAGTGTCAAAAAGAATGATATGACATATCGGGACTATCTGGTTCAGGTACTATTTGATTATGCCAGATATCTGGAGATAGGCAGTTCTTATGACTGCATTCTTCCTTCAAATTTACAGGGAATCTGGAACGGAAGTTTTGTACCTGCCTGGTTAAGTCAGTTCACCATCAATATTAATACGGAAATGAATTATTGGATGACAGATGCCTGTGATTTGCCGGAATGTTATGCACCATTGTTTGACTTTATAGACCGCATGGTGGAACGGGGGAAAAAGACCGCAAAGGAAGCCTATGGATGTCGGGGATTTTGTGCCCATCACAATACAAATCTGTGGGCAAACACGGATGTGGATGGCGTTTTAAACAGTTCACCGTTTTGGCCGATGGGAGGTGCATGGATGTCTCTGGCATTTTATGAGCATTATATGTACCACCCGGATAAGAAATTCCTGACCGAACGTGTGCTGCCTGTTCTGAAAGAGTCTGTAGTGTTCTTTTATGATTATTTATATCGTGCGGAAAATGGCAGCTGGATTACAGGTCCGTCTTTGTCCCCGGAAAATACATATGTGTCTAAGACAGGAGAGAAAGGTGCGATTTGTATGGCTCCTACTATGGACAGTATGATTTTGAGACAATTGTTAAAAGCATATCTGGATGGAAGCAGAGAAACAGGGGTAACGGATTATCTGGAAACCGGAGAGTGTGTACAGCAAATGGCAGAAGAGATTTTAACCCATTTACCACCTGTGGAATTGACAAAAGACGGAAGAATCCGGGAATGGCAGGAAGATTATCCGGAAGTGGAAATGGGACATCGACACATTTCCCATTTATACGGGTTGTATCCGGGACATGAAATCACAGAAGAAAATGCAGAATTATACCAGGCTGCCAGAAAGACCCTGGATACACGTCTGGCCAATGGAGGCGGTCATACCGGATGGAGCAAATCCTGGATTTTATGTTTCTATGCAAGGCTAAAGGATGGAAATGCCTTTTTAAAGAATCTGACAGAACTTTTACAGGTATCCATTCAGGATAATATGCTGGATTCTCATCCACCATTCCAAATTGACGGAAATTTTGGTTCTGCTGCGGCAACTACAGAGGTTATGGTACAGTCTCTGGAAAATAAGATTTCCATTCTTCCCGCATTACCGGATGAATGGAAGAACGGATGGGTGAAAGGAATCTGCCTGCGTGGAGGTTTAAAGGCAGATTTGGAATGGGAAGATAAGAGGTTGATTTCGTTTGTGGTGACGGCAGAGCAGGAGGGGATGAAGACTTTTTCCTGGAATGGAGTGGAAAAAGAAATCTTCCTCAAAGAAAGAGAAGCATTGGATATTGCTCCAATTTTACTGAACGAATAAATTTACCGGGAAGAAATCGGGGTATGGAGTGAAGGATTTCCTATTTTCAAGAGATTTTCTTTGTGTTATACTAATAGTTGTTGTGACAAAAAACAGAATGGAAGTGAAAGGGACAGACAAGGCAGTCTGCAGATAAAAGATGAAAGAACGCTGGCGAGTATATGGAAAAAAAGCGGATTTTGAACAGATAGCACAAACATTTCACATTAGTCCGGTGACGGCAAGAATTATGAGAAATAGGGATGTGGACGGGGAAGATGCAATACGACGGTATCTGTATGGAACAGTGGAAGATTTATATGATCCGTTATTGATGAAGGATATGGAAAAAGCGGCGGATCTTGTGGAAGAAGCAGTCAGAAATGGGGAGAAAATAGCAATAAGCAGTGATTTCGATGTGGATGGAATTTTTTCCGGAATGATTTTACTTACGGGACTTACACGCATTGGCGGAACCGTTTCCGTTTATACACCGGATCGTGTAAAAGAAGGATATGGAATCAACAATAGAATTGTGGAAGAAGCCTGGAAAAAAGGTGTCGGCATGATTGTAACTTGTGATAACGGAATCGCAGCCTTTGATCCCATTCTTCGTGCAAAAGAGTTGGGGATGAAGGTGGTGGTGACCGATCATCATGAAGTTCCTTATACAGAAAAAAACGGGATTCGATATTATCAATTGCCGATGGCGGATGCGATCGTTGATCATAAACAGAAGGATTGTCCGTATCCGTTTAAAAAATTATGTGGTGCCGGAATTACATACAAACTGATTCAGGTCTTATATGAGCGTTTTGGAGTACCGAAAGAAGAACAATATGAGCTGTTGGAGTATGCAGGTATCGCCACTGTGGCGGATGTAATGGATCTGGAAGAAGAAAATCGAATTATTGTGAAAGAGGGTTTGAGACGGCTGGGATTCACAAAAAATCTGGGTCTGCAGGCATTGATGGAAGTCAATGATATTGATCCAAAGTCTCTGACAGCATATCATATCGGATTTATCATTGGTCCGTGTTTTAATGCTGCCGGGCGCTTGGAAACGGTAAAGATGGCATTTGATTTGTTGCAGTCTGCTACAAAAGATGAAGCTATGAAGCGGGCAAAAGAACTAAAAGAGTTGAATGACAGCAGAAAAGATTTGACACAGAAGGGCGTGGAGCAGGCCATTGAACTCATTGAACGTTCGGAATGGAAAAATGATAAAGTTCTTTTGGTTCGTCTTCATGACTGTCATGAAAGTTTAGTGGGAATCATTGCCGGAAGAATTCGGGAGAAATACTATAAACCGGTGTTTGTCTTTACCGATGCCGAAGAAGGGATTAAGGGATCGGGGCGTTCCATTGAAGGGTACCATATGTTTGACGGTCTGATGCGATGCCAGGATCTTCTGGATCGTTTTGGCGGTCATGCCATGGCGGCAGGTTTATCACTAAAAGAGGAAAATCTGGAAATACTCCGCAGAAGATTAAATGAAGACTGTGGACTGACGGAAGAACAGATGATACCTTTGGTACAAATCGATGTTCCAATGCCTCTTTCTTATATTACAGAAGAGTTAATTGAAGAATTTAAATTGTTGGAACCATTTGGAAAGGGTAATACAAAACCGATTTTTGCGCAGCAGCATTTTCAGATTGCAAAGGCAAATATCATTGGCAAGAATAAAAATGTAATGAAGTTTCAGGTGATCGGTCAGGATCATGCATCCATGGAAGCATTGTATTTTGGGGATATCGAGGATTTGATCCGGTTTATCAAAGAGGAGTATGGTGAGGAGCAATTTGACCGAATGATGGAAGGAAGACGAAATGAAGTTGATCTGGCATTTACGTATTATCCGTCTGTCAATGAATTTCGGGGAACTCGTTCTTTACAGATTGTGATACAAAATTATTGCAGAGTTTCATATAACAACAGATAAAATGTTGGAAAAGCCAAATGGTTTGTAGAAAAATTAGATATGGAGGATTGGATATGAGAATAGGAATTCGGGCACATGATGTGCAGGCAGATACCTTTGAAGAGTTGGTAAAAGAAATTCATGAAGAGGGCTTTCATTGCTGTCAGCTGGCAGTGAGTAAAGCGGTTAAGGAGTTTCCGACACAAAAGGAAGTACTGACACCGGGACTGGCAATGTATATGAAAGAGATTTTTGCGGAAAATAAGGTGGATGTAGCTGTTTTGGGCTGCTATCAGAATTTGGCAAATCCGGATCCTGACCAGCTGGCAGATATTATCGATACCTATAAAAGACATATTTTATTTGCAAGTATTCTTGGAGCCGGTATGGTGGGAACAGAGACCGGTGCACATAATGTAGAATATAAGTTTGAACCGTTCAGTCATACGGAGGAAGCACTGGAAATTTTCATCAATGGTCTTCGTCCGGTGGTAGAATATGCAGAGAAATTGGGTGTCATTATTGGCATTGAATCCGTTCATTGTCATATTATGAATAATGCAAACAGAGTAAAGAAAGTGCTGGAGGCCATTCATTCTCCAAATCTTCAGCTGATTTTTGATCCCGTGAATCTGCTTAATGATGAAAATTGGCAGGATTACCAGACTATTATCAAAGATTATGTGGAGCTTTTGGGAGAAGACATCGCAGTGATTCATGCCAAAGATTTCCGTATCGAAGACGGACATCTGTTTAGCTGTGCCTGTGGTGAAGGAATCATGGATTATGACTTTTTGTTAAGCTATATCAAGAAACATAAACCACATATTCATGTTCTGTTGGAAGATACGACACCTCAAAACGCTCAGAAAGCCAGGGCATTCATGGAAGAACAATATGCAAAACAATAATGGATTACTATGGTTAAAATGAAAAAATATGGAAAAGATGGAAGATGGAGCCTTCCATCTTTTCTTTTTACGGATAGAGGGATAAGTTTTGGTAAAAAGAAGATGAAAATGTAGTAAAAACAGTATTTTTTGTAAAATAAAATTGCTTTTTTTGTAGAGACAAATTATAATAGACGATATCTGACAATAGCATTTTGTGTGTGGTATGTGGAGAACAGTAGTCGTTTGATGGAAAAGGTAGGTGGGTATATGGCGGAACATGAGGAAATGGTCAAAGATATAAGCGAATTGGCAAATCCAAAGCCAATAGTAAAGGCACCGGCAGATTTTACTCCTCCGGAGGTGTTATATCAGGAGCTGGTACAGAGTGTAAAGAAGTATCATCCGTCTGATGATTTGCGTCTGATTGAAAAAGCATATCAGCTGGCATCGAAAGCCCACGAAGGACAGAAGAGAAAATCAGGAGAGCCTTATATTATTCATCCGATTTGCGTTGGCATTATTCTGGCGGAACTGGAATTGGATAAAGAAAGTATTGCGGCGGGACTGATGCATGATGTAGTGGAAGACACCGGAATTACACTGAAAGAGATTTCAGCAGAATTTGGTGATGAGATTGCCTTATTGGTAGATGGTGTTACAAAGCTGACACGTATCAATTGGGACATGGATAAAGTGGAGATTCAGGCAGAAAACTTACGAAAAATGTTTTTGGCCATGGCAAAAGATATCCGGGTTATATTGATTAAATTGGCAGACCGCCTTCATAATATGAGAACGGGGCAATACTGGAAGAGGGAAAAGCAGAAGGAAAAAGCAAGGGAAACTATGGATATATATGCTCCTATTGCTTCCAGACTGGGTATCTCAAAAATTAAGATTGAACTGGATGATTTGGCTTTAAAATATTTGAAACCCGATGTTTATCAGGAACTGACGGAAAAGATTGCACTGAACAGTGCCGCGAGAGAAGCGTTTATCCATGAAATTAAGAGTGAAGTGTCCCAGAAACTAAAAGAGGCAGATATTGATGCAAAGATTGATGGCAGAGTAAAGCATTTGTTTAGCATTTATAAAAAAATGGTAAATCAGAATAAAACTCTGGATCAGATTTATGACATATTTGCAATTCGTATTTTAGTGGAATCGGTAAAAGACTGTTATGCAGCATTGGGAATGATTCATGATTTATATAAGCCCATTCCCGGGCGGTTTAAAGATTATATTGCAATGCCAAAGCCCAATATGTATCAATCGCTTCATACGACACTGATTGGAAATAATGGTCAGCCATTTGAAATTCAGATCCGTACGTATGAAATGCATCGTACAGCGGAATACGGTATTGCTGCCCATTGGAAGTATAAGGAAAAGGGATCAGGTGTCAGTACGGTAGAGGCAGAGGAAGCCAAATTAAGCTGGCTGAGACAGATTCTGGAGTGGCAAAAGGATATGTCGGATAATCGGGAGTTTTTAAGTCTTCTTAAAAATGACCTGAATTTATTTTCGGAAAATGTATATTGTTTCACACCGTCCGGAGATGTGAAAAATCTTCCTGCCGGTTCTACTACCATTGATTTCGCATATAGCATTCATTCGGCAGTGGGAAATAAAATGGTAGGAGCCAGAGTGAATGGAAAGCTGGTACCCATAGACTATGTTATTCAAAATGGCGATCGTATTGAAATCGTAACTTCTCAGAATTCAAAAGGGCCCAGCAGAGACTGGTTGAAACTTGTGAAAAGCAGCCAGGCAAAAAATAAAATTAATCAATGGTTTAAAACGGAACTGAAAGAGGATAACATTGTACGTGGCCGGGAATTGATTTCCAATTACTGTAAGGCAAAAGGTCTTGTCATCAGTGATATCGTGAAGCCGGAATTTATGCAGAAAGTGTTGGCAAAGTATGGATTCAGAGATTGGGATTCGGTTTTGGCAGCAGTAGGACATGGCGGACTGAAAGAGGGCCAGGTGGTCAATAAACTGGTGGAAGAGTATCGCCTGAAGAATAAAAAGGAACTGACAGATAAAGAAGTAATGGAGGCAGTGGAAGCTAAAGATAAACCGATTGTGGTAAAGAGCAAGAGCGGTATCATCGTGAAGGGCCTTCATGATTTGGCAGTTCGTTTTTCAAAATGTTGTTCTCCTGTACCGGGAGATGAAATCGTTGGATTTGTCACACGAGGACGGGGAATTTCTATTCATCGTACGGATTGTATTAACATTATTTCTCTGCCGGAAGGAGAACGGAATCGTCTGATAGAGGCAGAATGGCAAAATGATGAGAAAAAAACAGGAGAAAAATATCTGACGGAAATTAATATTTACTGTACCAACCGAATCGGAATGTTTGTGGAAATATCCAAAGTATTTACGGAACGTCAGATTAATATCAATTCTATGAATTCCAGACCGGATAAGCAGGGAAATGCTACCATTGATATGTCCTTTGAAATAGGAGGAAAAGAAGAATTAAGTCAGTTGACCAATAAATTACGTTCTATTGATGGCGTACTGGATATTAAACGAAGTATGGGCTGAAAATCTGTTCGGGAAAGATGGAAAAATAGAGGGTCGATACAGATGGACCCTCTGTTTTGCCGTCTTTTTGGAACAGTTTTTTTATGGAAAAGAAAGGAGCAGTTATGAAAAATCTGATAATAAAAACACTGGTTTTGGGGGCTTGTCAGACCAATTGTTATTTGGCTTATCAAAAACAAACGAAAGAAGGCTGGATTGTGGATCCGGCGGATCGCGCGGAGATGATTATCGAGCAGTGTGAAACGATTGGCATGAAACCGAAGGCAATTCTTTTGACGCATGGTCATTTTGATCATATGACAGCAGCAAGAAAAGTGAAAGAACATTTTGATATACCGATTTATGCCGGAGAAAAAGAAAGAAAGTTGCTTGGGGATGCCACAATGAATCTGTCAGGAGTATGGGCGAGTGCAGTGACACTGGAGGCTGATATTTGGATTACAGAAAAGGATACACTGGAATTGGCGGGATACTCTGTAAAGGTTATGGAAACGCCCGGACATACACCGGGGGGAGTGTGCTATTATATACCGGAAGAAGAGATTTTATTTTCCGGTGATACGCTGTTTTGTGAATCCCTGGGCAGAACAGATTTTCCGGGTTCCAGTACTGCGGATATTCTGCATTCCATCCGTGAAAAACTTTTTAAATTGCCGGATGAAACAGTGGTTTATGCAGGTCATATGAATAGTACGACAATCGGGCATGAAAAAATCAATAATCCGGTCAGCCGTATTTAAATAAACGGAGACAAAGAACAGAAGATTGAAATGATTATGGAAAATGGGAAGGAAGAAGGATATGATACAGATTGGCTTGACGAAAGATGCTTACGAATATGAAATTCGAGGGCTATTGATGGCTTTTTATCCGGGAAATCCGATTCAGGCAGTAAAAGATGTGGAGGAATTTTGTTGGAGACAGAAAGCTGAAAAATGGATGGAAGAGTGTGAAATGCAGGATATCTGTCTGGGCTTTTTTTATCCTGAAGGACAGCAAGTAGCTCGTATTGTATTATGGGAGAAAGGGAAAGCCTGTAAGGAAGTTACGTTTTCCTTTTTATCCCCACGGGATAAGGAAACAAAAACGAATTTGAAAAATGCATTGTATACCGTTTTGTCTGAACAAACAGGAAAAACGCTGCCATGGGGTACCCTGACAGGGATTCGACCGACAAAGATTCCTATGGGAATGTTGGAAGAAGGAAAAAGTGATGAAGAAATATTGTATCATATGGAAAAAGAGCTGTTATGCAGCCAGGAGAAATCCCAATTAAGTCTGGATATTGCAAAGAGAGAGAGAAAGATTTTAGAGCAGATTGATTATGAAAATGGTTACAGTTTATATATCGGAATACCATTTTGTCCCACCACATGTTTATATTGTTCCTTTACCTCGTATCCCATTGTCAGCTGGGAGAAACGAATGGATGAATATATACAGGCATTATTTCGGGAAATTGAATATACTGCGGAATACTTTAAGAATAAAAAACTGAATACGATTTATTTTGGAGGGGGAACACCGACTACCTTATCCGCGAATTATCTGGATCTTCTTCTCACAAAAGTGGAAGAAAGTTTTGATCTGACGTTTCTTCAGGAGTATACCGTGGAGGCCGGACGTCCCGACAGTGTAACAAGGGATAAACTGGAAGTGTTGAAACGTCATCCGGTAACGCGTATTTCCATTAATCCACAGACGATGAAGGATGAAACATTAAAGATTATCGGAAGAAGACATACCGTGCAGCAGGTCAAAGATGTATATAGCATGGCACGGGAAATGGGATTTGACAATATCAATATGGATTTAATTTTGGGACTTCCAAACGAAGGAGCAGAGGATGTTCGCCATACTATGGAAGAATTGCGTATCCTTAAGCCAGATAATATTACGGTTCATTCTCTTGCTATCAAACGGGCAGCCAGATTAAATATGTTCCGGGATCAGTATAAGGATCTGCGATTTGAAAATTCGGAAGAAATGATGGACATAACGGCCCAATATGCCAGGGAAATGGGGCTGTTGCCTTACTATTTGTATAGACAGAAAAATATGGCCGGAAATTTGGAAAATGTGGGATATGCGTTGCCGGGAAAAGCAGGTATTTATAATATCCTGATTATGGAGGAAAAGCAGACAATTGTGGCTTTGGGAGCCGGAGCGACAACAAAAGCTGTCTGGAAGGATCATATAGAACGGGCAGAAAATGTAAAAGATGTGGGAATCTATATTGAACAGATTGAGGAAATGATAGCGCGGAAAAAGCGATTGTTTGGACAATAAAGGAAAAGGAGAAGACGGAAATGAATATTGTATTATTGGAATCGCTGGCAGTGGACGATGATATACTTAAGGGCTATGTCAAAAAAATAGAACAGGAAGGACATCAGTTTTTTTCCTATGAGAGAACCGATGATGTAGAACAGCTCATCGAAGAAGCGAAAGATGCGGATGTATTGATTTTGGCGAATATGCCGCTTCCGGGAACGGTGATTCGGGCATGTAAACACTTAAAATATATTGATGTGGCATTTACCGGTGTGGATCATGTGGATCTGGAGGCAGCAAGAGAGATGGGAGTGTCGGTGAGCAATGCATCCGGATATTCCAATGATTCGGTGGCAGAATTGACTCTGTGTATGGTTTTAACGTTGCTTCGAAATGTCCGGGAAGTAGAAAAACAGTGCCGCTGTGGTGGTACAAAGGATGGATTTGTGGGAAACGAACTGCGGGGAAAGACTGTGGGAATTATTGGAACAGGGGCGATCGGAACCAGAAGTGCACAGCTATGTCGGGCATTTGGTTGTCGAACCATTGCGTATAATGGCTTTTCTCATAAAAAAGATACAGAGGATTTTCACTACCTTCCATTAAAAGAACTATTGGAGCAATCCGATGTGGTACTTCTCCATTGTCCGCTCAGTGAGCAGTCCAGAAATTTAATTAATAAAGAAACGCTGGGTTATATGAAAAAAACAGCCATTTTGATTAATGCTGCCAGAGGGGGCGTGGTAAATTCTGAGGATTTGGCAGATGCGTTAAATGAGGGAAAAATTGCTGGAGCAGGAATTGATGTATTTGAAAGCGAACCGCCGATTTCAAGTGATCATCCATTGCTTTTGGCTAGAAATGTTCTTGTTACTCCCCATGTAGCTTTTGCAACAAAGGAATCCATGGAAAAACGTGCTGCCATTGTTTTTGAAAATCTGGAGCAGTGGATGAAAGGAAGAATAATCAATCAGGTGGTATAAGAGATGTTTCAGGTAGTGTACGGAGGAAGTGCCAGTGGTAAATCAGCATTTGCTGAGCAGCTGGTAATAGAACAAAGAGAAAGTAAGTCGGCAGATGATTTGACGCGGATTTATATTGCGACTATGTATCCGTTTGATGATGAATGTCGCAAAAGAATTGAAAAACATCGTATTATGCGTGCAGAAAAAAAATTTGAGACCATAGAATGCTATACGGGACTAAAATCCATTCAATTGCCTGAGAGGGCAGTTGTTTTACTGGAATGTATGTCTAATCTGGTGGCAAATGAACGGTATCAGAAAGGCGGAGCCGGAAACAGAACAGTGGAGGAAGTGCTGGAAGGAATCTGTCGTCTAAAGGAGCAGGCGAAAGCGTTGATTGTTGTGACAAATAATGTGTTTTGTGACGGGACAGAGTATGATGAAGACACCATGGAATATTTGAAAGAACTGGGTGCCATTAATCAGGCGATGGGTGAGATGGCAGATGAAGTCATTGAGGTGATCTGTGGAATACCGGTTTGGCAAAAGGGGGGTAATCATGAATATATATGAGTCATTTGTAATTGCATTTTCCATGTATTCCAGAATTCCAATGCCGAAAGTGGAGTGGAGTGAACGGGGAATGAAATATGCCATGTGCTTTTTTCCATTGGTGGGGCTGGTTTTGGGATTATGTATGTATGCCAGCTATGTGTTCCTTTCATGGATATCAGTGGCAGCTTTGACAAAAGCTGTAGTTTTAACGGCTTTGCCCATTCTTTTGACCGGAGGAATTCATCTGGACGGATATATCGATACATCGGACGCCCTTCAATCATGGCAGGAATCTGAAAAAAAACTGGAAATCCTAAAAGATCCTCATGTCGGAGCATTTGGCGTTATCCGTGCGATTTTATATTTTGTGATCACTCTCGGGATTATGGGAGAGATGAATCAGAATATGTTGGCGGTATATATAGGAGGGCTTTTTTTATCCAGAACGCTCAGCGGTCTGAGTGTAGTATGCTTTAAATGTGCAAAAAACAGTGGTTTGGCCGCTACATTTGCAGACGGAGCAGCAAAAAAAAGAGTAAGATTGATTTTTTGCTTATATTTGGTTTTGGCGTTTTTGTATCTGAGTGGTGTAGGGAAAATAAGCGGTTGTCTTCTTTTCTTGTGTGCATTCATAACCTTTGGATACTATAAGTGGATGTCACAAAAACAGTTTGGAGGTATTACCGGGGATTTGGCCGGATATTTCCTTTGTATTTGTGAAATGTTTTTTGGAATTGTTTTGGTTATATCAAAGTATGTGGGATGGATATAGACGAGAAAAAGTAGGATGGAGGAAGCGAAAACAATGATTTTCTTAGTGGGAGGAGCCTGTCAGGGAAAAGGTAACGCAGCAAAAAATTTAGTGGAAAACAGAAGGAAAGAAGCCGGTACATATGTAACAGTCGATGCAAAGAAGGAATCATTCCCTGTCGGAATACAAGAAAAGAAAATTGAAATTTTCGAACATGTACATTTGCTGGTAAAACGCAAACTTCATGAGAAATTGCATGAAAACGCATCACAACCTCATAAAGATGCTGCACAGAAGGCCTGTATGGAAGCAGAAATTTTGGGAGAGGTATGGGAAAACCTTCAGACAGTGATTTGTGAAAATAGAAATTTGGTGATCACTATGGATGAAGTGGGAAATGGGGTAGTGCCCATGGAATACTCTGAGCGTGCATATCGGGAAATTGTGGGGAGACTCGGCTGCCGATTGGCACAACAGGCGGAAGAAGTATATGTAGTTGTCTGCGGCATTGCAAAACGGATCAAATAGGAGGGGGATTATGAAAAACAGACCAAATATTGTATTTATCTTAACGGATGATCAGGGACCTTGGGCTATGCATTGTGCCGGTAATGATGAGATTGAAACACCGAATTTGGATCGGATTGCAGCCAATGGCATTCGTTTTACCAATTTTTTCTGTGCATCACCGGTTTGTTCTCCTGCCCGGGCATCCATTTTGACAGGAAGAATTCCTTCACAGCATGGAGTGCATGACTGGTTATGTTCAGGGAATCTGAACCGGGATGATTTGGGTGAATGGAAAAATCATCCTTACTATACCCATGAAAAAGAAGCGATTCCGTATCTGGATGGCATGTTGGGATATACAGATATTCTGGCACAGGAGGGGTATCAGTGTGCCCTGTCTGGAAAATGGCATTTGGGGGACAGTCTGCATCCGCAGCATGGTTTTTCCCGTTGGTTTACCATAGGCCGGGGTGGGTGTCATTATTATGAACCGGATATGGTGGAGAATGAAAAACTATATTTGGATCACCGTTATGTTACAGACATTATTACAGAAAAAGCACTGAGCTTTTTGGATGAAATGGAAAAAGAAGAAAAACCATTTTATTTAAGTGTCCATTACACGGCACCCCATAGTCCATGGGAAGAAGATGAGCATCCAAAAGAGATGATAGAAAAATATCGGAACTGTCCGTTTTTATCGGTGCCGGATTTGCCGATTCATCCCAACCAGGTATCCAGTGCTCCTTACGGAACGGGAGAAAGAAGAAAGGAACTGTTAAGAGGATATTATGCGGCAGTGACAGCCATGGATCGCGGCGTAGGAAAAATTCTTGACTGGTTGGAGAAAAAGGGAGAATTGGAACATACGCTTTTGTTTTTCATGGGAGATAATGGAATGAATATGGGACATCATGGAATATGGGGAAAGGGAAATGGAACATTTCCGCCCAATTTCTTTGATACATCGGTAAAAGTACCATTTTTGGTTTCATGGCCGGATGTTCTTCCGAAAGGAATGGTCACAGATGCCATGTGCAGCCAATATGATTTTATACATACGTTGTTGGATCTTCTCGGAATGGCAGAGGCATTTCCGAAAGAAACAGCTGAATGTTTGCCCGGAAAAAGTTTTAAAGATGTATTGTTTTCTGGAAAAGCAAAAGAAGAGCGGGCTGTGATGGTTTTTGATGAATATGGACCGAATCGAATGATACGGACAAAAGAATGGAAATTGGTTCATCGTTATCCCTATGGCCCGGATGAATTATATCATTTGGCTGAGGATCCGGAGGAGAAGGTAAACTTAGCCGGGAAAGAAGAATGGCAGGAAAGAAAAGAAGAACTGATGAAGCAGATGATACAGTGGTTTGACCGGTATGTGGATCCTAAAATGGATGGGACGCATGAAGCGGTGACCGGATTTGGACAAATTCGGAAATGCGGTTTTTATTCGGAAGGAAAACCGGTGTATTTAAAGGAAAATCAATAAAAAGAAGGAGAAAAGATGATTTTACAATTGATCCGCCATGGAAAAACATCGGGAAACCTGGAGAGACGTTATGTGGGAGTAACGGATGAATCTCTTTGTTCCAAAGGAATGGAGGAACTAAAAGAACGTACCTATCGGCCTGCTGACTGTATTGTGTCCAGTCCCATGAAGCGATGTTTGGAAACAGCACAGATCATTTATGGATTCCACCGCCCTATATGTGTCTGTAAGGGATTGGAGGAAATGAATTTTGGAGAATTTGAATACCATAATTATGAAGAACTAAACCATCTGCCTTCTTATCAGGCATGGATTGACAGTGGCGGTGTGATGGCAATGCCCGGAGGAGAATCGAAAAAAGATTTTTCCCAGAGATGTGTACAGGCGTTTGAAAAACAGATGGATGATTTAATAAAACAAAAAAATGATTGCATCAGTTTTATAATTCATGGGGGAACGATTATGGCTATTATGGAGCATTTTGGTGTTCCTCAAAAAAACTATTACGATTGGCAGATAAAAAATGGACAGGCATTCGTATTAGAAGTAGATCCGGAAAAATGGAAAAAGGGAATAAAGAAATTAATCCTGGTGGATCGGATTGTCTGAAAACCATTGAGTCTGTGAAAGAATATAAAATGATAATGATGAGAAAGGAATATACAAATTATGTATATGATTGGTGTCATTGTAACCGGTTTTATTTTGGATCTTTTTCTGGGGGATCCGCATTGGATGCCGCACCCAGTTCGTTTCATTGGAAACATAATTTCATTTTTGACAAAGTCACTGCATAAACCGGATAGGAAAACAAAAGAAAATGAAATATGGCAGGGTGCAATTCTTGTGATTATAACTGCAATGCTTTCATTTTTCATACCGCTTATTATTTTAAAGATTGCGGGGTTGTTTGGTACAGGTGTTGTTTTTCTCGTGGAATCCATTATGTGCTATCAAATCATCGCCGCAAAGTCTTTGTATATGGAAAGTATGAAAGTATATAAAGCATTAATTTCTCAGGATGTGGAGGGAGCAAGAAAAGCTGTATCCATGATTGTGGGTCGTGATACAAAACCATTGGATCAGGAGGGAATTACCAAGGCAGCTGTGGAAACAGTGGCGGAAAATACTTCAGATGGTGTGATTGCCCCATTATTCTTTCTGGCCATAGGTGGAGCGCCATTGGGCTTCTTATACAAAGCGATTAATACGATGGATTCCATGGTGGGTTATAAAAATGATGAATTTCTGTACTTTGGCCGTGTGGCAGCAAAACTGGATGATATTGTAAACTATATTCCGGCACGTCTGGCAGCATTATTGATTGTCATTTCTGCGCCGTTATTTGGACTGAGTGCCCATCAGGCATGGAAAATTTTTGTTCGCGACAGACATAATCATGCCAGTCCGAATTCCGCACAGACGGAATCAGCGGTGGCAGGTGCACTGGGGATAAGACTTGGGGGAGATGCCTGGTATTTTGGAAAACTTCATCATAAACCAACCATTGGGGATGCGACAAGAAAAGTAGTATCGGATGATATCCGGAAAGCAAATTATCTGATGTATGCCGGGACAGTTATTTTTATTGTCGTGATTGCCTTGATTCGCGGCATCGTGGCATTCTTTTAATAACTTAAAAATTCCTCTGCTTTTTTATGAACAAAAGCAGAGGAATTTTTTTATACATAAGAACGGATCGAGTGTTTTTGATTTTCAGAAATAATATCCATAAACAGCTGTGTGACAGAATCCAGCTTTTGATCGTAAATCAGCATAAGAAGCTGATTCAGACGATAAAGTGCCTGATGCAAAAGTTCCGAGGAGAGAAGTCCGTCTTTATGGGCATCTGCCAATTCGTTTAAATCCAGAATTCTGATTTCTCCATTAGGAAAAATTACAACATCTGCCAGCAGGTCAGTGAATACATATGTATTTTCCTGTTTATGATAAACGGTATCAATGATATCACAGTACCAATAAAGAAACTGATCATGGGAATCATAGAAACGACTGATTTTATATCCTTCTTTCAGAAAATAACAGGAGTATCCTCCTGAAAAAAATGCTTTTGGTTTTAATGTTTTCCATTTAGTGATCAATAATGTATCACTTTGATAGAGAATCTCATCCTGATCCAATAAAATAGATTCTTTGGGAATCAGCCGGTTACGATATAATTTTGTGCTTTCCATAAAATCGATTCCTTTCTTTAATAAAGATTGATCAAACATGTTATAAACAATAAAAATAAAAGAAAACACGCCACAAATATTATTCTATAGTATAACCGAAATGAGTCAAAAAGTAAATTTGATATGTGAAAAAATAATTTAAAATCGTATTTTGAGATAGACAATTTTGGTAAAATTGTTTATAATAGAAACAGTATTATTTGGAAAGGATGAGAAATGAAAGAATGAATCATGATACATTACGGGCCTTTTCCATGATACTTCAAATAGGGATCAGCATTTTGGTTCCCGTTTTCTTATGTCTGGCAGTAGGGCTTTGGATAGAAGGAAAATGGGGAATAGGAGTTACCGTTCCTTTTTTGATACTGGGTATTTTGGCTGGTGGACGGAATGCATGGATTCTGGCAAAAAAGACAGTTGATAGCCAGAAAACAGAAGAGACAGAAGAAATATATGACTTGATGGGAGAATGGAAAGAGGAAAAGTCAGATGAAAAAAAAGAATGACCGGTTAAAAGAAACGATCAGGGAAGTGCTGGCAGGAATTATTTTTTGCGGAATTGTGGAACTTCTGATTTGCCTGTTCTTTGTCGGAGGCGGCCCGCTTTGCATATCAATGGTAAAAATCCGTTCCATGGCAGGAGTGGTTTTGGGGTGCCTGTTTGCAGTCGGGTGGTTTTTTCATATGGAAAGATCACTGAAAGAGGCTGTTGCCATGGGAGAAAAAGGAGCATCGTTTCATACCAGAAAAGGATATGCGTTTCGTATGGTTATAGCAGCTGCCTTTTTTATAGTTGTGGCATTTACAAAAGTGATTCCGTTTTTGGCAGTATTGGCAGGAGTGTTAACGTTGAAACCGGCGGTTTATTTACAGCCGTTGTTTCATAGATGCCTTTTGAAATTTGGTGGAAAGGAGGAAATGGGATGACGATGTTGGCTGCGGATAATGACTTTATGATAAAAGGACTGTTCTCCTATGAATTGTTCGGACACACTCTTTGGATTACAACGAGCCATGTGGCGCTTGTTATGGTTGTAATTATACTGATTGGATTTGCCTGGATTGCAAACAGACGGATTAAAAAGGCAGAAGAAGTTCCAGGTGTATTTCAAAATATCATAGAGCTTATAGTGGAAAAACTGGATCAGGTTGTCAGTGGAAGTATGGGAGCATTTGCAGGAAAATTTCAGAATTATATAAGTACTATTTTTCTGTTCATTCTTCTCTGCAATATCAGCGGAATTTTCGGATTGCGGTCCCCCACGGCAGATTATGGAATCACATTGCTTTTGGGTCTTGTCACATTTGCTTTGATTCATATCAACGGAATCAAGCGTCATAAGATCGGGCATTTCACATCGTGGTTTCAGCCACTTCCCTTGTTGTTTCCCATCAATGTGATTGGAGATTTGGCTACACCACTCTCTCTTTCATTGCGTTTATTTGGAAATGTAATGTCGGGAACTGTCATGATCGGTTTATGGTACGGAATGCTTCCATGGTTCATGAAATTGGGAATTCCGGCTTTTCTACATGCGTATTTTGATTTGTTTTCAGGCGCCATTCAGACATATGTATTCTGTATGCTGACTATGGTATATATCAGAGATAAGATGGAGTAAGAATTTTTTTCGATATCAATAACAGAAATGCTGATTGATAAATTCAGGTGAAAATCAATAGGATGAATGATTAAGGAGGTTATGATATGTTTACAGGTGAAGAATTGATTTTAGCATGTTCCGCTATCGGAGCGGGATTGGCATGTATTGCAGGTATTGGACCAGGTATTGGACAGGGAATTGCAGCCGGTCATGCGGCAGCGGCAGTGGGAAGAAATCCCGGAGCCAGATCTGAAATCACATCAACGATGCTTTTGGGGCAGGCAGTAGCAGAGACAACCGGTCTTTATGGCTTGGCAGTGGCGATTATCCTGTTGTTTGTAAAGCCTCTGACATGAGGAGAAATCCGGGTATGAAAATATTTGAAGGAGGCATGGTGGAATGGTTCAGGCAGCGGGAATGCTTGCGTTACAGGAGTCTGGCAGTTATGAAAGACTGTTTGGCCTAGATCCTCAATTGCTTCAGGATGCGCTTTTCACAGGTGTAGCCATCTTTGTATTATTCTTTGTTTTATCCTATCTTTTGTTTAATCCTGTTCGTGACATGCTGAAAAAACGGCAGGAGAAGATAAAGACGGATTTGGATACGGCAAAGGGAGACAGAGAAGAGGCAAAGCGGTTAAAAGAACTCTATGAGGAAAAACTGCAGTTTGTGGAACAGGAAGCAGAAGAGATTCTGAGGGATGCCAGAAAACGGGCATTAAAAGCAGAAGCCGATTTGATTAGTCAGGCAAAGGAAGAAGCAGAACAAATAAGAAAGCGGACCAGCGCTGAAATTGAGCTGGAGAAGAAAAAGGCAGTGGATGATATGAGAAAAGAAATCATTACCATTGCCGCTTTGATGGCTCAGAAAGTAGTGAGTGCCAATATGACAGAAAAGGTTCAAGATGCTCTTGTACGGGAAACGCTGGAAGAGATGGGAGAAGATACATGGCAAAGCTGATAGAAGCAGTCTATGGAGATGCCTTAATGGAGACAGGAAAAGAAAAAGAAATCCTGAAACAATTATTGGAAGAGGCAGAATGGCTTTTGGAAATATTTCAGGCGAATCCTGAACTGAAATTGTTTCTGAACCACCCGCGGATCGCTACAGAAGAAAAAGTCCATGTAATGGAACAGGTGTTTGGAGAAGCGGGACAGAAAGAAAAGAAAAAAAGTGAACTTTCCAGAGAAATGCTGGGCTTTTTAAAAGTAATTGTGGAAAAGAAAAGACAGGATATACTGGATAAAATTCTTACCTATTTCGCAGACAATGTAAAAGAGTACTTTCACATAGGCGTGGTGTTCGTTGCCGCTCCTATGGAGCTGGCCGCTGATCAGAAAAAAGCCGTAGAGAAAAAGATCTTAGAAACGACATCGTATGAAACGCTGGAAGTTCACTATCAAATCGATCCGTCATTGATCGGCGGTTTGGTTATTCGAATCCGGGATAAGGTGGCTGATAACAGTGTAAAGCATAAGCTGGAACGGTTAAAACAGCAGTTGATATCAATGTAAGCCCGGGAGTAAAAGAAACGGATAGGACGAGCGTAAAAAGGCAGCAGGTAATAATAGCAAAGAAAGGTGGATTTATTCCATGCATATGAAACCGGAAGAAATCAGTTCTGTGATTAAAGAACAGATTAATAGATATGTTTCCAGGATGGAAGTATCTGATGTGGGGACGGTTATCCAGGTAGCTGACGGAATCGCCAGAATCCATGGACTGTATCAGGCAATGCAGGGTGAGTTATTGGAATTTCCTGAGGAAGTTTATGGAATGGTATTGAATCTGGAAGAAGATAACGTGGGAGCCGTACTACTGGGGGATACCAGCAAAATCCGTGAAGGGGACATTGTAAAAACAACAGGCCGAGTGGTGGAAGTTCCTGTGGGAGATGCGCTGTTAGGCCGGGTGGTAAATGCTTTGGGTCAGCCGATTGATGGAAAAGGACCCATTGAAACAACGAAATATCGTCGTGTGGAACGTGTAGCCAGTGGTGTAATTGCGAGAAAATCTGTGGATACACCTCTTCAGACAGGTATCAAAGCGATTGATGCTATGATACCCATTGGAAGAGGACAGCGAGAGCTGATTATCGGAGACCGTCAGACGGGAAAGACAGCGATTGCCATTGATACGATTATTAATCAAAAGGGACAGGGAGTAAAATGTATTTATGTGGCCATAGGACAAAAATCCTCTACGGTGGCTTCCCTGGTGAAAACGTTAGAAGAACATGGTGCTATGGATTATACGACTGTAGTATCTTCCACAGCCAGTGAATTGGCTCCTCTCCAGTACATTGCACCATATGCCGGATGTGCTATGGGAGAAGAGTGGATGGAAAATGGAGAAGATGTTCTGATTGTGTATGATGATTTATCAAAACATGCGGCAGCATATCGTACATTGTCATTGCTGTTAAAGCGTCCGCCAGGAAGAGAAGCGTATCCGGGAGATGTCTTTTATCTGCATTCCCGTTTACTGGAGCGGGCTGCCCGCTTATCTGACGAGTTGGGAGGCGGATCTCTGACGGCACTTCCTATTATAGAGACGCAGGCAGGTGATGTTTCTGCTTATATTCCTACAAATGTAATTTCTATTACAGATGGTCAGATTTATTTGGAAACGGAAATGTTTCATGCAGGATTTCGTCCTGCGATCAATGCCGGTTTATCGGTATCCCGTGTAGGAGGGGCAGCACAGATTAAGGCGATGAAAAAAATCGCAGCTCCTATTCGTGTGGAATTGGCACAGTATCGGGAGTTGGCAAGCTTTGCCCAGTTTGGTTCAGAACTGGATGCAGAAACAAAGGAAAAATTGGAACAGGGAGAAAGAATCCGTGAAATATTGAAACAGCCAAAACATCAACCGATGCCGGTAGAATATCAGATTATTATTATCTTTGCGGCAACGAAGAAATATTTACTGGATATTCCGGTGGAGGATATTCTTCGTTTTCAGGAAGGCTTGTTCCGCTATATTGATAATAAATATCCGGAAATTCCGGACGAAATCCGAAGAGAGCGTGTTCTTTCACCGGAATTGGAGGAAAAGTTATCCGGTGTCATCACAGAATATAAGAAAGAGTTTTAGGTGATCGTATGGCTTCAATGAGAGAAATCAAACGGAGAAAGGATAGTATTGCGAACACCCAGCAGATTACAAAAGCTATGAAACTGGTAGCAACTGTAAAACTGCAGAAGGCCAGAGGAAAGGCCGAGGAAGGAAAACCATATTCGGAATTTGTTTATAATGTGGTAAGAAGTATCCTGGCAAAAACACCGGGAATTGACCATCCTTACCTCAAGAGCGGAAACGGTGGAAAACATGCTGCTATTGTTATTACTTCCAATCGTGGTCTGGCAGGGGGATATAATTCCAATTTGGTAAAACTGGTGATGCAGAAAAATTGGCCGAAAGATCAGGTGGAGATATATGCCATCGGAAGAAAAGGAAGAGATGCGCTGGAGAGACAGGGGTATAAAATTGCGGAGTATTATTCGGAGGTTATCAATGAACCGTTATATAAGGACGCAATGGAGATCGGCTCCAAACTGTTAAAGGAATACAAAAACGGTCAGGTGGGAGAAATCCATTTATTTTATACTTCTTTTAAAAATACCGTTACACATATTCCGACTGTCAAAAGATTGCTTCCGGTGGAAGATATGTCCGGGGAACAGATCCCTGCAGATGCGCAGGCGATTATGAACTATGAGCCGGATGAGGAAACGGTATTAAATGCTGTAATACCGAAATATATGACCAGCCTGATTTATGGAGCACTTTTGGAAAGTCTGGCCAGTGAAAACGGAGCTCGAATGGCTGCTATGGATGCTGCGACAGGAAATGCAGAAGAGATGATAGAAGAACTGGCACTTTTATATAACAGAGCAAGACAGGGAACTATCACACAGGAATTAACAGAGATTATTGCGGGGGCGCAGGCAATTCAGTAGAAAGTATATGAGCTGCCAGGAGATGGAAAACATATAAAAATTTGTGAAAAAATATGTGTTGAAATTTCAAATGTGATTATATGCAGCAGAATGTGAGGAAAGAATGAATATGGAAAATAATGTTACCCTTTCCGGGCAGGAGATAAAAAAAGGAAAGATAACACAGATTATTGGTGCCGTATTGGATATTGAATTTCCGGAGGGCGGATTGCCGAAAATCAATGATGCTGTTCGCATCCCTATTTCTGAAGAGAGCGAATTGATCGTGGAAGTATCACAGCATTTGGGTGATGATGTGGTTCGGTGTATTGCCATGGGACCTACGGATGGACTGCGCAGAGGGATGGAAGCATGGTCAACGGGAAATCCTATCATGGTACCGGTAGGAGAAGAGACTTTGGGGAGAATGTTCAATGTCCTTGGGCAGCCCATTGATCAAAAGGAAGCGCCTAAAGATGTTTTGCATATGCCGATTCACAGAAATCCGCCTCCATTTGAGGATCAGTCCACATCAACGGAAATACTGGAAACCGGAATCAAGGTAGTGGATTTGCTTTGTCCATACCAGAAGGGCGGAAAGATTGGACTGTTCGGAGGAGCCGGAGTTGGAAAAACGGTTTTGATTCAGGAACTTATCCGAAATATCGCTACAGAACATGGTGGATATTCTGTGTTTACAGGTGTAGGGGAACGCACCCGTGAGGGAAATGACTTATACTATGAGATGATTGAATCAGGCGTTATCAATAAAACGACTATGGTGTTCGGACAGATGAATGAACCACCGGGAGCTCGTATGAGAGTGGGCCTGACCGGATTGACAATGGCAGAATATTTCCGGGATTTTGGCGGAAAGGATGTATTATTATTTATTGATAATATATTCCGTTTCACACAGGCGGGATCGGAAGTATCCGCGTTGTTGGGCCGAATGCCTTCCGCGGTAGGGTATCAGCCGACACTCCAGACAGAAATGGGAGCTTTACAGGAGCGTATCACATCAACAAAAAATGGATCCATTACATCTGTACAGGCAGTCTATGTTCCGGCAGATGATTTGACGGATCCGGCACCAGCCACTACATTTGCCCATTTGGATGCGACAACTGTATTATCCCGTTCGATTGTAGAACTGGGAATTTATCCGGCAGTGGACCCGTTGGAATCTACATCAAGAATTTTGGATCCTACCATAGTTGGAACAGAACATTATGAAACTGCCAGAGGCGTACAGGAAATTTTACAGAGATATAAAGAATTGCAGGATATTATCGCAATACTTGGAATGGATGAACTGTCAGAAGAAGAAAAAAGAATTGTGGCAAGGGCCAGAAAGGTACAGCGATTCTTATCACAGCCATTTTTTGTTGCCGGACAGTTTACGGGATTACCCGGAAAATATGTGCCACTGTCGGAAACAATTCAGGGATTTAAGGAAATATTGGAAGGAAAACATGATGATATACCAGAAGGTTATTTCCTGAATGCCGGTGGAATTGAAGACGTATTGGCTAAAGTGAAAAGATAGGAGGGCTTATGCCGGAAAAATTTCATTTGCAGGTGGTGACACCCAACAGGATTTTTTTTGAAGGAGAAGCCGAATTTGTGGAAATGAAAACAGGAGAAGGCCGGATCGGTATTTATGCCGGTCATGAACCAATGACTGTGATTCTGGATCCTGGTGTATTGGCCATACGAAATGGAGAACAGATAAAAAAAGCGGCACTTCATACGGGATTTGCCGAGATTCTTCCGGAAAAGGTTTCTGTTATTGCGGAAATTGCCGAGTGGCCGGAGGAAATTAATAAAAATCGAGCGGAAGAAGCGAGAATTCGGGCGCAGAGAAAACTGGAAACAGGGGAAGATGAGCGGACACTCCTTCAAGCGGACATGGCATTAAAAAGAGCATTGGCTCGTTTGGAAGTCTTGAAGTAGGAAAAAGGGGTTGACAGAAACCCTTTTTTCCCGTATACTGATCCCAATGAAACGAATATATTCCATTAAAGGGGAGTAGTTTTGATTCATTGTCAACATTCGCGACCGCTTCGGTCTGGCAATGGATACCGCGATCGGGTACAAGACTTTTAATGTATTTGTTTGAACGGATGGAATCTGTTTGAATAGATACATTAAAAGTCTTTTTTGTTTCACTGGACATTTTATTTGTGGGTTTCGATACAAAAACCGATCAATTAAATTTTTGTATGGTGTTACAGGTCAGAAAAAGATTTATCAGCAATGTGACGAGACAAAAGAATGAAGCGGGAGAAAGGAAAGGAGAACAGCTTATGAAAGAATGGTACCAGCAGCAATCTGAGTCGGTACAGGAAAAAATGGGAACAGGAAAAGACGGACTGACATCTGCAAAAGCGAAACAACTTTTGGAAGAAAAAGGTCCCAATGCATTAAAAGAGGGGAAGAAGAAAACTACTCTTCAGGTATTTTTAGAACAATTCTGTGATTTAATGGTAATTATCCTGCTGATAGCCGCCGGAATTTCCATGGTATCAGGGAATGTGGAAAGTACCATCGTAATTATTGCTGTATTAATATTGAATGCCGTATTGGGAACGGTGCAGAATAAAAAGGCAGAAAAATCATTGGAAAGTTTAAAATCTCTTTCGTCTCCCAATGCAAAAGTCATTCGAGATGGTAGAAAGATAGAGATTCCTTCTAAAGAAGTGGTGCCGGGGGATTTGCTTTTGCTGGAAGCCGGAGATTTGGTGGCAGCGGACGGACGAATCCTTCATAATTATTCATTGCAGGTGAATGAAAGTTCATTAACAGGTGAATCAACGAATGTGGATAAAACGGAGGATACCATTGAGGGCGAAGTACCGTTGGCAGATCGGACCAATATGGTGTATTCCAGCAGTCTTGTCACATATGGCCGTGCGGAAGTCATTGTAACAGGAACAGGAATGGATACAGAGATTGGTAAGATCGCATCACTGATGAATGCTACAAAAGAAAAGAAAACTCCGCTGCAGGAAAGTTTGGATAAATTTAGCAGCCGATTGGCGTTTATTATAATGATCATCTGTGGTGTTGTATTTCTTCTGAGTATTTACAGAGAAATGCCCATCTTAGATTCACTGATGTTTGCTGTGGCTTTGGCTGTTGCGGCAATTCCGGAAGCCCTTAGCTCCATTGTTACCATTGTACAGGCAATGGGAACTCAGAAAATGGCGAGAGAGCATGCCATTATGAAAGAATTAAAGGCAGTGGAAAGTCTGGGATGTGTATCGGTTATTTGCTCCGATAAAACTGGAACACTGACTCAGAATAAAATGACAGTTCAGAAAATATATGTGGGTGGGGAAACATTAAATCCGGAAGAATTAGATATCACAAGGCAGCTTCATCGCTATTTGTTATACGATGCGGTTCTTACAAACGATTCTTCCATTGTGAATGGAAAAGGAATTGGAGATCCTACGGAGTATGCCCTTTTGGAAATGGCAGGAAAGGCAAACGTAAAGGATACCCTTTTAAGAGAAATGATGGTACGACTGGAAGAAATTCCGTTTGATTCAGACAGAAAGCTGATGAGTACAAAATATCGTCTCCATGGAATTAACACGGTACTGACCAAAGGAGCTTTGGACGTTCTTTTGGATCGTACGACGCGAATCCGAAAGGACGACAATGTATGTCCAATTACTGAAGCAGACAAAGAGGAAATTTTAAAGAAAAATCTGGAATTTTCAGAAAATGGACTTCGTGTATTGGCATTTGGTTATAAAGAAGTCGGAGAAGAAGATTCGTTATGTTTGGAAAACGAGACCGATTTCATTTTCCTGGGATTGGTAGCCATGGTAGATCCGCCGAGAGAAGAGTCGAAGGCAGCAGTTGCAGATGCAAAACGGGCAGGAATTCGTCCGGTTATGATTACGGGAGATCATAAGATCACAGCCACAGCCATTGCAAAACAGATTGGTATTTTTGAAGAAGGCGATATGGCTGTAACCGGAGTGGAACTGGATGCTATGTCAGACGAGGAGTTGAATGATAAGATTGAACATATCTCTGTTTATGCGAGAGTATCTCCGGAAAATAAGATTCGTATTGTAGAAGCATGGCAGAAAAAGGGAAATATTGTATCGATGACAGGAGATGGCGTGAATGATGCACCGGCCTTGAAAAAAGCAGATATCGGTGTGGCCATGGGAATTACAGGTACTGAGGTTTCCAAGGATGCTGCTTCTATGATTCTGACGGATGATAATTTTGCTACAATAATTAAAGCGGTGGCAAACGGACGTAACGTATATCGAAATATTAAAAATGCGATTCAGTTCCTTTTGTCAGGAAATATGGCCGGTATTCTGGCTGTGCTTTACACATCATTGATGGCACTTCCGGTTCCTTTCCAGCCGGTTCATCTTCTGTTTATTAATTTACTTACAGATTCCCTTCCGGCGCTGGCAATCGGTATGGAAAATCCGGAAAAAGACTTGTTGGGAGAAAAACCAAGGGATCCTAAGGAAGGAATTCTGACAAAAGACTTTATGCTGTCTATTTTGTTACAGGGAGCACTCATTGCGGTATGTACCATGATTGCATTTCATATGGGACTTTCTGCCGGAGGGTCAACCGTGGCCAGTACGATGGCATTTGCCACATTGACATTAGCCCGTTTGTTCCATGGATTTAACTGCAGAAGCAAACATTCCATTTTTTATTTGAAGCTATCTACGAATTGGTATAGTGTGGGAGCATTTTTTGCCGGAGTGGCATTGTTGGTTTTGGTACTATTTGTTCCCATATTGGAGCGTTTGTTCTCTGTATCCCCGCTTACAGGAGGTCAGATGGGAACGATCGTGGTATTGGCGTTTATCCCGACTGTTTTGATACAGCTGATAAAAGTAATACTGGAAAAAAGAAAATAAAACGAAAAGAGATTCAGAAAAGGAATTTAACTGCGGTTAGATTCCTTTTTTGTGGAAGAGAACTTCTCTGCACTCTTGCATGGGGATAAAAAAAATGGTATACTTTGCAAAGAATGCAACAGGAAAGGAATGTTTGCCATGGCAATGAGTAAAAAGCCGGTTACCGGTATGAAAGATATTTTACCTGCAGAAATGCAGATTCGAGATTATGTGATTTCTCTTATTAAAGAGACATATAAGGGATTTGGTTTTACTTCAATTGAGACGCCTTGCGTGGAAAATATTGGAAATTTATCCAATAAGCAGGGGGGAGAAAATGAAAAACTGATTTTCAAAATTATGAAGCGCGGAGAGAAGTTTGATCTGGAGCATGCACAATGTGAAAATGATCTGGCAGATAGTGGGCTGCGCTATGATTTAACGGTTCCGCTGTCTCGTTTTTATTCCAATAATGCCAGTGCATTGCCAAAGCCCTTTAAGGCATTGCAGATTGGCCCTGTCTGGAGAGCAGATCGGCCTCAAAAGGGAAGATTCAGACAATTTTATCAGTGTGATATTGATATTTTAGGAGATCCGACCAATCTGGCAGAAATAGAATTGATTTTAGCGACGACGACTCTTCTGGGGAAACTGAATTTTAAGGGATTCAAAATTCATATCAATGACAGAAGAATTTTAAAAGCGATGGCTCAATACAGCGGATTTGCACCGGAACAGTTTGATGAAGTATTTATCATTCTGGATAAGATGGACAAGATCGGTCAGGAAGGTGTAAAAGAAGAACTGTTGGAAGCTGGATTTTGTGCAGATTCCGTAGAGAAGTATATGGGATTGTTTGACCTGTTAAAACAGGGAGAGGAAGATGGCGGTTTGGCAGCCCTGGGAAATATTCTGGAAGGTGTTGTGGAAGATGGCGCTGTAGAAAATCTGAAGGAGATTATCGATAGTGTAAAAACGACTTCTGAAGTGGATTTTTCCCTGATTTTTGATCCTACACTGGTTCGCGGCATGTCTTATTATACCGGTACCATTTTTGAAATTGAGGTGCCCCAGTTTGGAAGTTCTGTAGCTGGTGGCGGACGCTACGATGAAATGATTGGAAAATTTACGAATATGCAGACATGTGCCTGCGGATTCAGTATCGGTTTTGAACGGATTGTTACAATATTATTGGATCAGCATTTTGAAGTGCCGTTCAAAGGCGAAAAGACAGCTTATCTGATTGAAAAGGGAATGGATAGTGCACGTCTCTGTGAGGTATTAAAAGAAGCACAGAGTGTCCGTGAAAACGGAGGACAGGTGTTGGTATCTATGATGAACAAAAATAAAAAGTTTCAGAAAGAGCAGCTTACTGCAGAAGGATATACCCAGTTTAAGGAATTTTATAAAAATCCTTTGAAAAATTGAGAATTTGCAGGGATGCGTGTATCAATACGAAACGAAAAAAATAGGAGTGTATTATGGCAGAGTCAATGAAAGGTTTAAAGAGGACACATCGCTGTACCGAGGTGTCCAGTCAAAATATCGGAGAAACCGTTACCGTTATGGGTTGGGTACAGAAAAGACGTAATTTGGGAAGTTTGATTTTTGTGGACTTGCGGGACAGAAGTGGTATTTTGCAGTTAATGTTTGATGAAATAAATATAGGAAAAGAAGGATTTGAAAAGGCAGGAACGTTAAGAAGTGAATTTGTTATCGCTGCTGTGGGTGAAGTTGTAAAACGTTCCGGTGCAGTCAATGAAAACTTAAAGACCGGAGATATTGAAATTAAGGTGACTGCGCTTCGCATATTATCCGAAGCTCTCACACCTCCTTTCCCAATTGAAGATGGTATCACAACAAAGGATGAACTGCGCTTGAAATATCGTTATCTGGATTTGCGAAGACCAAGCCTTCAAAGAAATCTGATGCTGAGAAGCAAAGTCTGCACCAGTACACGTAATTTCCTGGCAGAAGAAGGATTTTTAGAGATTGAAACCCCGATTTTGACGAAAAGTACGCCGGAAGGAGCCAGGGATTATCTGGTGCCCAGCCGTGTACATCCGGGTAATTTTTATGCCCTTCCCCAATCACCACAGCTGTTTAAACAGCTTTTGATGTGTTCCGGATATGACCGTTATTTTCAGATCGCAAAATGTTTCAGAGATGAAGACCTTCGTGCAGACCGTCAGCCGGAATTCACACAGATTGACATGGAGCTCTCTTTTGTAGATGCTAATGATGTAATGGATGTAAATGAACGGCTGCTGGCTAAAATCTTTAAGGATGCCATTGGCGTGGAGGTACCTTTGCCGATTCAGCGGATGACATGGCAGGAAGCTATGGATCGTTTTGGATCAGATAAGCCGGACATTCGCTTTGGAATGGAATTGAAAGATATATCGGATCTGGTAAAGGATTGTGGATTTGGTGTATTTATAGGTGCATTGGAAAACGGTGGTTCGGTACGTGGAATCAACGCAAACGGACAGGGACATATGCCAAGAAAAAAGATTGACGCACTGGTAGATTTTGCAAAAGGTTATGGCGCAAAGGGACTGGCATATCTGGTAATCAATGAAGACGGCACATACAAGTCTCCATTTGCCAAATTCATGAAGCCGGAAGAATTGGATCAGATCGTGAGCCGTTTGGAAGGAAAGCCGGGAGATTTACTGCTTTTTGCAGCGGATAAAAACACGATTGTGTGGAATGTACTCGGTGCCCTTCGTTTGGAAATTGCCGGTCAGTTGGGTCTGTTAAAGAAGGATGAATACAAATTCTTATGGATTACTGATTTCCCGTTATTTGAGTACTCGGAGGAAGAAAATCGTTATGTGGCTATGCACCATCCATTTACCATGCCGGTGGAAGAAGATATTCCGTATCTGACAACCGATCCGGGCCGTGTGCGCGCACAGGCATATGATATTACATTAAATGGTACGGAAATCGGTGGAGGAAGTGTTCGTATTTTCCAGAGTGACATACAGGAAAAAATGTTTGAAGCATTGGGATTTACGGAGGAAGAAGCATATGATCGTTTTGGATTCCTTCTGAATGCATTCAAGTATGGTGTTCCTCCTCACGCAGGTCTGGCATACGGGCTGGATCGTCTGATTATGCTTATGGCACAGGAAGATAGCATTCGTGAGGTAATCGCATTCCCGAAAGTAAAAGATGCTTCCTGTCTGATGACAGATGCACCGAATGTGGTGGATGAAAAGCAGCTGGATGAACTGGAAATTGCTATAAAAAGTGGAAAAGAAGAAGCATAAGAATATTGGGACAGAGTTAATGTTTTCATGAAGATAAAGAGAAACGCAGGGGCATACAGGAGTGCTTCTGCGTTTTTTTCGTTGTCTGCGCGTAAATAATACACTCAACTGTTGGTTGAGTGATAAAGGAGAAAGAATTCAACAAATATTTGATTGCTATTTTTTCCGTCTTTCCGTACACTGAAGGTGCAGAGAAAAAGATCTGCTGGGCGTCCAATAAAGAATTTACATGCAGACAGATAAATTGATAGAAAGCAGTGCAATAAGGAGGTTTTTTATGGAGAAACAAATGGAAAATCAATTGGGAAATAGAATTGCTGAATTAAGAAAAGAAGCGGGTTTGACACAGGAACAATTGGCCGGGATGCTGGGAGTTACTTATCAGGCAGTTTCGAAATGGGAGACCGGAGTTTCCCAAACAAAAGGATATTAAGGAATAACCTGTGTTTACCTGCTTGCAGAATACTGGTGTATAAGAGAATGGCACTTGAAATATAGTGTCTTTTTCTATATCTAATAAATTTTCATTAGATAACTGAAAAAG